>JAFDVU010000009.1 GCA_018268835.1 Acidobacteriota bacterium | reverse complement strand
GATGCCCAGGGTGCCCAGGATGTGGCCGGCGTTGATGCCCTCATTGGTATAGAGCGCTTCGCCGCGGGTTACGCCGATGCGCGCCGTGTTCACCATGGCGGGGGAGAGGATCCAGGTGTGCTGCACCATGCCGAACGTGCTGGTGTTCGGGTACGCGGCGCCGGAGAGCGGGAAGGTGCCGGAGTTGATGGCGGAACTGGTCTCCTGCACGAATTGGGCGAAGAGGGATTGGCTGGAGGAGATGGTGTCGTCGATGCGCAGGCCGCCCTGGTCGTCGTTGAGCGTGTTGCGCGGGTTGGCGAAGAGGTTGGTGGGCAGCATGGAGATGCTGGCGCCGGGCAGGTAGTACTTGAGCAGTCCGGTGGAGACGGGATTGATGCGATTCTGCGGGATGACGTTGCCGGGGAAGGGCGAGCGAGTGTTGGTGGCGGCGGAGTAAGTGGCGGGGTCGTAGATGGTGTTGGCGAGCGCGCTGAAATTGCCGCCGAACATGGCCTGGGTGGGAGTGTAGGCGTTGGCGGAGAAGGCGGAGATCTGGCGCAGGCCCTCATAGAAGCCGTAGAACCAGACGCGGTCCTTGCGGATGGGGCCGCCGATTGCGCCGCCGAACTGGTTGCGCTTCAGGCTTTCGGGCGCGACGGCAAAGAAGCTGCGCGAGTCCATGGCGTTGTTGCGGAGGAATTCAAAGGCTTGGCCGTGGAAGGCGTTGGTTCCCCCCTGGGTGGTGACGTTGACGAGGCCGGGGTCGGGACCCTGGTCGGGGAGGAAGAAGCCCTGCTGCACCTTGAACTGGTCGATGGCGGCGACGGAGAGATTGAGGGCGCTTTCACCGAGGCGCTGCCCGCGGGTGGCGATGCCGTTGATAGTGTAGCCGGTGGTGGTGGGCGGATTGCCGTTGATGACCACGGCGCGGCCGGGGTGGCCGACCTGCGCCGAGTAGACGTCGCTGCCGCCGGTGACGGCGTTGGATCCGGCGGCGGTGAGGGCGAGTTGCAGGAAGTTGCGTCCGTTCAGGGGCAGTTCCTGCACCTGCTGCGAATTGACCACGGTGCCGATGACGTTGGATTCGGTTTCGACGATGGTGGACTGTTCACCCGAGACCGAGACAACGGTGGAGAGGGCGCCGATCTTCATGGTGACATCGAGCGACGCCACCTGGCCGACCTGAAGCTGGATGCCGGTGACGCGCCGGGTTTCGAAACCGTCCTTCTTCGCTACCAGGACATACTGTCCGGGCGGCACGTTGGGGAAAGAGAAGGAGCCGGTTTCGTTGGTGGAGGTCTGGCGGCTGCTGCCGCGCGCGGTGTCGGTGAGAACTACGGCGGCTTGCGGCACGGGGAGGCCGGATTCATCGCGGACGGTTCCGGCGGCGGTGGCGGTGCCGAGGGCGGCCTGGGCGTGGAGGAGCGAGGTCCCGCAGAGAAAGAGAAGCAGGCAAACCGCGAGAATTGCAGGGCGCCGCGGCGAAACGGAAGACTCTGAGTACGTGGAGATCATACCGGTGTGGGAAAAGCATATAAGCGGCTGTAACGCGATTGCAAATCAGATTTCGTCTCGTAATGCGAGACGACCGCGGATGGTCCGGAATCCCGAAGAGGAGTTCCGGTACCCGGCTGGTACGGGTCGGGATCGACAGTGTGCCGGCATCCGCGCAGAATGATGTTGCGGGAGGGTCCGTTCGATGCGCGTCAGCGTACAGGAGCCAGCACCGGTTCCGGCCGGCAGGACGATCTCATTCTGTAAAGTGTGCGGAGGGTACACGCCGCACGAATGGCGGGAGGGCGACGGGATCGTCGCCAAGCTGTGTGTGACCTGTTTCGAGCGCGATCTTCTGGAGCTCCTCGACCGGGATTGAAGGTTCATCTCCCGAGTGCGCGCGCCGCGGAAGGCCCGGCAACCGGGACTTTCCCATGCGTACACTTGCGAAGGGGGCGTGCCTGCGACTCAGTGTTGAAAGAGCTTAGACCTGTCTTCGACGAACTTGCGCATCTCGGCTTCCGGAGGCAGCACGTTGCGGCCGAGACACTTATGCACGGACCGGACCACGTCTTCGTAGGTCGGACTCGAGCGGAGGTGAAAGACCGAGTAACCCAGGGCGTCGGCCACGCGGCAGGCGATCTTGACGACCTGCAGGGTGGCCGGCTCCCGCTCCTGCAACGGAGCGTGGTGATGCTCGCAGGTCAGCGCCAGGGACGGAGGGAGTGCCCAGTATTCCACCAGCCAGGCGCCGGCCTGGCCGTGATCGGCTTTCACCGCGAGTTGTTCGGTTGCCATCGCTTCGTCCAGATTCTCGAACTCGCCCCGCATCACCAGGCCGATCTCCACGGGATAGGACCGAAGGAAACCCAGGCGGCCCACATCGTGCAGCAGTCCGGCGGTATAGCTTTGGTCCTCGGCACATCCGAAGAGCGGCGCGAGCCGGGCTGCCACGATGGCACAGGCGATGCTGTGCTCCCAGACGGGACGGATCAGCGGTCCGGTCCCCCGGGCTAACTGTCTCATTGCCACCGTTACAGCCAGGATGTTGACCCTGTCCGCTCCGAGGACCGCGACGGCGTGGCGCACGGAGTCGATCCTCGCCGGAAAGCCGAACAGCGAGGAATTGGCGAGGAACAAAATGTCCGCCGCAAGAGCCGGATCTCCCTCCACAATCGTCGCGAGTCGCTTGATATCCGATTTGGATTCTTCGGGTTCAGAGAGTATGTTGACAGCCACGGCGGGGAATGGAGGCAGGTTACACAGCCGGACCGGCACCATGACGATGTCAGGCCCATTCTCGCGAGCTTTTGGCCCATCCCCCCGACGGGTCGACCGCTGCGGCGGACGAGATCCTTGCGAAAGAGCGCTGTTGACGTTGAGGTTAGTAGCCAAGGGTCCTCCCATGCCTTCCTCGGCCTCCGGAATGAAACGGTTGCCGATACCTCTCAACGATGGACCAAAGCACTTAGGACGTCCAAGTTCCAGAAGTACTGAAAACCGCATAGTACCCGGATAGCCGCCGGCACAGTTACTCCGAGCGTTGCGGACCTATACGGATGCGCCGGACCGCAGCGGTTGCGCCGGGACCGGCCGGAATTTCCGGAGTGCTTCCGCCAGCGCCCCCAGATCTACGGGTTTGGCGAGGTAGTCGTTCATGCCGGCCTCGAGGCAACGGAAGCGGTCCTCGGGAAAGGCGGCGGCAGTGAGTGCAATGATGTAAGGTTGCTGGCTGGGCGGCAGATCGCGCCGGATGCGCCGGGTAGCCTCCAGGCCGTCCAGTTCCGGCATCTGCACATCCATGAGCACCACATCATAGATGGTATTAGCCAACCGGTGTATCAACTCCTC
This sequence comes from Acidobacteriota bacterium, assembly GCA_018268835.1. Lineage (GTDB taxonomy): Bacteria > Acidobacteriota > Terriglobia > Bryobacterales > Bryobacteraceae > Solibacter. The sequence continues at coordinate 66,988 of JAFDVU010000009.1, read as the reverse complement.
ACCGCTCTCCGTCGCCTCCGCGTCACAGCCGAGTAACTTGAGGATGCCAAGGATCGCCCGGCGGTTGACCTCATTGTCTTCGGCGACGAGGACGCGCAGCCCGGGCCCATCCGCCAGGCAAACGGCGTCCCGGGCTCCGAGCCGCGACCCGGTAGCAGCGGCAACCGGGACCGCCTGCGCCGGGAGCGAAACGTGGAAAATGGAGCCCTTCCCGACCTCGGACTCTACCCACAGCGAGCCGCCCATCTGCTTTGTCAGCGCCATGCTGATCGCAAGACCCAGGCCGGTACCGCCATGCTTGCGGCTGATGGACGCGTCAACCTGCCTGAACGAATCGAAGATCCTGGTCTGGTCCGCGGGAGCGATACCCGGTCCTGTGTCGCGGACGACGAATTCAATCAAGTGCCGGCCGTCTTCGCATGGGCGGCTCGACACAACCAGCGATACCTCGCCCTGGGCGGTAAACTTGATCGCATTGCCCAGGAGGTTCATCAGAATCTGCCGCAGGCGAACGACATCCCCCAGGACCGCGTCGGGCACAGCCGGATCGACGGCCGAAGAGAAGCACAGTTGTTTCTCCGACGCCTGCACACGCAGCAGGCCCACCACCTTCTCGACTGCGCTTCGTATATCGACCGGCAGCAATTCCAATTGGAGCTTCCCGGATTCGATCTTGGAGTAGTCGAGAATGTCGTTGATCAGGGTGAGCAGTACCTCTCCGCTGGAGCGGATGGTCTCCACATAGTCCATCTGCTCGGCGGAAAGGGGCGTTCTGGCCAGTAACTCGGCAAACCCGAGCACACCCGACATGGGGGTCCTGATCTCGTGGCTCATGTTCGCCAGCATCATGCTCTTGGCGCGGTTTGCGGATTCGGCTTCGCGCTTGGCCTGCTTCAAGGCCCGTTCGTTACGCAGGCGGGAGCGCCTTTCGGCGAGCATGGTAGCGGCCTCCGCGGTCAGGATGCGAATTTGCTCCGCACGCTCCGCCGCCACGTTGCCACCGGCATACAGTAGGAGTCTGCCTTCATCGCGTCCTTCGACGACCACCGGCAGAACCAGGTCGGCGGAGGAGACCAGGGAAGACGTCTCCTCGATCTTCGCGGGCAAGTCCCCGAGTTCGGCCGAACGGCTGTCGACCAGCACCACCGGGCACAGCTCGCCATTGCGCCGATTTCCGTACCAGGCCCGGCGCAATCCATACTGCTCGAGCAGTTCGGATACGAGCGTTTGCCACAACATTTCTTCCGACGCCTCCGGGCTGACACCGCGGAGCGCGACCAGCACACACTGGAAGCCGATTAAGTCGGACAACCTCTGCTGCATCTCGAGTGGTGTCATCGGCGTAGGCTCTTCCGGTTCGCTTCGAGGGCCGCCCGAGCGCGCCGGTACGATTCTTCCGGGTTCTCGGCCTTGGCGCACTGGACCGCGCCGAAGGCAACCGCGGCGGTCAAGGGCACCTTGGCGCCACCCTCGACGATGGCGGAGTATTGACCTCCGGCTGCAAAGGTCTGGCAAACCTGCTTGCACTTTTCGGCACCGATCTGTGAGGAGCCTTCTGCAACCACGAGGAACTCGTCGGCTCCCCAGCGAAACACCATGCCCTCTTCCGGAAACCAGGTGCGCAGCAGGTGGGCGAAGGCGCGCAGCAACTTGTCGCCGAAAAGCGTCCCGTACCGGTTATTGACGTCCTGGAAGCCCTCGATGTCGAAGAGCAGGACGCTCCATGACATCCTTTCCCTGGGGAGTGCCCGCAGACGCTTTTCGGCCTCCCGCCTGCTGCCCAGACCGGTAAGACGATCGATGCCGGTCTCTTTGCGAGCCGTTTCCATGCGTTGCTGGTATGCCGAAACCTGCGACGCGAACTGCTGGACCGCCCGATCGCTTTCACGGCGCATCTCCTGGGCGGCCTCCCGCAGCTTGCCTACCTGCAGACGGAGGCGCTGCCGGATTTCGGCGACGCTATCCACCCGGGCGAGTGAATCGAACTCATCGGCCAACCGGCTCAGGGTGCCTTCGTGGCGTTCGCCGTGACCTTTGAATCCACTGATGGCCTCGGCGACCGAGGCCACTACATCTTTGAGCGCCGCATCCCTTTCCGCGAGGGCCGTGCGATTGGCGTGATAGATTACATCGACCTGGCTTAGCGCAACCTGTCCCGCTTCATCGATGGCCTTCGCCTCGGTGGTCTCCTGGATCAGCGACGCCAACCCATCCAGTTCCTCCTTACAGGAGGTAGACAGCTCGGGATTCGCGGGAAGGGCGGCCTTCGGCAAGGCCACGGAGAGTTCCAGGTATGCCTTCCGCAACGCTCGGAAGGCGGCCAGCAGGCGCTCGGATTGCTCAACTTGTCTGAAGATCGAGATCATTCGACCTCTCGTTATCGTAGAGGGTAGCAGGCAATCGCCCGAAAGGCACGCGGATTTCGGAGCCGGACGTCGCAGTCCAACCGGGCGGCAATGCCCGGAGGCTACGGACTACCGGGGATCGGCCATCGGCACTCCGCTGCCGCGATGCCCAAATAGCGGCAGCCGTTGCCGCATCATCAGGACGAAATCCGTTGATTTCCAGTCACTTAGGCCTGGCCCATAGCGTGCAGCCTTCCTGGCATGAACCGGAGGTTGTGGATTCTAGCGGCGCTGGCCGGGAGCGCCCTTGCGCAGGAACCGACGGCGCTCAAGCTGTCTTTGAAGGATGCCGTAAACCTGGCGCTCAAACAGAACCCGAACGTGATCCTGGCCGCGCTGAATACGTCGCAGGCGGAGGAGGAGCGTTCGATCGCGCGCTCGGCGTTGCTGCCGCAGGCCAACGGGAGGGTGCAGGAGGCGGTGAACCGCGTGAACCTGCAAGCGGCGATCGGCCTCTCGTTCCCGGGTTTTGCGCAGCACGTGGGCCCTTTCTGGGTGTCGCAGGCGGGCGTGGGATTCAACGCGCCGCTGTTCGACCTGACGCTGTGGCGGCGGTACAAGGCGTCGCAGGCGGGGATCGACGCTTCGCGCGCGCAGGCAACGGGGGCGCGGGAGGAGAGCGTGATGCTGGTGGTTTCGCAATACCTGGGCAGCCAGCGCGCGGCAGCGGACGTAGAGGCCGCGCAATCGCGCGTGGACCTGGCGCAGGCGCTCTACAATCAGGCGGCGGACCTGCAGAAGAACGGGGTCGGCACGGGCATCGATACGCTGCGCTCCAATGTCGCGCTGCAGAACGAAAAGCAGCGGCTGATCGTCTCGCGCACGCAACTGGAGACGTCGCTCTACGCGCTGGCGCGCTTGCTGGGCCTGGACCCGCACCAGAAGGTCGAGCTGGCCGATGCGGTGAGCTTCTTCGATACCCCGGAGGTCAACGCCGACCAGACGATGGAACAGGCGTGGCAGGCGCGGCCGGAGGTGCGCCAGATCCTGGCCGAGGAGAACCGCGCCGAACTCGACCTGCGCGCGGCAGGCGACGCGCGGCTGCCGAAGCTTTCGGTGAGCGGCTTCTGGGCGGAGCAGGGGCTGACACCGAACACGTCGATTCCGGTGTACCAGTACTCGTGGGGCATCGATGTGCCGCTGTTCACGGGAGGCCGCATAGGGGCCGAGCGCGCGCGCGCCGCGCTCGCGATCAAGCAGCTCAAACAGCAGGAGACGGATATCCGCAACCGGGTGGCGCTGGAGGTGAAGACCGCGATTGCGCAGCTCAAGAGCTCGCGCAACGAAGTGGATGTGGCCAACCTGGGGGTGCAACTAGCGCGGCAGCAGGTGGAGCAGTCGCGCGACCGCTTCCAGGCGGGCGTGACCAACAATGTGGAAGTGATCCAGGCGCAGGACGAGCTGGCCCGCGCCAACGATAACCAGATCGGGGCGTTGTACCGCTACAACCAGGCGCGCGCCGACCTGGCGCACGCCACGGGCCGGATGGAGGCGCTCTACGCGAAGTAAGCAACCAGACCGGGTCAATCCGTGGGTCATCGCGCTCACGGTGATGCTGGCCACGTTCATGGAGGTGCTGGACACGAGCGTGGCCAACGTGGCGCTGCCGCACATCGCGGGCAGCCTTTCGGCGAGCGTGGAGGAAGCCACCTGGGTGCTGACCTCGTACCTGGTGGCCAACGCGATCATCCTGCCCATGGGCGGATGGTTCAGCATGGTGTTCGGGCGCAAGCGGTTCTACATGATCTGCGTGGCTCTGTTCACGGTGTCGAGTTTCCTGTGCGGGATCGCGCCGAGCCTGGGGTTGCTGATCTTCTTCCGGGTGCTGCAGGGGATCGGCGGCGGAGCGCTGCAGCCGATGGCGCAGGCGATCCTGGTGGAGAGTTTCCCGCGCGAGAAGCAGGGCATGGCGATGGCGGTGTACGGGATGGGCGTTGTGGTGGCGCCGGTGATCGGACCCACGCTGGGCGGCTGGATCACGGACAACCTCAGTTGGGGCTGGATCTTCTTCATCAACATACCGATCGGCGCGCTCTCGCTGCTGCTGACGGCGGACGTGATTCACGATCCGCCCTACCTGGTGCGGCGGAGCCTGTCCAGCATCAAGCTGGATTACATCGGCTTCGGGCTGCTGGCGTTGGGGCTGGGATCGCTGGAAATCGTGATGGACGAAGGTCAGCGCAAGGACTGGTTCGGCTCGAACTTCATTGTGACGTTCGCGGTCATCATGGTGTTCTGCCTGGTGGCGGTGGTGGTCTGGGAACTGCGGCAGAAGGAGCCGGTGATCGATTTCCATGTGCTCAAGGAGCGCAACTACACGCTGGCGACGGTGTCCATGCTGGTGTTGGGGTTTGTGCTTTACGGCAGCACGGCGCTGTTGCCGTTGTTCCTGCAGACGCTGTTGGGCTACACGGCGCTGTTGAGCGGGCTGGTGCTTTCGCCGGGCGGGATCGCGATCTGCCTGTGCCTGCCGGCGGTGGGATTCCTGCTGCGCAAGGTGGAGGCGCGCTGGCTGGTGGTGTTCGGGGTGACGATATCCACCCTGGGGCTGATGCGGATGGCGCACTTCACGCTGGACATCGACCTCAACACGGCGATCTGGGGACGCGTGGTGCAGAGCCTGGGGCTGGCGTTTCTATTCGTGCCGATCAGCGTGGTGGCGTTCGCGCGCATCCCGAAGGAGCGGACGAATTACGCGACGGGGCTGTTCAACCTGGCGCGGAACATCGGGGGCAGCGCGGGGATCGCGGCGGTGACCACGATGCTGGCGCGGCGGGCGCAGTATCACCAGAACGTCCTGGTGTCGCACCTGACGCCGATGGATGCTCCGTATCGCAACATGCTGAACCATGCGGCGGCGGCGATTCACGCCGGCGGGGCATCGGCGCCGGATGCGGCGGTGCGGGCGCACGGGATGGTGTACGGGATGCTGTTGAAACAGGCCAATATGCTGGCGTTCGCCGACGCCTTCTGGGTGATGGGGATTCTATTTCTGGCGGTGATTCCGCTGATGCTTTTTGTGAAGCGCGTCGGGCCTACGAGCGGTCCGGCGGGCATGGGACATTGAGCCGGGATGCCGGGATTTGGGCAGCGCGGGGGCGGGCGGGGAATGGGCCGAGTGAGCCAAGTGCCGAAGATCGAGTAGTTTAGAGGAAAAGGCGCATCCGGCCCGTGACGTGCAGAATCTGAGAACAGGGAAGGGCGTAAACTAAGATGCCGGATGTGATGGAAGACTTGTCGCAGATGGAGGATACGAAGAAGGTGGCGGCTCCGAAGAAGAGGGGGCGGGTCAAGTTCGTATTTCTGGGCTTTGTGGCAGTGCTGGCGGCGGTGGGAACGTGGGCGTATCTGCACTTCCGCGGGCAGGTTTCGACCGACGACGCGCAGGTGGACGCGCACATCGTGGCCATCGCGCCGCGCATCCCCGGCAACGTGACCGAGGTGCTGGTGCTGGATAACCAGCACGTGAAAGCGGGCGAGCCGCTGGTGCGCATCGATCCGCGGGATTACCAGGTGAGGGTGGATCAGGCCAAAGCGGCGGTGGTGCAGGCCGAAAGCCAGTTGCACACGGCGCGGACGGTGGTGCCGCTGACCAACGAGACGACGGAATCGGGCACGACGGGCGCAACCGCGCAGCTTTCCGACGCCATGGCGGAGTTGGAGCGGGCGCGCATCGCGGCGCGGCAGGCATCGACCAGCGACATCGCCGGGGCGCAGGCCAACGTGCGCGCGCGGCAGGCGAACAACGATCGCGCGCAGGCGGACCTGGCGCGCATGAAGCCGCTGCTCGACAAGGCCGAGATTTCGCAGCAGCAGTACGACGCTTACGTGGCGGCGGCGCGGGTGGCGGAAAGCGAACTTCACGTGGCGCAGGAGAAGCTGGCGTCCGTCCGGCAGGACGCGGAGATCAAGGCGGCGGCGGTGAACGCGGCGCAATCGCGAGTGGCGCAGGCGCAGGCGGCGGTGGAGAACGCGCAGGCGAATCGCAAGCAGGTGGACGTGCGGCGCGCCGAGACGGGTTCGGCTCAGGCGGCGGTGGAAGTGGCGCAGGCCAACCTGGCGGCCGCCTTGTTGCAACTGAGTTACACGACGATCACGGCGCCGGTAGACGGCGTGGTGACGCGCAAGAGCGTGGAGCCGGGGCAGACGGTGGCGCCGGGGCAGAGCCTGATGACCATCATCCCGCTGCACGACGTGTGGGTCACGGCGAACTTCAAGGAGACGCAACTGGCGGGGGTGCGCGCCGGGCAACGGGCGGAGATCGGGGTGGACATGTACGGGCAGACGGTGGAGGGCCACGTGGATTCGATCGCGGGCGCCACGGGATCGCGCCTGAGCCTGCTGCCGCCGGAGAACGCGACGGGTAATTTCGTCAAGGTGGTGCAGCGGATCCCGGTAAAGATTCTGGTGGACAAGACCGGCGGACTCATCCTTCGGCCCGGGATGAACGTGGACGCGACCATTTTCACGGGCAAATAAGCCGCGGCTGGTGCGGTAGATCACATTGGCCGCCGGGGTGCTTTCGTACAGTGAGATGCGGATCTGGGTCCTTCCACTGGCGGCTTCGGCGTTGCTGGCGGCCGACGCGCAACAACTGGCGCTGGTGTGGAAGGCGCAACTCGATTTCGACAAGGTGATGCTGGCGGCGGTTCCGCCGCTGACGGATTCCGGCGCGTGCGTGCAATCGCAGGCCGCGGCGATGGCGATCAGCGCAGCTTCCGACGCGGCGCAACTCTATTTCCGCCGGGGATTCTGCCGTATGGCGGAAGCGGCGATCCTGCACGGCGGGGAAGAGTACGAAGCCGCGGCGCGCGATTTCGACCGGGCGATTGCGGTGTGGCCGCGGCGCGTGGGTCCGGGGAAGCAGCCTGTGACGGGGCCGGCGCCGGCGGCGTTGCGGGTCCTGCCCTGGGTGGCCCGGTTGCACACGGCGACCGATGACGCGGGGCGGGGGGAGGCGCGGCGGGGAATCGAAGCCGCGCTGGCCGATGCCTCCTGCGGGAACGCGCTGATGGAGCAGAGGCAGTGCGAGAACGTGCTGGAGGCGGCGCGAGAGTGGCTGGGATGGATGGCGCTGGGCGATAGCCGGCTGGACGATGCGGCGGGGTACTTCGCCGGCGCCGGCGGGAGCGGGTGGCCGGATTGGGTCGAGGGGCAGCGGCGATTCCGGCAGGGTGATTACGCGGGCGCGGTTAGGGACGAGGACCGCGCGGTCACGGTGTGGAAGGCGTTGTGGCAGGATGGCGGGCCTACGCTGGTGCGCCGGCTGGGTCCGGCGCCGGACGTGGATGCGGCGCTGGTGGAGTTGGGCGCGGCGCGTCTGCTGGCGGGCGACGCGAGGGGCGCGATTGCGAACCTGACTGCGGAGCTGAAGGCGGACCCGGCCAACGCGCGGGCGCTGTATCTGCGAGCGCGGGCGCACGACCTTGCCGGGGACCGCGAGGCGGCGCTGGCGGATTACGGCCTGGCCAGCCGGACGGCGTTCGCCGCTGTGCGCGACGGCGCCAGCGGCGAAGCGCACCTGTATCGCGGCATCCTGCTCTACCGGCGGGGGGACGCGGCGAGAGCCGAGAGCGAATTTTCGAGCGCGCTGGACCTGGAGATTCCCGACGCGCTGCGTGGGGACGCGCGGGCGTGGCGTCACCTGGCGGCGGTCACGGCGGGGACGTGCGGGAGCGAGCGGAGTCTGCTGGAGGCGGCACTGGCGCAGGCATCGCCGTACTTTCCGCGGGCGGAAGCGCGGCAGGCGGCGTCGGCATGCGCGCATTGAGCAGGTGGGAGCGGCATATGTTACGCTTCAGGGTGATATGGCATCTCGAAGCGTCAATAAAGTGACTCTGCTCGGACATCTTGGCAAGGATGCCGAAACCAAATTCACGCCGAGCGGGCAATCCCGCTCCACCTTCACACTGGCCACGAACCGCCGTTGGAAGGACCAGCAGTCAGGCGAATGGAAAGAGGAAACCGACTGGCACAACTGCGTGCTGTGGCGCAGCGAGAATGTCTCCAACTATCTGCTGAAGGGCAAGCAGGTGTACGTGGAAGGGCGGCTGCAATCGCGGAGCTACGAGGACAAGGAAGGGCAGAAGCGGTACATCACGGAAGTGGTGTGTGAGGACCTGATTCTGCTGGGCGGCCGCGGGGATTCGGGCGGCGGGAGTGGCGGCGGCGATTTCAGCCAGGAACCGATGGTGTCGCGTCCGCGCTCCGCGCAGCGTCCGCAGCAGGCGCCGGCGGCTCCGGCCGAGGATTTCAACCAGGGCATCACGGACGACGACGTGCCGTTTTAGGGGGGCAAGGGCTTCGGCCTTGAGGCGGGAGCCAGGAGCCAGAATGGCGGCGGCGTAGGCGCTGAGGCACGTTATGAGCAAGCCGAGAAGTCTGCTGGAAGACTTGTGCGAGCACGGTCTTTCCCACGGCGCCCAGTCCCTCGAAGTGGAATATAGCGACGGCCGTGACCAGGTCTTTGCACGCCGCGGCGAGACGGCGTTTGCCACGGCGAACTTCAAGAGCACGAGCCGCGACGCGAAGGAACTGCGGAAGAATCTGCGCGCCGCCCTGAGGACGCCCGTCCGCACCGCGATCGGTGGCCGAGTGTGGATTCTGACGGTGGGCGTCGACGACGGCCGCGGCGAGGGCGCATTCCGGGTGCGCATCGATCCGGCTCCGGGGCTCGATCCGTCGATCGCACCGCGATTCACGAAGAAACAGGGGCAGTATCTGGCGTTCATTTACACCTACTCGAGGATCCATGGCCGGGCACCGGCGGAATCGGATCTCCAGCGGCACTTTCAGACCACGCCGCCGAGCGTCCACCAGATGATCCAGGCGCTCGAACTGCGCGGCTTCATCGAACGGACTCCGGGCCAGGCGCGATCCATACGGGTGCTGGTGCGGCCGGAGCACTTGCCGGCGCTGGAGTAGGTAGCGCCGGGACCACGCGAGTTTCAGACGTTCAGGAATCGCCATCGCGGCGCTGGGTGCGGCGGGGCTGGGGGGAGGGATCGGCGTCGGCGGCTGCCTTGAGGCGGCGCAGGTCCAACAGGGCGCGCGGCGGGCGGCCGCGGCGGACCTCGCGGGATTGAAGACGCTCCAGACTTACGATGGCCGCGTTCAAATGGTCCAGTTCTCTGCGCAACTGCTCCAATACCTTAGCCAGATCCATGGCATCCCTATCCTGAGCATAGTGCGTTTGAATCGGCGTTCATATCAGCGAATTCCGACAATTCGGCGTCGGATCGCTGCCGAGGGGAAAATCCTGTAGAGCGGGTCTGAGGAGGGATCAAACCGGCGGGCGGCTGAGAATGGGGTCGCCGGCGAGATCGGCCGGTTCAGTGTAGCTTTGCAGCGTGTCGAGGGACTCGAGGACGCGTTCGAGCAGGCTGTCGGTCTGGGAGACAGTGGTCTTGAGGACTTCGATGGAGCGGGCCTGAGCGGAGAGGCGATCGTCGAGCGAGGACATCGTCTTGGAGAGGAGTTGCTCCATGGCGGCGACGATCTGGGCTGTGGAAGGCACCTCGGCCAACCGGGAGGAGTGTTCCTCGAGGCGGGTTTCGATCTGGGCGAAGCGGGTGTCGTCGGCGGCCTCGCGTGCCTGCATGCGGGCATCAAGCCCGGCCAGCGACTTCTTGAGATCGTCCACGGCCGCGGGATCCATGCCGGCATGCTCGCGGCGGGGCATGGTGAGGGCAGCGGCGGCGGCGCCCGCCAGGAAGATCGCGACCCTTGGAACGTAAGTTAACACGCGCGACATCGGTGATTCCCTTATAGCGCTTTCCCGGAAGGAAGCGCAAGTCTTGCGTTTGGATAGGGAAGTACCAGGTACGTACCCGCATTGCAGCGTACGCGACGGGACTGTCATTCTGCAGGGGAACGAACTGTGTAAATCAGGAGACTCCCGGATTGAACCAGGGTTCCCAACCCGGATTCGCCCCTAAGGAATCTCTCGCATACCCCCTGTTGCTGGAGTGCGACTCCAGCGGCCGGATCGTCTGGATGAGCCAGCGGGCGCGTGAGACGGTGGGCAAAATCGAACATCTGAGCGACCTGACGCTATCCTCGCGGCCGTCCGAGGGTCGGGATGCGCCGCGGTTCCGGGTGTATTCGTGGCATTTCTGGCGCGTCTGGGAGACGACGAACACGGTGGTGGTGGGGGCGCGTCCCCCGCAGTTGCCGGACCGGTTGCTGCTGGAGTGCCTGCGGCTGGAGGGGCGGCTGCTGCGCGGCTACTTCCACCTGGTAGAGGACGAGCGGCGGCTGGCGGGGCAGGTCCGGGAGCTACGGGGCGCGGCCACCGGACGCAAGATGATCCGGCAGTTGGAGCAGGAGCGTCAGCGCTTGGGGCGCGACCTGCACACCGGGGTAGGACAGGCGCTGGCGGCGATCCGGCTGCAACTGGAACTGATCGGCGCGGAGATGCCGCTGCCGCCTCCGAAGGTGCGGATGGCGCTGGACAACATCGGCCGCCTCGCCGCGGACGCGCTGGAGCAGGTACGGGCGGTGTCCCACCGGCTGCATCCGCCGGAGTGGCAGCGGCTGACGCTGGAGGAAGCGGTGCGGCAATTGTGGCGGACCAGCGGGATCGCCGAGCGCTACGCGGCGGAGTTGCGCATCGAGGCTCTGCCGCGGGAACCGGATCCGGAGATCAAGGCGCTAATCTACCGGTCTTTGCAGGAGGCCCTTTCGAACATCGTGCGGCACGCGGGCGCGACCGCGGTGGAAGCGTCGCTGCTTGCCGACGGGGAGCGCGTGCAACTGACCGTGAGAGACAACGGGGTGGGGTTCGACGTGGCGCGGCTGCGCGCGGCGGAGGCGAATGTGGGCGCGGGCATCGGACTGAGGTCGATCCGCGAGCAGGTTGCGGGCTGCGGTGGAAATTTTGATATGGAAAGCGGTCCGCTTGGCACTAAACTGGTAGTCTCCGTGCCAATTTCCATCAGCGAATAAATCCCCGGAAGAGCGCGGATAAGGGAGCAGGATGCAGGAGAGCGATCAGATCAGCGTGGTGTTGGCCGACGACCACAACATCGTCCGGGAGGGAATTGCGGCGTTGTGCGCGGCTCACGGGATGCGGATCCTCGGGCAGGTATCCGACGGGCCGGCGGCGATCGAGATGATCGAGCAGATGAAGCCGGACTTCGCGATTCTGGATCTGCACATGCCGAGCATGACGGGCATCGAGGTGATCCGAAAACTGCGCGCCGGCGGGTGCAAGGCGAAACTGCTGATCCTCTCGATCAGCCGTGAAGAGAACACCGTGATGGAGGCGTTGCGGGCGGGGGCGGACGCGTATCTTCTGAAGGACGGGCCGGGGCGGCACCTGCTGGATGCCGTGACCTACGTGCGCGACGGCGGCGTCTACGTGTCACCGCTGCTAAAGGGCGCGGGCCTGTTCACGCAGGGAGGCAAGAGCCGGCCGGAAGACCCGCTGGCCGGTCTCAGTCCGCGCGAGATGGAGGTATTCTCCTATCTCGTCAACGGGCTGCGTGCCAAAGATATCGCCGAGTTATTGGAAATCAGTCCCAAGACCGTCGATACCTACCGGGCGAGCCTGATGCGGAAATTGAACGTCCACGACCTGGTGGGATTGGTGAAGTTCGCGATCGAGCGCAATCTTACGAGCACTTCTGTGCCGCGGTAAACGGCACGCACATCGCGGTGTGCCCCGTGCGCGCGCGCTGGTAGTTTTCAAGGGACTCGATCAGTTCGTCAACGGCTGCCCTGCGTTCGTACAGGCGTTCCAGTGCCCGGATGCGGATCTCGTCGGAACCGCGGTTCGAAGCGCGCTGTGAGAGGGAAGGCATCGGGAGAACGTTCGTGAGCGTCATCGGCTGTGTCCTAGTGTCCTAAGGAATTTCCCTACCGCTCTGTCAGAATACATACTAGTCAGTCCGAAATCAACTACGAATTTGTCCTAAAGATAAAATTCGGTAGATCTAGTACCAACTGGCTAGCGTCCGAATGGCCTGGGTGTGCCTTTCCCCTCCGGGACCTCCGCAGCGCGGGGAAGCGTGCAAGGTGCTGAATAATCTCGATTTAAAGACGCAAGGGGGCGATTTCGGGCGCATTGGGCGAGGCTTTGGACGGCTTCCGGGGAGGTGCTTCCGGATGGGATGGTTTCGGGGGCAAGGCGACTCGGAGGTGAGCAACCGGGTTAGACCCCGGGTACCCGGAGGCGCGAAACCCGATGGGACCGGGCGGACCGGGGAGCGGCAGGCGCGAACGCAGATGCCGCATGACCAAGGGGAGTGAACCTATCCCGAGATAAGCGAGGCGATCAGAGATACCGTCCAAGCGAGGTCGAATCAGCGAGTTTTCACCCATAGCTCACGCCTTTTCACCCACACCGGAGGTGTAGACAACGACCTCAGGTGTATGCTGAAAAAATCAACATAGTGATTATAAAAGAGTTCCGGGTCTGTTTCGGAACGGCGGCGGTTTGGTGCGGCGTGTGCTGTGACCAAGAAGCTCGGTTGTCATTAATTGGGGAGATTTCGTATGCGGATTCGTTTTATGGTTTTGGCGCTGGCAGCGGTCGCGGCCAGCGTCGCGCTATCAGGCGCGGCCAAAAAGACTGAATTCAACGTTTTCGACAAGGCGTATTACGCCTCGCCGGCAACGGTGAATTTTGTCCGGCCGGGCCTCATCATCAAGATCGTATCGGCCGGTATCGCGCAGGATGGCACCATCAGCGTGGATTATAAACTGACCGATCCTAAAGGCCTGCCCCTGGATCCGGCAGGCGTCACAACGCCGGGTGCTATCTCGGTGAGCTTCCTGGCGGCTTATATTCCGCAGGGGCAGTCGCAGTTTGTGGCCTACACGACGCGCCCGCAGACCAGTCCGATCACGAAGGTGACGGCGGTTCAGGCGGGCACGGATTCGGGCGGAACGGTGAAGCAGGTGGCGGACGGGGAGTTCGTCTACACCTTCAAGCAAAAGGCGGTCCCGCCGACGGGGAACTACGATCCGACGGCGACCCACCGCGTGGGTGTTTACGGGTCGCGCAACCTGACCGAGTTCGACCTGGGCACCAACTACGATGACGACACGCTGACGTGGGTTCCGGCGGGCGGCACACCGGCGCCGCGCGACGTGATCCGTACGGCATCCTGCAACAAGTGCCACGACCAGTTGGCGTTCCACGGCGGTTCGCGGCGCAGCATGGAGCTGTGCATCATGTGCCACACGCCGCAGACCACCGATCCGGATACGGGCAACACGGTGGACATGAAGGTGTTCATCCACAAGATCCACATGGGCAGCGAGCTGCCGAGCGTAAAGGCGGGGACGCCGTACCAGATCATCGGCTACCAGCAGGCGGTGAGCGACTGGTCGACCGTGGTACTGCCGAGCGATCCGCGGCGCTGCTCGTTCTGTCATGAGCCGCAGAGCGTGACGGGCGCGACGCAATCCGACGCGTGGTTGAAGAATCCGACCCGCGTGGCTTGCGGAAGCTGCCACGACAACGTCAATTTCGCGACCGGGCAGAATCACGTGAATCTGCCGCAGGTTTCCGACAACGAGTGCAAGAACTGCCACATTCCGCAGGGCGAACTCGAGTTTGACGCTTCCATCATGGGTGCGCACACAGTGGAAACGCAGTCGGCGACGCGGCCGGGCCTCGTGCTCGACATTCTTAAGGTCGATAACGGCCAGGCCGGCAAGAAGCCTACCGTCACCTTCAAGGCCACCGACTTCAAGGGCAACGCCGTGACCATGGCGCAGTTGACCGGTGGTGCGAACCGCCTGGCGCTGGTGATGGCGGGTCCGACGAGCGACTACGGCTACACCAGTTTCGGTTCGGACGTGACCACTGGCGGCTATGTTTCCGAGAACCCGGTTCCAACCGCTCAGTGCGCCGGCGACGGCACCTGCACATACACTTTCACGCACGCGATTCCGGCGAACGCGACCGGGACTTACTCGATCGGCATCGAAGGGCGGCGCGCCCTGACGCTGCTGGCCGGGACGCAACAGCAGATCGCTACCGAGTATGGCGCCATCAACAAGGTGTTCAACTTCTCGGTGGACGGTTCCAAAGTGACGCCGCGGCGCAAGGTAGTGGACATCGCCAAGTGCAACGGCTGCCACTCGTTCCTCTCGCTGCACGGTGAGAACCGCAACCAGATCGAACAGTGCGTTCTTTGCCACAACCCGAGCGAGACCGACGCGATCGTCCGTCCCGTCGCACAGAACGCGGCGGACAAAGCGGCTCCCCCGCAGGGCGTGAACTTCGCCATGATGATCCACAAGATCCACACGGGCGAAAAGATGCAGGAAGACGGCGCGACGTACACGATCGTGGGATTCGGCGGCAGCCACAACGACTTCAGCGATGTGCGCTATCCGACGATGACGCCCACCGGTGGGGTTGGCGACACGGCGAAATGCTACATGTGCCACGTCAATACGTCCGAAGCGGCGTTCCCGATCGGCAAGAACAATGTGACCGATCCCGAAGGCCGGTTCAGCCCGGTACCGGCGACGACCTCCGCCTGCACGGCATGCCACATGTCGCTGTCGGCTCTGGCCCACGCGGTGGCGCAGACGGACCAGAGGTTTGGTGAAAGCTGCGACGTTTGCCACGGAACTGGTGCCGATTTCGACGTCGACAAGGTCCACGCAGGCAAATAACATAAAGGACTGACCATGTTGTGGCTCATCTCCACGGCGCGCCAGGAGTGTCCCGCCCCCGCGGCGGGGCGCCTCTGGTGCCGCCCCAACGGATCGGGCGCGGCCGGGAACAACCGGCGCATCCGAATGGGACGCCTGGCGGCGCACGTGGCCGCGGCCATACTCACGACCATCACTCTATGGGGTGCCCAGGAAGCCAAGCCGGGCACCCCGGTTTCATCTTCAGACCAGACTAAGGCGGCGGAGCCAGCCAAGCCGGCGGGACCGGAGAAACCGGCCGAGTACGTCGGATCGCAAACTTGCCAGGCCTGCCACGAAGACATCTACAACGCGTTTCAAAAGAGTCCGCACTCGGTGGTAGAGACCGATAAAAAACGGGGCTTTGAGAATAACGGGTGCGAATCCTGCCACGGCCCGGGCAGCAAGCACGCCGATTCGACGGATGCCACGCAGATCCGCCAGCCGGCGAAGCTGAAGCCATCGGCGGCGGATGCGATCTGTCTGACCTGCCATCGCAACACGACGACGCAAGCCGGGCGCATCAACAGCAGCCATGCACGCAACCAGGTGGCGTGCGTATCGTGCCACTTCGTGCACCGCAACAACGGCAACGACCTGGTGGCACGCAAGCCGGCGGCAATCAACCAACAGTGCGCCGCCTGCCATCTCGACATTTGGGCCAGTTTCCAGAAGCCTTTCAAGCACCGCCTGCCGGAAGGCGCGATGTCCTGCACGGACTGCCACAATCCGCACGGCAGCGCGATGGTGCACATGTACCAGACCACGCGGGCGACCGAACCGGGATGCGCCAAGTGCCACGGGGAGAAAGTGGGACCGTTCCCCTACGAGCACGCGCCGGTGCGCCTGGAAGGGTGCGGGGCCTGCCATGAACCGCACGGCAGCGCGAATCCGCGGATGCTGACGCGTCCGCAAGTGAGCCAGCTTTGCCAGGAGTGCCACGCCAACCTACCGACGCCGACTCCGGCGGCGGGATCGACACTGGGGACGGTGGGGCCTGCGTTCCATGACCTGCGCAGCCCGCGTTTCCAAAACTGCACACTCTGCCACCAGAAGGTGCACGGATCTTACGTGGATCGGGCGTTCCTCAAATGAGACTGCTACTGGCGTTGATGATTCCGGTTTTTGCGTTCGGCCAGGAAGCGGCGACGCAGACCAAGCCCGACGAGAAGGCTCCGGCGAAGACCGAGCAGGCAGCGGCGGCGGAAAACCCCGCTCCGGCCGCTTCGGACGCACTGGTGCTGACGGGCAGTTTCGATTTCGGCTACCGCTGGGTGGGAGACGTCCGCGGAAGCGCGCAGCAATATCGTTCGGTGGTGAACCTGGGCGAGGGACCCAAACTGACCGGACTGGACTTCACGCTGGTGGATCCCAAGCACCGCCTGTTCGACCGCATCGACGCGCGCGGCGACGGCTGGGGCGGAGATCCCTATAGTACGGCGCATCTCGAGGCGATCAAGCGACGCATCTACGATCTGCGGGTGGACTACCGCAACATCGCCTACTTCAACGCCATCCCTTCATTTGCCAACCCGTTCGCGCCTGGTGGATTCGACGAGCGCTCCTTCGACATCCGCCGGCGCAACGGGTACGTGGATCTGGAGTTGTTCCCGGGCGGGCACATCCTGCCGTACCTGGTGTTCGAGCGCAATTCGAGCTACGGGCACGGGGTAGCGACGTGGGTGCAGGACAATAACGACGAGTTCGCCGTCCCGACATTGTTGCGCGACAGCACGAACAATTATCGCGGCGGGGTGCGCATCGAATACAACCGCTATCACGTGACGCTGGAGCAGGGCGGCACCACGTTTAAGGAAGACGACCAGGCGGGGTTCAACGGCACCAACTACGGCGACCGCACGGCCCCCTTCCTGGGATCGACGCTGGTGCTGAAGAACCTGCAGCAGGCGTACGGGATTCGGGGCACGAGCCTGTACACGAAGATCATGGCGACGGCGAGCCCGCTGTCGCGGGTGGACCTGTACGGGCAATTCCTGTGGAGCGAGCCGAAGACCAACGCGAATTACTTCGATATCGCCAACGGGAATTTCGGCCTGATCAGCTCGCTGCTTCTGTACAGCGGGCAGTTCAACATCGGGGCGAGCGCGGCGAACCAGCCGCACGTGGTGGGCAACGCCGGGATGGAAGTGCGCCCGTTCCGCAATCTGCGCATTGTGCAATCCTGGATGACGGACCGGGAGCACACCACGGGCTTCGGCGCGCTGACGGAGCAGATCCTGCTCACGCCGACGGCGACGGGGCAATCGCTGGCGAACGCGCTGAACACGCTGCAGGTGGTGAACTACAACCGCTACCAGGTGGAAGCCATCTGGGACGTGTTCTCGAAGCTGACGCTGCGCGGCGGCTGGCGCCGCGAATTCGGCGACGCGACGGTGCGCGCGGGGGTGTTCGACCAATCCGGGCTGCTGGCGTCGCGCGACCTGAAGCGGGATGTGGGCCTGGCGGGGATCACGGCGCGTCCTTTCAAGAAACTGTCGATGAACGTGGACTACGAGGGCGCCTCCACCTCCACCGATTATTTCCGCACCAGCCTGTACAACTATCACCGGGTGCGGGCGCGGGCGCGATATCAGGCGCTGGCGAGCCTGGGGATCCAGGCGAACTTCGCGTACCTGACCAACGAGAATCCGTCGCCGGATATCCGCTACAACCTGGACAGCCGCGCGAGTTCCCTGTCGCTGTACTGGACGCCGGAGGGCGGCAAGCGCGTCAGCCTGATGGCGGAGTACAGCCGCACGACGTTCGATTCCAACATCAACTATCTCGCTTTCCCTTTCTATATGCCTTCGGTGTCTCTGTACCGGGAGAACGGGCATACCGCGACCTCCATGCTGGACGTCAATCTGCCGAAAGTCGGCGGGATGGAGCCGAAGTTGACGGCGGGCGGCAGCCTGTTCGTATCGGACGGCACGCGGGCGACGAGCTACTACCAGCCGGTCGGGAAACTTTCCCTTCCCCTGCAGAAGCACGTACAATGGAACACCGAATGGCGGTGGTATGGGTTCGGGGAGACCGCGTATCTGTATGAGGGTTTCCGCGCGCACCTGTTCATGACCGGCCTGAGGCTGATTAAATAGGAGACCAGCCATGACCACGATTCGAGTGATTGCGGCAGGCGCCGTCGCCGCTTGGGGACTGCTTGCGGCGGGCATCGTGCCGGGCGACGCGCAGCGCGGCGAGAAACTGTTCCAGAGCCAGCGTTGCGTGCAGTGCCACAGCATCAAGGGCAAGGGCGGGACGGCGGGGCCTGACCTGGGGCGGCGCATCGACCGCGACTTCACGCCATCGATGATGGCCAGCCTGATGTGGAACCACGCGCCGCAGATGTGGGCCGAGATGAACAAGCAGGGTGTGGAGAAGCCGTCGCTGGCGCCGGAAGGCGCGGCGGATCTGTTCGCCTACTTCATTTCGGCGCGGTACTTCGACAAGCCGGGCGACGCGGCGCGAGGCAAGCAGGCGTTCGCGGCGAAACACTGCGCGGACTGTCACGGGATCACGAGTTCGCCGGTGGCGGCGGCGCCGCCGGTGGCCAAGTGGCAGTCGCTGGCCGACCCGCTGGTGCTGGCCGAGCAGATGTGGAACCACGGCGCGAAAATGCGCGAGGAGTTCAAGAAGAAGAAGGTCGCCTGGCAGCAGCTCACCGCGCAGGACCTGACCGACATGCTGGTGTACCTGCAGAACCTGCCGGAGACGCGCAACCTGGCGGCGCAGGTTTCCTTCCCGCCGGCGGAACCGGGCGAGAAGCTGTTCCAGAGCAAGGGCTGCATCGATTGCCACAAGGGCAGGATGGCGCTGGAGAACCTGCTGCACAACCAGACGCTGACCGATATCGCGGTGGACATGTGGAACCACCAGCCCAACATGAAGAATCCGCCTCCGGCGCTGGCTCCGCAGGAGATGCGGGAGATCATCACCTACGTCTGGGCGCGGCAGTACTTCGCCGGGACGGGCAATGCGGAGCGCGGCAAGAAGGTATTCGGGGAGAAGAAGTGCGCGGCGTGCCACGATAGCGGCGCGGCGCCTAAGCTGGCCAAAGGGGCGGAGAGCTACTCGCAGATCACCATGGTTTCGGCGCTGTGGGACCACGGTCCGAAGATGCTGGCCCTGATGAACGAGAAGAAGCTGCCGTGGCCGCAGTTCACGGCGCAGCAGATGAGCGACCTGATCGCGTATTTGAATGCGCTGAAGTAGCGGGGGCGCGGGTCGAAAACCCGAGTGCTTGGGGCGTGCCGGCGGAGATTCCGGTTCGATCCAAAGGTCGGCCGGAGGCCGACGCTACCATGCCGGGGCCGGCGCTACTTTACAGGGCTTGGAGCACGGTGGCGGCGTGGCCCGCAGTTCACGGCGCGGCAGGTGAGCGACGTGATCGTGTATTTGAATGCAGGCCGGGAGGCCTGCGCTACTCTACAACGCTTCGAGCACGGCGGCGGCGTGGCCTTTGGCCTTGACCTTGGCGTAGATCTTCTCGATTTTGCCGTCGGGGCCGATGACGAACGTCGTGCGTTCAATCCCCATCACCTTGCGGCCGTACATGTTCTTCTCTTTCCAGACGCCGTAGGCCTGCGCCGCCGATTTATCCTCATCGGCCAGCAGCGTGAAGGGCAGGTCGTACTTCTGCTTGAACTTCGCCTGCGCGGCGGGCTTGTCCGGCGAAATGCCGAGCACCACCGCGCCCTTCTTCTTCAGTGCCGCCGTGGAATCGCGGAACTCGCAGGCTTCGGTGGTGCAGCCGGGCGTGTCCGCCTTGGGATAAAAGTACAGCACGACGCGCTTGCCCTTGAGGGCGCTCAACTGTAAAGCCTCGCCGGCATCGGTCTGAACCTGGATATCGGGAGCCGGATCGCCAACCTTCAACATAGTCACCCCAGTTTCTGTTTCAGCAGGTCGCCGACCACGGCCACGTTGGCCTGGCCGCGAGTGGCCTTCATGACCTGACCCACCAGGAAGTTGACCACCGTGGTTTTACCGCCGCGATACTGCTCGACCTGTTTGGGATTGGCGGCGATGACGTCGTCGATGATCTTCTCCAGAGCGCCGGTATCGGAGATCTGCTTTAAGCCTTCCCGTTCCACGATGCTCGAAGGAGCCTCGCCGGTGGAGAACATTTTCGGGAAGATCTCCTTGGCGAGTTTGCCGGAGAGTTCGCCGGAGGCGATCAGCTTCACGAGTTCGCCGAGGTGTTGGGCGCTGACCGGGGAATCGGCGATCTCCTTGTTTTCGGCCTTCAGGGTACCCATCAGGTCGCCCATGACCCAGTTGGCGGCCATCTTGGGCTGGCCGGAGACGCGGGCGACGGTCTCGAAGTACTCGCTGGTGGAGCGGGCGGCGGTGAGCACGTCGGCATCGTACTCGGAGAGCCCCATCTCGCCGAGGAAGCGCGCGCGTTTCACGGCGGGCAGTTCGGGCATGGCGGCGCGGGTGCGTTCGAGCCAGTCCGGGCCGATTTCGAGCGGCACGAGGTCGGGCTCGGGGAAGTAACGGTAGTCGTGCGCGTCTTCCTTGCTGCGCATGCTGAAGGTCTCGCCGGCGTCGGGGTTGTAGAGGCGGGTTTCCTGCACCACCCTGCCGCCGCTTTCGATCAGGGCGACCTGGCGGGCGATTTCGAAATCCAGCGCCTGCTTGAGGAAGCGGAAGGAGTTGAGGTTCTTGACCTCGGCCTTGGTGCCGAACTTCTCCGCCCCCTTGAGGCGCACGCTGACGTTGGCGTCGCAGCGCAGGTGGCCCTTTTCCATGTCGCAGGTGGAGACCTCGATGAACTGGAGCACCTGTTTGACCTCGGAGAGGTAGGCGTAGGCCTCGTCGCTGGAGCGCATGTCGGGGTCGCTGACGATTTCGATGAGGGGCGTGCCGCTGCGGTTGAGGTCGACGTAGGAGTAGCGGTCGGAATCGCGAAAGCCGTCGTGGACGCTCTTGCCGGCGTCGTCTTCCATGTGGATGCGGGTAATGCTGATGCGTTTGCGCGCTCCCTCCACCGTCACGTCGACCCAGCCGTGCTCGCTGTAGGGCTGGTCGTATTGAGAGATCTGGTAGCCCTTGGGGAGGTCGGGGTAGAAGTAGTTCTTGCGGGCGAAGCGGGAGTGCGGGAGGATGGCGCAGTTGAGGGCGAGCGCGGCTTTGATGGCGAGTTCGACGGCGGCGCGGTTGAGGACGGGCAGGGCGCCGGGCATGCCGAGGCACACCGGGCAGACGTTGGTGTTGGGCGCGGCGCCGAAGCCGGTGGGGCAGGAGCAGAAGATCTTGGTGGCGGTGGCGAGTTGGACGTGGACTTCGAGCCCGATGACCGGTTCGTAGCGCGCGATCATCTCCGGTGTCGCCAGGTGGTTCGCGAGTTCAGCAACACGGTCATGCTGTTTTTCCGGACTGGACATGGGTGTCCTTCCATTATACGGGCGCTACTTAGAGGGGAAGCGTTTTTGCAGGTCGCCGAGAAAGGCCTGGAGCGCGCGGCGGTCGGCGTCGCGCCACTGGACCACGACGAAGAAGCGGTCCTTATAAAAGAAGACGGTGTCGGGGCGCGGGCTCCAGCGCTGCACCGCGTCGAGCGCGGCGGCGGGTGTGGGGAGCGCGTAGAGGCGGGCGTCGAGTTTGCCGGGCCCTTCGTAGGACGCGGCGCGGATAGCTTCGATGGTGCGCGCCGGGATGGCGTCGGGCGGTTGCGCCGGCGGCAAATCGCGTAGCGCGGTGCGATGCCACGGGCCTAGAGTTGGGGGGAAGGCGTCCGGCACCGGGGTGGGGCGCGCGCAGGCGAAGAGGGCGGCGAGCGCGAGCGCGGGTGCGAATCGAAGCCGTGTCATCAGTCACGATGCTACCATCGCACTTATGGCCAAGTTCAAGCCTGTGCGGCCGAAGGCCAAGCGGGGCCCGGCGCCGCAGGGCGCGGTTGGGTGCGTGATTCTGATTCTGCTCGCCATGGCAGGGGTGATGGTGTTCATGTACTTTGTGATGCGCAATGCGAACGGATAACCGCGATGCGGGCCAGATGCGCCCGGTTGAGATACTGCCCGAGTGGCTGGCCACGGCCGAGGGCTCCGCACTCATCAAGGTCGGGCACACGCAGGTGCTGTGCGCGGCGACTGTGGAGGACACGGTTCCTCCGTTCCTGCGCAACGCGGGGAAAGGCTGGGTGACGGCCGAATACTCGATGCTGCCGCGCGCGACCAACAAGCGTACGCCGCGCGAGGTGAACAAGGGGCGGCAATCGGGACGGACGCACGAGATCCAGCGGCTGATCGGCCGCTCGATGCGCGCCGTGATCGATACGGTTGCGCTGGGCGAGCGGACGATCGTGATCGATTGCGACGTGCTGCAGGCCGATGGCGGCACGCGCACCGCGTCCATCACCGGCGCGTTCGTGGCACTGGCGCTGGCGGTGGGCAAGTTGGTGAAATACGGCGCGATTAAAACCAATCCGCTGCGCGACTACGTGGCCGCGACCAGTGTGGGAATCGTGGGCGGCACCCCGATGCTGGACCTGTGCTACGAAGAGGACTCACAGGCGGACGTGGATATGAACGTGGTGATGACCGGCGGAGGGAAGTTCGTCGAGGTGCAGGCCACCGCCGAGCACATGGCGTTCGACGACGGGCAGATGGCGGAGTTGGTGGCGCTGGCGCGCGCCGGCATCGGGCAACTGGTGGAGCTACAGAAGAAGGTGGCGGGAATTTGACGCGGCTGTACTGCGCCACAGGCAATCCGGGTAAACTGCGCGAATTCCGGATGGCGGCGGACAAGGCGCCGGTGGAAATCGAGTTACTCGCCAACTACCGGCAACTTCCGGAGTGCGTGGAGGACGGGGCGACGTTCGAAGAGAACGCGATCAAGAAGGCGCGCCACTACGGTCCGCACGCGGCGGGGTTGCTGTTCGCCGACGATTCCGGGCTGGAAGTGGACGCGCTCGATGGGGCTCCGGGGGTGTATTCGGCGCGATACTCGGGAGCGGGCGCGACCGACGCATCGAACAACCGGCTGCTGCTGGAACGCCTAAGCGGCACGGCCAACCGCGCGGCGCGGTTCGTCTGCAAGATCGCGCTGGTGGAAGGCGAGCGGCTGGTGGGTGTGTATCACGGCGCGGTGGAGGGCGTCCTGCTGGAGGAAGAGCGCGGCACAGGCGGCTTCGGCTACGATCCGCTGTTCTGGTGTCCGGCGTTCGGCTGCACGTTCGGCGAGGCGACGGCGGAGCAGAAATTCTCGCTCAGCCACCGGGGACAGGCGTTGCGCGCGATGCTGGCGGCTTTGGGGCTGTAATCCGGCGCGGTTACTGCTCCAGTTTCTGGCGCAGTTCGGCCTCTTCGTCCAGCCTCTTCTTGATGGGCATCAGCACGCGGAGGGCGAAGAGGTTGAGGCCGGCCAGGGTGATGGCGAGCAGATAGCGGTTCTCCGCGACGGAGGCGCCGACCACGCCGGTGCACCAGATGCTGGCCGCGGTGGCGGTGCCGTGGACGTGGCTCTCGCTCTTGAGGATGGCGCCGCCGCCGATGAAGCCGATGCCGGCCACCACGCCCTGAATGATTCGCGATTCCGCCTCCTTGGTCATGCTGACTCCGGGTGCGCCGAGCAGCACGTAGCCGCAGGCGGCCATGGCAACCACGGGAAAAGTGCGCACGCCGACGCTGTGGGCCTCTTTCTCTCGGTGCCATCCGACGGGCAGCGCCAGGAAATAGGCGATGGCGAGCTTGAGGACATCTTCCCAGCCCTGGAGCCAGTCGAAGGAAAAGTGCATAGATTGGTTTATAGCACTGAAAGGGGACAGCGGGTGCGGGAACGCCCGGAACCGGGGAATTCCGGAGGCAGTCTCCGGAATTTGGGCTTTCCCTCCTAAATCATTTCCGATACCCTATGTTTGATATGCACGGCACGCGCGACGACTCCATCTGGAAGAATCTCGCCCTGGCGTTTGGCGACGGCCTCGCCTTCGGCGTGGGTGTCAACCTGACCCAGAACGCGGGGGGACGGTCGAATCCCAGCCGCGCCGATGTTCGGACGCTGGCGGAGCGGCTGAACGAGATCGAGCAGCGCATCGAGCAGGCACGGCAGAATCGCGGACTGCCCGGGCAATACAACCAGAAAGTGATCGAAGCCGTGGTCGCGGTGGTGGATGCGCGGCTGCGGGAGCAGGCGGAACAGTTCGAACAGCGGCTGGCCGGGGAAATGGCCGCGCTGCGCGCCGAATTCAGCGAACAGATCGCGGCCGCGCGCAAGCACGCCGAGGACGAGAATCACATTCTGCGGGGACAGATGGCGGCGCTGCACCGGCAGTTCGCCGAATCGCTGGGCCGGATGGTGGACGAGCAAATCGCGGCGACCATCGAAGTGCGCCTGGCTCCGGTGGAGACGCGCCTGCGGGAGGAGGTCCGGCAGGAAGCGGGCCGCGCGGTGGCGGTGGCGGCGTCGGCCGCCGAAGAGCAGGTGGCTGAACGCGTGCAGCCGCTCGAAGGCAAGGTCGGGGACCTGGACCGGCGGCTGACCGAGAACGACCAGAACACACTGGAGCTGGTGCTGGCGCTGGGACAACTCTGCCTGCAGACGGCGGAGCGGCTATCGGCGCCGGCGGTGGAAATGGTGGCGGCGGCGCAGCCCCCGCCCGGACCGCCGCGGGTGTCGCGCGAAGCGGAGGCGAAGGGCGAGAGCGAGGCCGAGGCGGCAGCGGGGAGGCCGGTGGCGGTGCCCGCGCCGGCAGTGGCGGAACCGGTGGAAGCGGAAGCGGAGCAGGCGGACGAACCGGCGGCGGCAGTGGCGGAGCCGGCCGAAGCCGCGGCCGGCGAGGCGGCACCTCCGGCGCCTCAACCGGCCGCTTCGGAGACGGTGTCGTCCGAGCCGAGGAAGCCGCTGTGGCGGATGCCGCTGGTCTCGTCGTTCTTCATGGCCACTACCGGGCTGCTGTTGCTGCACTACCTGTAAGGGCGCGGGCTTCAGGCAAGGACCCGTGGTGATACACTGGCCGCGATGACCCGCCGAGACCTGCTGCAAGCATCACTGGCCGGCGCGCCCGCGGCGGTGCTGGCGCAAACTCCGGCCGCCGACCGCCCCACCGCGGCGAGCAAGCCGATCAAGATTACAAAAGTGGAGGCGATCCACCTGGAACAGCCGCTGAAAGAGCGGTTCTGGATGGCCAACTCGCCGATCGGAGGGTATCAGCCGAAGGCTTCGCGGCTGATCGTCACGATCCATACGGACGCCGGAATATCGGGACACGGCGAGGGTTCGGGAGGCGGCGCCAACATCCTGCGCAAGGGCTTCGCGGATCTCGTGATCGGCGAGGACCCATTCATGGTGGGCAGGATCTGGGAGAAGATGTTCGCGGCGACTTACGGCCGCGAGCCCTCGACGCGCGGCTGGCCGCAGGGCGAGGTGCTTGCCGCGATGGCTCCGATCGACGCCGCGATCTACGACATCATGGCCAAATCCGCGGGGCTGCCGGTGTACAAATTCCTGGGCGGCTACCGCGACACGGTGCCGGTCTACGTGACCGGCGGCTACTACCGCGAGGGCAAAGGCATCCCGGAGTTGGTCGAGGAGGTGCGCGGGTACGTCGAGCAGGGGTTCGACGCGATCAAGCTCAAGGTGGGGGGCATCAGCGGCGGCTACACGGTGGACGACGACTACGAGCGCGCCAAGGCGGTCCGGCAGGCGATCGGGCCGAAGGTGAAGCTGATGCTCGACGCCAACCAGGGGTGGGACTTGCCGGCGGCGATCCGCGCCTCCAACCGGATGTACGACCTGGACATCACCTGGCTGGAAGAGCCGCTGCACTGGTATGACGATGTGGAGCCGCTCAAGCAGTTGAAGCTGAACACCCGCATCCCGCTGGCTTCCGGCGAGCATGAACTGACGCGGTGGGGCGCGCGGCGGCTGATGGAAACCGGTGCGATCGACGTGATGCAGTTCGACTGCAACGCGCACGCCGGCATCACCGAGTGGCGCAAGATCGCCGGGATGGCGAGCATGTCATACATCCGGATGGCGCCGCATCACGAGCCGGTACTGCACGGCCACCTGCTGGCCTCGATCCCGAACGGGTACATTCTGGAATCCTTCGCGAATCCGGACCGGGACCCGTTCTGGTTCGAGCTGTACGACCGCAGGCCGCGCATCGAGAAGAGCGTGTTGTACCTGGACAACACGCCCGGCTTCGGTGTGGAGTTCAACCAGGCGGCGCTCAGGAAGTACGGGACGAAGGTGCTGTAGCGGCGACGAACCGGGCCGCGACGAGGGGGGCGTCGAATCGGCCGACCCACTCGAGTCCTTGGGCGCGGTCGCCGGCCTGGCGATATTCGTCGAGGAGCGCGGCGGCGAGCGCGTCGGGATCGTCGGGATCGACGAGGCGGGCGAAGGGCGCGACTTCGGGGATGGCGGCGGCGCGGGCGGCGACGATCGGCTTGCCGGCGGCCATGGCCTCCAGCAGCACGATGCCGAAGCCCTCCTGCACGCTGGGCATAGAGAAGGCGTGGCAGCGGTTGTACTCGGCGGCGAGTTCGGCGCGGGTGACGTCGCCCAGCCAGGCGACGGTGGAGCCGAGCCCGAGTTCGCGCGCGAGCAGGCGCCAGGGGCGGTCGCAGGGGCCGTTGCCGACGATCCTTACCTCGAGATCGGGGATGGCGGAGCGCACCTGGGCGGCGGCGCGCAGCAGCACGTCCACGCGCTTGCGCAGGTAGAAGCGGCCCACGCTGAGCACGGTGAAGCGCGAAGCCTGCGCGGGGTGCGCGGCCAGGTGCTCGCGCCAGCGGGGCAGGTCGATCAATTCGGGCACGATCGCGGCATCGGTGCGCAGGCCGTAGAATTCGCGCGCGCGGGCAGCGGAGTAGCGGCTGGTGACCAGGACGCGCGCGGCGCGGTTCACGTGGATGCGTTCGCAGCGCGCCTGCACGCTCATGGTGGCGCGGGTGAGGCCGCGCTCGAAGCGGACCTCATCGGCGATCACACCCTTGAGCGACGCTACGTGGCCGGGGCCGGCGATGCGGTAGCCATCCATATCGAAACCGACAGTGATGTCGTGCACGGGCGAGGGGCGGAGGGTGCGGTTGAACCAGAGGCGCTCCAGCGTGTAGACGGGGAAGTGGCGGCGCGGGGATTCGTAGTCGACCGTGTGGCCGAGGTCGCGGAGCGCGCCGGCGAGCACGCTGATTCCGACGAAGGTGCCGCTGCCGCGTACGATATCGAGCGGCGTGGAGGTGAGAAATCGAAAGCGCACGCGGGGGAACCGGATACCATGATACCCGGCGCGGGATGCGCCGTCGCGGCGGCGGGCGAACGCTACACTAATAGCGTGAACCCGAAAGCGGTGTGTCTGTTGAGCGGAGGTCTGGATTCGGCGGTATGTCTGGCGCTGGCGCGCCGGGAAGGCTACGAGTGCCACGCGCTGTCCTTCGATTACGGGCAGCGTCATCGGGTGGAACTGGAGGCGGCGGCGCGGGTGGCCGGGGCGCTGGGCGCGGCGCGCCACATCGTGGCCAAAATCGGGCTGGACGCATTCGGCGGCAGCGCGCTCACGGCGGCGATCGACGTGCCGAAGGGACGCAGCGCGGCGGAGATGGGCGGCGGCATCCCGGTGACCTACGTGCCGGCGCGGAACACGATTTTCCTTTCGTTCGCGCTGGCGTGGGCGGAGGTGCTGGGTACGGGCGACATCTTCATCGGAGTGAACGCGCTGGATTACTCGGGCTATCCGGATTGCCGGGGGGAGTTCATCGAGGCCTACGAGCGCATGGCCAACCTGGCGACTAAGGCGGGTGTCGAGGGCAGCGCGCGGGTACAAATCCACACGCCGCTACTGAAGCTTTCCAAGGCGGAGATTGTGAAGCTCGGGCACGAGTTGGGGCTGCC
This sequence comes from Acidobacteriota bacterium, assembly GCA_018268835.1. Lineage (GTDB taxonomy): Bacteria > Acidobacteriota > Terriglobia > Bryobacterales > Bryobacteraceae > Solibacter. The sequence goes on along the minus strand of JAFDVU010000009.1, from coordinate 39,089 downwards.
GTTCGGGCTGACACACAGTTGCTACGATCCGGGTCCGGACGGGCGGCCGTGCGGAGCGTGCGATGCGTGCCTGCTGCGGAAGAAGGGATTCGAAGAGGCGGGCATTGAAGATCGCTGAACTGTTCTATTCGGTGCAGGGTGAAGGCGCGCTGGTCGGTGTGCCCAGCGTGTTCGTGCGCACCAGCGGGTGCAACCTGCGCTGCGTGTGGTGCGACACGCCGTATACGTCCTGGCAACCGGAGGGCGCCGAGTGGGAACTCGACGACATCGTGGCGGAGGTGCGCGGGCACGAGGCGCGGCACGTGGTGGTGACCGGCGGCGAGCCGATGATCGCGCCGGAGATCCTGCCGCTGACCGAGAAACTGCGCGCGGCCGGACTGCACATCACGATCGAGACCGCGGGCACGGTGTTTCACCCGGTGGCGTGCGACCTGATGAGCATCAGCCCGAAGCTATCGAACTCGACGCCGCCGGACGCGGCGTGGGCGGCGCGGCACGACCGGGTGCGCATTCAACCGGACGTGCTGGCGGAATTGATGGCGCGCTACCTGTATCAGCTCAAATTCGTCATCGCCGCGCCGGACGATGTGGAGGAGGTGCGCATGCTGGTGGAGGCGCTGAAGGCGGATCGCGAGCGGGTCGTGCTCATGCCGGAGGGGACCGATCGCGCGCGGTTGGCGGAGCGCGGGCGGTGGATCGCGGAGATCTGCAAGCAGGAAGGGTTTCGGTACAGCCCGCGGCTGCACATCGATCTTTGGGGAGACGCACGGGGGGTCTAGCGTGGCGACGGCGTTGATGGCGGACGAGAAATATCGCGAGCACCTGATGGGGCGGCGGCATCCGGAGTGTCCGGAGCGGTACGACGCGGTGATGGGCGCGCTGGATCGGCCCGGGTTGACGGGCGCGCTGCGCCGGATCCCGGCGCGCGATGCGACAGAGGACGAACTGCTGCGGTGCCACACGGCGGCGTACCTGGCGGCGGCGCGGCGCGATGTAGCTTCGGGCCGGCCCTACCTGAGCACGGGCGATACCGACATCACGCCGAATTCGTGGGAGGTGGCGGAGCGCGCGGCGGGCGGCGTGCTGAACGCGGTGGACGCGGTGTGCAGCGGGGAGGCGGAGAACGCCTTCTGCGCGGTCCGTCCGCCGGGGCATCACGCGACGGCGAGCCGCGGGATGGGATTCTGCCTGCTGAACAATGTCGCGTTGGCGGCGCGGCACGCGCAGAAGCGGCACGGAGTGGGTCGGGTGCTGATCGTGGACTGGGACGTGCACCACGGCAACGGGACGCAGGAGATTTTTTACGAAGACGGGAGCGTGTTCTTCTTCAGCACGCACCAGTGGCCGCTCTATCCCGGGACGGGTCGCGCGGACGAGACCGGCGAAGGCGCGGGCGAAGGCGCGACCATGAACGTTCCGCTTCCGGCGGGGTCGGGGCGGGAAGAGATCCTGGGCGCGGTGGAACAGGCGTTGATCCCGGCGGCGGAGGAGTTTCGGCCGGAGTTGGTGCTGATCTCCGCGGGCTTCGATTCGCGCGACGGCGACCTGCTGGGCCGCTTCACCCTGTCCGATGAGGATTTCGCGGACCTGACGGCGGCGGTGATGGGGATCGCCGACCGCTGGGCCGGAGGCCGGGTGGTGTCGATGCTGGAGGGCGGGTACAGTCTGGAGGGGTTGGGGTCGGCCGCTGCGGCGCACGTGGGGAGGATGGGGGGAGTTAGAAGTTGAGAAGTTAGAAGTTAGGAGCCGGGCTATCGTCTTGCGTACGCCGGTTCCTGCACAGGCGGGCGTGGGGAGGATTGGGGGTGAAGTCAGGAGTTAGAAGTTGGGGGCCGGGCTATCGTGTCGCGTGATCGATCTCGGTTGGGCCTCGACCTTCTCAACTTCTAACTTCTCCTGCTCACGAATACACTGGTTCCTGCAGGCGGATGATCTTCTTCTGAATGGCGTACTGCACGAGTTGGGCTTTGTTGTGGATGTCCAGCTTGCGCATCAGGTTGAACTTGTGGGCCTCGACGGTTTTCACGCTGAGATCGAAGCCGGTGGCGATTTCCTTTACGCTTTTGCCTTCGGCGAGCATTTTGAGGATTTCGCGTTCGCGTTTGGTGAGGGTGCCGAAGCGGGGCTGGCGCATGGGACCGCGGCCTTGCAGGCGGAAATCGTTCACCAGGCGGCTCAAGAGCCGGGGGCTGAGGAAACTGCCGCCGCGGTGAACTTCGCGGACGGCCGTGATCAGTTGTTCGGCGGGGCTCTCTTTGAGGATGTAGCCGCTGGCTCCCATCTCGACACACTCGGCCAGATAATCTTCATCGTCGTACATGGAGAGGAAGATGACCCGGGTCTCGGGGCGTTCCTTGCGCATCAGGCGGGTGGCTTCAAAACTGCTCATGCCCAACATGCCGATGTCCATCAGAACTACGTCGGGATGCAGTTGCGCCGCGAGCGTGACCGCATCGCTGGCGTTGGCCGCCTCGCCGACCACTTCCAGGTCAGGCTCGGCGGAGAGCAGGGTGCGGATCCCCTGGCGAAACAGCGTGTGGTCGTCGGTTAAGAGAATTCGGATCTTCGACATTGTTTTCCTCGGCGCGGGGGAGTTGCAGCGTGACCGTGGTGCCCTTTCCTGGGAGACTCCGCACCGCCAGGGTTCCACCCAAAAGCGCGGCCCGGTCTCGCATGCCCGCCAGGCCGAACGAAAGCGGCTTGTCCAGAGCGGAATCCGGATGGAAGCCCGCGCCGTTGTCGCTTACGCTCAACCTGAATGACATATCGGCGGAACTAAGGCGGATGTTTACATGGGTTGCGCGGGAATGTTTAGCAATATTCTGTAAAGCCTCCTGGGCGACTCGGTAAACCACCTCCCGCGCACCCAGGGAAAGACCGGCAGCCTCCTTGGTGATGGCGACCCGGACGCGGGCCGGGTGCCGTTTCTGGAAGCCTGCGGCGAGTTGGCGCAGGGCGCTGGTCAATCCCAGGCGCTCGAGCACGGCGGGACTCAGGGCCGCGATGGTGCGGCGCAGGTCCAGGATCGCGGTCTCGGCGATTTTGCGGGACTGCGACAGGCGCGCGCGCCAGGGCGGCGGCGCGTCGCGTTCCAGCAGTTCCAGTTGGAGGCGCAGCAGGAGCAGCGACTGCGCCGTGTCGTCATGGAGTTCGCGTCCAATACGGCGCCGCTCGTCTTCTTCGGCGCGGCTGGCTTCGGCCTGCAGGCGGAGGAGTTCCCTGCCGACCCGGGCCCTCTCGATCGCCCCGGCGCAGCGCGCGGCCACGGCGCGCATCATGGTCCGCTCGCGCGGCAGCCAGGGATAGGGCTTATCGAATGCCAGTTGGACCAGCGCCACCGAGCCCGCCGGAATCGACCAATAGGAAGCGTAGCCGGGCCAGCCTTCGAGGGGCTGGGTGCTGTAGTACTCCGCGGCCAGTTTCCTCTGAGGCGGGTCGTCGAGCAGGAGCAAACGTCCGGTGCGCGCCGGAAATGCGGCGGCGAGGGTTCGGACGATGCGGGTCAGCAGGTCGTCCAGATCGGCGGCCTCGGCTTCGGCGTGAGCCAGCCCGTAAAACACCTGGGCCTCGCTTTCACGCACGCGATAGAAAGCCTCCTGGAGCGCGTGGGTGGTGACCAGGTGGAGCTGTTCGCGGGCTGGAGCGTGGCCGCCCTGGAGGGATTCACCGGCGATTCGGTTGAACTCGTTGAGCAGGCTGCAGGCCTCCTCGATGGCGACGTTCAGGCGTGCCAGGCGCCGGCCGTGATAGCCGACGCCTTCGAAGAAATCGGCCAGGGTCCGGGCTCGCGCCGCCGCCACCGGGGTGATCGCCAGGATGGCGCGGACATGCAGCGCGTCGTAGCGCCGGGCGCGTAGCACCGAGCGGAAACGGCGTTCGACTTGACCGGCGGCGGGGATGAGGTCGCGCACCAGCATGCGGATGTGGCGCCGCGCGGCGGGCGTGAGGAGGGTTTGGGCTTTCATGGAGAGATACCGGGACGGACGCACGTGACGGAGATACGCCGCGAGCTTGGGAGGTCAGTGCTTGCGGAGGAGTTGCGCGGTTTCGGGGAAGCCGTTCTTTTCAGCGGCTTCGGCGGGCGTGACCCCGGCCTTATTGCGGGTATTGGGGTTGGCGCCGCGGGCGAGCAGAAGCTCCACCATCGCGTTACGGCCCCAAGCGGCGGCCTGGTAGAGCGGGGTCGCGCCGGTGTCGGTATCGCGGGCTTCGATGTTGGCGCCGCGATCCAGCAGCAGAGCGGCGACCTCGCCCTTGCCGGCCACCGCGGCGTTGTGCAGCGGAGTGGCGCCATCGTTATCGCGGGCATCGACGGGCGCGCCGCGATCGAGCAGCAACCGCGCCACGGCGGTATTGCCTTTGAGGGCCGCCTGGTGCAGGGCGGTGGCTCCGGTCTGGTCGCGCGCGTCAACTCGAACACCCTTGGCAAGCAATAGATCGGCGATATCGGTCTGGCCCTTTATAGCGGCCTCGATGAGCAGTTGCCCGGCCTGCGCGACGGCCGGGCTGCCGGGCTGGAGCAGGAGGTCCACGACGTCGGTGTAGCGGCCGCGGGCGGCGTTTTCGAGCGGGGTCATGCCGGAGCGGTCGCGGCGGGCGGGGTCGGCGCCGTGGGCGATCAGCAGGGCGACCACCTCTTTATGTCCCCGGCGGGCGGCTTCGTTGAGCGGGGTGGCGCCGGTCAGGGGATTCTCCTCGCCGGCGCGGGCGCCGTGGGTGAGCAGCACCTGGGCGATGCCGGCGTACCCGCGGCCGGCGGCCTCGTCGATGGGCGCGGCGCCGGATTTATCGCGCAGGTTCACGTCGGCGCCGCGCGCGATCAGCAGTTCGGCAAGCTGCCGGTAGCCGCGCGACACGGCCACCTGGAGGGGCGTCTCGCCGGAAAGGTCCGCAGCCTTGAGGTCGGCGCCATGGGCGAGCAGCAGTTCGACCATGGCGATGTCGTTCTTGATGCAGGCGTAGGCCAAGGGCTGGGAGCCGCCCTCGGCGTGCGGCGCGTTGATTCTGGCGCCGTGCTCGATGAGGTAGAGGGTGATCTCGCGGTTGCCGTTCCACACGGCATCGTGCAGGGGTGTGGCGCCCATGGGGTCGCGCGCGTTCACGTCGGCGCCCTGCGCGATGGCGGTTTTCACCTGGTCCAGGCTGCCGGATTGGATTGCGTCGCGCAGGTCGGCGGCGAAGAGCCCGCCGGCCAGCGCGGCCGCCAGCATCCACCTAACCCACGTACTGCACCTCCTCTTCGACGTCGATGCCGAAGCGCGCGCGGACGCGCTGTTTGAGGTCGGCGATGAGGCCGCGGAGGTCGCGCGCGGTACCCGCGCCGTCGTTGTAGATGAGGTTGGCGTGATAGTCCGCTACCTGGATATCGCCGCGGCGCGCGCCCTTGGCGCCGACCTGTTCGAGGAACCAGGCGGCGGGCACCTTGCCTTCGCGCACGACTTCGGCGGGCACCTGCGCGGCCACGTCCGGGGGAAGGTCGCGCAGCAGGAAATTCTTGAAGATGCTTCCGGCGCACTTCATGGTGGGCGGGAACTTGGCGTTGCGGACGCGCAGGATGTCGGCGGAGGCGGCGGCGAGCGCGGCGGCGTCGCCGGGGGTCAGCGCCAGGTCCGCCGAGAAGATCACCCAATCCTTGTGGCGCTTAAAGACGCTCTCGCGGTAGTGGAACTCGCACTGGGACCGGTCGAAGACGCGGATGCGTTCGCCGTCGAAGAAACGCACGCCGGCGACGCGTTCTCCGATGGAGTGGCCGTAGGCGCCGGCGTTGCCGTACACCGCGGCGCCGGTCCAACCGGGGATCCCGGCGAGGGTTTCGAGCCCGGCGAGCCCGCGGTGGTTGGCGAAATCGACCAGATCCTGAAGGACGGCGCCGGAATCGGCGGTGACCAGGGAGCCGTGGGCGCGGATGCCGGCGGCATTGAAGCGCAGCACGAGTCCACGGAAGCCTTCGTCGGAGACGATCAGGTTGGTGCCGCCGCCGATGACGGTGACCGGGATGCGGGCGTCGCGCGCGGCGGTGAGGGCGGCGGCGAAGGCCTCGGGCGAAGCGGTCTCGGCGAACAGGTCGGCGGGACCGCCGATTCCGAACCGGGTGTATCCCGACAGCGGCGCGCCGTGGGAAACGGTAACATTGGGAATTCCGGCGAGACGCAGTTGCGCCTCTTCGGTGGTCGGCATCATCTTCAATTATAGGAGGCAGGGGACGTGAAGCGCGGATTTGCCGGATTCCCGCCGGAGGGAATCGAATTCTTCGCGAAGCTCATGCGCAACAACCGCAGGGAGTGGTTCCAGCCGCGCAAGGAGATCTTCGAGACCCGTCTGAAGCAGCCCATGCGCGAGCTGGTGGAAGCGCTCAACGGCGAGCTGAAGAAGTTCGCGCCGGACTACGTCACCGATCCGGACAAGGCTATCTACCGGATCTACCGCGACACGCGGTTCAGCAACGACAAGACGCCGTACAAGGACCACATCGCGGCCAGTTTCTTCCGCCGCGGCGGCTCGGGGCACGGCACCGGCGGGTTCTACTGCGCGGTATCGCATAAAGAGGTGGCAATCGGCGGCGGGGTCTACATGCCGGACGCGGAGTTGCTGATGGCGATGCGGCAGCGGATCGCGGAACGGCACGAGGAACTGCGCCGTCTGTTGCGCGCCAAGGCGGTGCGCACGCTGCTGGGCGAACTCCAGGGGGAGCAGTTGACGCGCGTGCCCAAGGGCTTTCCGGCGGACCATCCGTCGGCCGATCTGTTGCGCTACAAGCGCTTCATTCTCTACGTGGAACTGGCGCCGGAATTAGCCACTTCGGGCGAGCTGTTCGGGGAGATCGCGACGCGTTTCCGGGCCATCGCGCCGTTTGTGAAGTTCCTCGCGGAAGCGCGCGCGGTCGAGCCGAAATCGCGCGCGCCGCAATTCCCGATCGAAGTGTAACCCGGCCGCGGCGGGGTTACTTCTTTTCGGGGATGGTCCAGAAGTAGAGCCTCCGCCCGTCGATTTCGTCGGTTTTCTCCGGCTGCCAGTCACCCATGTCGAAGGCGTGGGAGACCACGCGGGTACCGGGCTTGAGGTCGGCCAGCAGCTTGGGGCGCAGCTTCAAATTCACGCTGGGCAGCAGGTAGAGCGTGACTACAGTGGCGTCTTTAATGTCGGCCTCGAAGAGGTCGGCTTCGACGAAGCGGACCAGGTTCTCGACTCCCGCCTGTTTCGCATTGGCGCGGGCTTCGCCGATTCGTTCCGGGTTGATGTCCACGCCCACGCCGTGCGCACCGAAGAGCTTCGCGGCGGTGATGACGATGCGGCCGTCGCCGCAGCCGAGGTCGTAGACCGTGTCGGTCTTCTGCACGTTGGCCAGTTTGAGCATGCCCTGCACGACATCGTCGGGCGTGGGTACGTAGGGGACGTCGGGTCTGCGTCCGTTACCCTGTTCCTGTGCCGGCGCCAGGGTGAGGAGCAGCGCGAAGGCGATCGCGACGGAAAAGAAGCGCATCAGGGGCACCTCCGCGAATCAGCCTAGCGCGAAGCGGCGCCGCGCGCGAGCCCTTGGCAGGGCGGCACGCCGCCTGCGGCGGACCGGTCTGCCGCAAGAATTCAGAACGATGGTCATACTGTGTTTCCGCAGAGAGGCGGGGGGCGGCGGGGATAGAATAGTGGAGACCCGAGGGGGACAATGCCGCAAATCAAACCCAGTACGAAAACATACGACGTGGTGGTGGTCGGTTCCGGTGCGGGAGGAGGCATCGCCGCGCACGTGCTGACGCTCGCCGGAGCCAAGGTGTGCATGCTCGAAGCCGGAGGCAACTACAACACGGCGACGCAGAGCGATATGTTCAAGTGGAATTACGACGCGCCGCATCGCGCCGCCGGCTCGAAGGAGAAGCCTTTCGGGTACTACGACGCCACGCTGGTAGGCGGCTGGCAAGTGCCGGGCGAGCCGTATACCACGGCGCCGGGGAACGAATTCATGTGGTGGCGGGCGCGCATGCTGGGCGGGCGCACCAACCACTACGGGCGCATTTCGCTGCGCATGGGTCCGTACGACTTCAAGCCGTACAGCCGCGACGGGAAGGGATTCGACTGGCCGATCACGTATGAAGATCTGGCGCCCTACTACGACAAAGCCGAGGAACTGATCGGGGTGTTCGGATCGCAGGAGGGGCTGGAGAACACGCCGGACGGAAAGTTCCTGCCGCCGCCGGCGCCGCGCGGGTACGAAAAAGTCATCAAGAAGGCCAGCGACAAGCTGAAGATTCCGTGCGTGCCTTCGCGGCTGGCGATCCTGACGCGTCCGCTGCACGGGCGTCCCTCGTGCCACTACTGCGCCGAATGCGGGCGCGCCTGCGCGGTGAACGCCAACTTCGCGTCGCCCGGCGTGCACATCGCCCCGGCGATGAAGACCGGCAACCTGGAACTGCGCACGGACGCGATGGTGCGGGAGGTGGTGGCGGGCAAGGACGGGCGGGCCACGGGCGTGTCCTACATCGACAAGAAGACGCGGGCGGAAGTGACGGTGAACGCGCGGGTGGTGGTGCTGGCGGCGAGTTGCTGCGAGACGGCGCGCATCCTGCTGAATTCGAAAAGCACGCTGTTCCCCAACGGGATGGCCAATTCCACGGGGCTGGTCGGCAAGTACATCATGGACACGGTGGGAAGCAGCGTGAGCGGTTACCTGCCGATTCTGGAAGATCTGCCGCCGGCCAACGAAGACGGCGTGGGCGGCATGCACCTCTATATGCCGTGGTGGCTGTACAAGGAGCAGAAGGCGGGGAAGCTGAACTTCGCGCGCGGGTACCACATCGAGATCGGCGGCGGACGCGGCATGCCGGGAGCGGGCATTCTGGGCGGATCGCACCGGCTGCTGGGGGGCGGATACGGCAAGAGCCTGAAGAGCGACCTGCGGCGCATCTACGGCGCGAGCGTGCACTTCGCGGGACGTGGCGAGATGATCCCCAACGAGGACAGCTACTGCGAGCTCGATCCCAACGTGGTGGATCAGTGGGGCATCCCGGTGCTGCGCTTCCACTTCAAGTTCAGCGACGACGAGATCAACCAGGCCAAACACATGCAGGCCACCTTCGAGGAGATCATCACCGCGGCGGGCGGCAAGGTGACGGGCAGATCGGGCAACCCGACGCGCGGCGGCATCGCGCGGGGCGGGGAGATCATCCACGAGGTGGGCGCCACCAAGATGGGGGACAATCCCAAGACCAGCGTGCTGAACCAGTGGTGCCAGGCGTGGGACTGCAAGAACCTGTTCATCACCGACGCAGCGCCGTTCGCCAGCAACGCGGACAAGAACCCGACCCTGAGCATCACGGCGCTGGGCTGGCGCACGAGCGATTACATCGCCGACCAGATCAAGAAGAGGAACCTGTAGGAGGAGCCATGGACGTCACCCGCCGCAGTCTGATCCAGATACTGAGCGCCGCGCCGGCCGTTGCCGAAGCCGAGGCGCAGGCCGCGCACGAACACGCGGCGCCAGCCGCCGCCGCGGCCAAATCCGCGGTATACAAGCGCAAGGTCTTCGACGAGCGCCAGTGGCGCACGGTGCGGGTCCTGTGCGACCTGATCATTCCCGCCGATGAGCGCAGCGGGAGCGCGACCGCGGCCGGCGTGCCGGAGTTCATCGACGACTGGCTGGATTTCCGGCGCACGGAGGACGGCAACGACCTGTTGCTGTCACAGGTGCTGGGCGGGGTGATGTGGGTGGATTCCGAATCGCAGCGCCTGTTCGGCAGGGCATTCGCCGCGGCGGCGCCCGCGCAGCAGGCGCAGATTCTGGACCGGGTGGCGTGGCCGGCAAAAGCCGCGCCCGAGGACCACCGCTGGGTGGAGTGGTTCAATCATTTCCGCGATCTGACGGTGAGCGGGTTCTTCTCGAGCAAGGTGGGGGTCGCGGACCTGCCGTATCTGGGCAACCGCGCGGTCGCCGAGTGGAAGGGCTGCGACCCCAAGGTGTGGGCGGTGATCGAAGAGCGCATGAAGAACGGCTACAAGGGGGTGGGCGGAGAAGTGAAACCGTGGGAGGGTTAGGAGGATAGCGGGGGCCTTGTAGACGGGCGCGGCCGGCGCTACACTCCGGCCATGAGAGAATGCGCAGTTACCGCTCTGGTTCTCTTATGCAGCGCGCCGGCCCTGGGGCAGACCGTGCCCCCGAGTTGGAAGGTCGTCAAAGACGCCAAGGCCACCTGCCAGATCGCGGTGCCGCCGGAGTGGGTTCCCTTCGGCGAAAACAGCGGCGCCGCAGTGTTCCACGATTCCACCACGGCGATCGCGGTGGTGACCAGCCAGCCAGGGCAGGAGTTCAGACCGCTCAGCCCGGGGCTGGTGAAGTCCATCGGAATCCCCAAAGAAAGGATGTACGAGAACAGCGCCGGCCGTGTCTTCTACCAGGACCGCGCAGCGCGCACGCCGGACGAGACCAGCGCGTGGAGTTCCAGCGTGCCGAACAAGGCCGGGACGTGCAGTTGCCATGTGGTCGTGCTGCCGAGCATCCCGGAGGAGACGGCGAAGAAGATCGCGCTCAGCCTGTCACCGGTACCGGACAAAACGTAGCCGCTCATCGGATGGGCGAGTAGGCGGTCGCCTTATAGAGCGAGACCTGTTGCGTGGGGGTCAACTGGCCGCCGCGCTCGATGGATTCGCGGCGCACCTTCACCCACTCCGGATCCGCGGAGAAGGCGGCCCAGGCTTTCTCGCGCGCGGCCAGGGTATCGAACGGTATGAGGTAGGTGAGATTGGGCCGCAGATCGCCAAACACCGTGGTGCTGTAGAAGAGGGGATGCACGCCGGAGCGGTGGAAGATGCTGATCTCGGCGCCGGAGAAGCGTTGCAGAAGAAACCGGAGCTGGCGGTTGGTCTGCGAGTGGTAGACGCGCAGTTCGAAGTAGCGCGGGACGCCGGGCTTTTCCGGGATGGCGATTTCCGGCGAGAAATCGGTGGCTTCGAGCAGCGTGGAACTGGTGGAGAGGTACGGCGGTTCGCCGGCTTCCCACTCCTGGTACGCGCCGAGGAACTCCGGGTTGGCAAACATGGTCTTCGACAGCGACCAGACTTCGTCCACGCTGGAGAGCCCGAAGATCACGGCGACCTGGGGCAGTCGCTCGGCGAACACGGCATCGAGGAAGATCATTGGACCCTTGTGGATCTTCCCGACTACCGGGATGAAGGCCTTGGAGAAGAAGTCGTGGATGCGGGTTGGTTGCGTTCCCTGCTGCAGATAGAACTGTTCCAGCAGGTAGAAACGGGTGCGCGGGGTCTGCTCGGCGGCAGCGGCGGCGGTTGCGGGTAGCAGGGCGGGGAGCCCGCCCAGAAACCGGCGGCGGTCGAGGATCATGCGGACATCATAGCGCCATTGAAAGGCTGAACCGTGGGGAGTCCGGGAGGGCTGAAAGAACGCGACCGCCGCGAAGGCTAACGAAGCCTAAGCGGCGGCCGGCATAACGAGGCGGCCGGGCGGGAAGGCGGGAAAGGGGCGGATTGTGATGGTCAAAAGAAAGGAAAGGGTGAGGTAATGGCTGCAGGTCCGGCCGCGATATCCGAGGGGGTTCCCAGGCCATGAAGCCGGAGAGCGGGGCACATCTGCCGCGTCTTCGAGCGTGAAGTTTAAAACTGGCATGGGACCACTGACATGCTGCCGCCGGCGGCGGAATCAAACAAGACTGTATCGGGTAAGGGGCTTGCCGATGCCGAAAGTTATTGGACTCCCACTACCGTGGGCGGCGCCGCAGGGCGCCCAAGGGGGCGGCGAGCCATTCGCCGAGGAAGCGGAGGCGGCGCCGCGGGTTGAGGCGCAGGCCGAGGGGGAGGGCGGCGAGGTAGGCGCCGGGGGTGGGGCGGAGGGGCTCGAAGAACTGGTCGCGGCCGTCGCGGCGCCAGGCGGCGTAGCCGAAGACCCACGACATCGGGATGTAGCCGTAGTGGCGCATCAGCAGGTCCATGGACGCCTGGAGGACCGCCTCGCGCTCGTAGATGGTCTTGGCGCCCTGGTGCATGCGCGAGTTGGCCAGGTATTGCGGGATGGCGGCGAAGCGCAGCCCCGCAATCGCCATCCGGATCCACAGGTCGTAATCGAAGGAGCGGTTGACGTCGGGGTCGAGCCCGCACTTTCGGTAGGCGGAGGCGCGGAAGAAGGCGGCGGGCTGGCAGATGAAGCAGTCGCGTTCGAGGACGCGGGGGTCCCAGGGCAGTGTAGGATAGCGGGAGATGCGGGTGCCGTCCTCGCCGATCCAGTAACCTTCGCCGTAGACCACGTCGATTTCGGGGTGGGCGGCGAGGTAATCCACGGCGGTATGAATGGCGCCGGGCAGGTAGCTGTCGTCGGCGTTTAGCCAGGCGAAGATCTCGCCGCGCGCCTGTAAGAAGCCGCGATGGGCGGCGTCACTGGGACCTTTATCCTTGCCGCTGAACCAACGCAGGCGGGATCCGTAGCCTTCCAGAATGCCTCGGGTTTCATCGGTGGAGCCACCGTCGGCCACGATGTATTCGACCGGGGAGTAATCCTGGGAAAGAACGCTCTCGATCGCCTCGGGCAGGTATCGCGCCATGTTGAAGGTGGGGGTGACGATACTGACCAGGGGGGGCACGGGTGAACTCCAATATAGCAACGGAAAATCCCGGTGCAACTTGATACACTGATGAAAACCCCTGATATTCCGCAACGCAGTTGCGATCGAGTTGTAACCAACAGGGGCTGGTGAACCGGCTTGCGGGTAGCGCTTCTTCAAATCAATCCAACAGCGGGCGATCTCGAAGGCAATGCGGCATTGATCGTGCGCGCGGCCCGTGCGGCCCGCGAACAGAACGTCGACCTGATGGCCACGCCGGAACTCGCGCTGATGGGCTATCTACCGCGGGACCTGCTGATGAATCAGGGGTTTGTGCGGCGTTCGAGCGAGAAACTGGCGGCCATCGCGAAGGAACTGAAGGATGGCCCGCCGCTGCTGGTGGGGGTGGCCACGCCGAACCCGGGGGATGTGGGCCGGCCGCTGTTCAACAGCGCGGTGCTGGTGCAGGGCGGGCAGGTGGGCCAGGCGTTCCATAAGTCGCTTTTGCCGACCTACGACGTCTTCGACGAGGACCGTTACTTCGAGCCGTATCACGGGGTCCAGATCCTGGAGATCGCGGGCACGAAACTGGGGATCAGCATCTGCGAGGACGTGTGGAACGACCGCGATTTCTGGGAGCGCCGCCGCTATCATAAGGACCCGATCGCGGAGTTGACGCAGGCCGGCGCGCAGGCGATTCTGAATCTCTCGGCATCGCCCTTCACGGTGTCCAAGCAGCAGTTGCGCGAGAACATGCTGGGCCACATGGCGCAGAAGTACGGCGTGCCGGTGGCGATCGTCAACCAGGTGGGCGCCAACGACGACCTGATCTTCGACGGGCGGAGCGGCGCCTACGCGCCGGACGGGCGGATTTTCGCGCGCGCCAGGGGTTTCGAGGAAGACGTGCTGGTGGCCGACCTCGGGGCGTGCACCGGCACCGTGGCGGAGGACGATTTCACGCCCGAGGCGGAGATCTGGAACGCGCTGGTGCTGGGCGTGCGGGACTACGCGCGGAAGACGCGGTTCCGCAGCGTGCTGCTGGGGCTTTCCGGCGGCATCGATTCGGCATTGACGGCGGCCATCGCGGCGGACGCGATGGGACCGGAAAACGTTCTGGGGGTGATGATGCCCTCAGTCTATTCGAGCCAGGGCAGCGTGGACGATTCCGTGGACCTGGCGAAGAACCTGGGGATCCGTACCATGCTGCTGCCGATCGGCGGCATCATGCAGACTTACGAAGGCGTGCTCGCCGAGCCGTTCGCGGGCCTCAAGGCGGACGTCACCGAAGAAAACATTCAATCGCGCATCCGCGGCAACCTGCTGATGGCGGTGTCCAACAAGTTCGGGTCGCTGCTGCTCACCACGGGCAACAAGAGCGAGATGAGCGTGGGCTACTGCACGCTCTACGGGGATATGAACGGCGGCCTGGCGGTGATCGCGGACCTGCCCAAGATGATGGTCTACCGGGTGTCGCGATGGCGCAACCGGCGCGGTCCGGGGATTCCTGAATCCACCCTCACCAAGGCGCCGTCGGCGGAGTTGCGGCCGAACCAAACGGACCAGGACAGCCTGCCCCCGTACGATGTTCTGGACGAGATTCTGGAGCTGCACGTGGAGCAGTGCATGAGCGCGGAAGAGATCATCGCCCGGGGCTACGATGAAGCGACTGTCCGCAGAGTGTTAAAGTTAGTCCGCATTGCGGAATTTAAACGGAAGCAGGCCGCTCCGGTACTGAAGGTGACGTCGCGCGCGTTCGGCACCGGGTGGCGCATGCCCATTGTCAGACAGGAATAAGTGCGTATGAAGTTATCAATCATCGGATTGGGTAAGCTGGGAGCGCCCATGGCCGCCGTGATGGCGCACAAAGGCCACACGGTTATCGGGGTGGATATCAACCCCGCCTACGTGCAGGCGATTCAGGAAGGGCGGCCGCCGGTCAACGAACCGCAGCTTGCCGAGATGATCGCCGCCAACCGTGAGCGGCTCTCCGCCACGATGGATTACGCCGAGGCTATCCACGCGACCGACATCACGTTCATCATTGTGCCCACGCCTTCGGGAGCGGACGGACGTTTCTCGGTGGAGTACGTGCTGAAGGCCGCGGAAAAGATCGGTGCGGCGCTGCGTACCAAGGATACGTGGCACGTGGTCGTGCTCTCCAGCACGGTGATGCCCGGATCGGTGGAAGGCTCGCTGCTGCCGGCGCTGGAAGCGGCCAGCGGCAAGAAAGCCGGGGTGGATTTCGGCCTGTGCTACAACCCCGAGTTCATCGCGCTGGGCAGCGTGGTGCGGGACATGCTCAACCCGGACATGATCCTGATCGGGGAGAGCGATGCGCGCTCCGGGGCCACGCTCGAAGAGTTGTACACCGGGGTGTGCGAGAGCAATCCGCGGATCCGGCGCATGAACTACGTGAACGCGGAGCTGACCAAGCTCTCCGTGAACACCTTCGTCACCACCAAAATCTCCTACGCCAACATGCTGGCGCAGGTGTGCGAGACGCTGCCGGGAGCGGACGTGGACGTGGTCACGGCGGCGATCGGCTGCGACACGCGCATCGGCACCAAGTACCTGAAGGGCGCGCTGGGCTACGGCGGACCGTGCTTCCCGCGCGATAACGTGGCGTTCTCCGCGCTGGCGCGCGCCAACGGCGTCCCGGCGCTGCTGGCCGAGGCCACGGACGCGATGAACCGGCGGCAGGTGCCGCGCATCGCCGAGATGATCCTGGCGCGGCTGCCGGAAGGCGGCACCGCTGGGCTGCTGGGGCTCTCCTACAAGCCCTACACGGAAGTCATCGAGGAATCGCAGGGCGTGGCCATCGCGAAGCAACTGCTGGAATCGGGCGCGCGGGTGGTGGTTTACGATCCCTCCGCGATGGGGAATACGGCGCGGCAACTTTCCGGCAACATCACCTACGCCGCCGGTATGCTGGATTGCGTGCGGCAGAGCGACGTGCTGGCGATCACGACCCCGTGGCCGGAGTTCGGCAAGCTGACCGCGGGCGATTTCGAGAACGGTCCGGAATTCGTGATCGATTGCTGGCGCATGCTTTCGCCGGAAGCGCGCGAGGCGGTTCCGGAATATTTCACGCTGGGCAAGAGCCGCGCGACGCAGCAACTCCAATCGCGCGAAGTGGCGGTATAACGGCGCATGAAGCCGATTGAATCCTTCGAGCAGGTTCCGGTCGCCAAGGTACACGACTATTGGAACGCGCGGCCGTGCAACATCCGGCATTCTCCCAAGCCGGTGGGCACGCGCGAGTACTTCGACGAGGTCGAAGCGCGCAAATACATGGTGGAGTACCACATTCCGGGGTTCGCCGAGTTTGAGCGCTGGAAGGGCAAGAAGGTGCTCGAAATCGGCTGCGGCATCGGCACGGACACGATCAGCTTCGCCCGCGCCGGCGCGCAGGTTACGGCGGTGGACCTCACCGAAAAATCGCTGGAAGTGGCGCGGCAGCGGGCCAAGGTATTCGGCTTCGAGGACCGCGTGCGCTTCTACCAGGCCAACGCGGAGAAGCTGAGCGAGACCGTCCCGGTGGAGAAGTACGACCTGGTGTACTCCTTCGGGGTGATCCACCACACGCCGCATCCGGAAGCGGTGCTGGAGGAGATCCGCAAGTACGTGACGCCCCAGAGCACCTTGAAGATCATGGTCTACAACCGGTGGTCGTGGAAGGTGTTGTGGATCCTGTTCGTGTACGGCAAGGGGCAGTTCTGGAAGCTGGACCGGCTGATCGCGGAGTACTCCGAGGCGCAGACCGGCTGCCCGGTGACGTACAGCTACTCGCGCACGGCGGGACGGGAATTGCTGCGGGAGCACGGCTTCGAAACCACGAAGACCGAGGTGGACCACATCTTCCCCTACTACATCCCGGAATACGTGCAGTATCGCTATCGGCGCATGTGGTACTGGCGCCTGATGCCGCGCTTCCTGTTCCGGGCGCTGGAACGCGCATTCGGCTGGCACCTGTGCCTGACCGCGCGTCCCAAGTGAACCAGGCGGGCGGAGAGCCGCCGGCGGGGCGGCAGGCGGATGTGCCGCCGGCCGGTCTGTCCGCGGAGCCCTATCTCTCGATCGTAGTCACGGCGCGCAACGACGATCACGGCGGCAACCTGCTGGGCCGCATGCAGGCCTTCGCCGGCGGATGGCTGGCACAGGCGGCGCGGTTCCAGATTCCCTCCGAGCTGATCTTCGTCGAGTGGAATCCCCTGCCCGGCCGCCCGCGGCTGCGCGAAGCCCTGCGCTGGCCCGGCGGCCGTGGCCCGTGCGACGTGCGCTTTATCGAAGTGCCGGGCGAAGTGCACCGCCGCTTCGCGCATGCCGAAGCGCTGCCGCTGTACCAGATGATCGCCAAGAACGTGGGTATCCGCCGCGCCAGGGGGCGCTTCATCCTGGCGACCAACATCGACATTCTGTTCTCGAGCGAACTGGCAGAGTACATCGCGCAGAGGCGCCTGGAGACCGGCGCGATGTACCGCATCGACCGCTACGACGCGATGAGCGACGTGCCGGTGGAGCGTCCCATCGAAGAGCAACTGGCCTGGTGCCGTTCGCACCTGCTGCGGATCAACGCGCGCGAGGGCAGTTTCCCCGTGACTCCGGAGGGCAAGCGAACCCTGGCCCGGGACGATATCGCGCCGCCCGACCAGGGGATCCTGTTCGGCCGCGGCTGGTACCCGATCGAGAAGTACGCGCGGCAGGAGCCGTTCCGCTGGGCGGGACCGCGCGCGGAAATCCTGCTGGGCGACGCCGGAGGGCGCGGCGCGGCGCTGGAGCTGGAACTGGAGCCGGGGCCGGGAACCGGCGGACAGCCGGCGCGCATCGAGGTGTCCGGCGACGGGGGGAATCAACTGGCGTCGTTCAGCCTCGCGGTGCGCAGCCGCCTGAGCCTGCCGCTGCCCGCGCCGGCGCCGCGCCGCGTGCTGTTTGAAACGCGCAACGGCGGCGGCGCGGTCCCCGGGGATCCGCGCGAGCTGAACTTCCGCGTCTTCCACGCCGGATACCGCCCGGGAGCCGGGGGAGCGCTCAGCCTGCGCCCCATCGGACTGGTGGCGCGGGTGAACACGCTGCTGGGCATGATCGACCACGCGGCGGAGCGGCTGTCCACGGGCGGCGACCGGGTGGAGTTGACAGTGCCGGTCTCGGAGCGCATGCGGCGGATTTTCCGCCGCTACCTGAAGGTGCGGCGGGTCAACGAGCCGGAAGCCGCGCCACCCGCGCCCGCCGAACCGCCGCTGCCGCCGCTGTTCCTGCACACCAACGGGTGCGGCGATTTCACGCTGCTGGCGCGCGAGCACTGGTTCGACCTGCGCGGCTACCCGGAGTTCGACCTGTTTTCGATGAACATCGATTCGCTGTTCTGCGTGGCGGCGCATCACGGCGGCGCGCGGGAGGTGATTCTGGAAGACCCGATGCGGATCTACCACATCGAGCACGCCACCGGGTCGGGCTGGACGCCGGAAGGGCAGACGCGCCTGTTCCAGCGGCTGGCGGAGTCGGGCATCCCCTGGCTGGATAACCAGGACGTGCTGCGCTGGGCGGCGCAGATGAACCGGCTGAAATCGCCGTTCATCTTCAATCACGAAGATTGGGGCATGGCGAAGCTGGACCTGAAGGAAACGCGCGTCGAGTAGCTACCGGCCGCGCGCCTGGTAGGCGGCGAGCACTTCGTCCGCCGGGCCGTCCATCATCACCTGGCCGTGGTCCAGCCACAGGCAGCGCTCGCACAACTCCTTCACCAGGCCGGGCGCGTGGGAGACGAAGAGCAGGGTCTTGCCGGCGCTGCGGAACGCCTTGATGCGATCGAAGCACTTGGCTTGAAACGCCTGGTCGCCCACGGCGAGCACTTCGTCGATGAGCAGGATATCGGGATCCACGTGCGCGGCCACGGAGAACGCCAGGCGCACGATCATGCCGCTCGAATAGGTGCGGATCGGCTGGTTGATGAAGTCGCCCACCCCGGAGAATTCGACGATGCGCCCGAAGCACTCCTCGGTGCGTCGGCGGGAGAGGCCCAGCAGGGAGGCGTTGAGCATCACGTTCTCCTTGCCGGTCAGTTCCGGATGGAAGCCCGAGCCCAATTCGAGCATGGGGGCGACGCGCCCGCTCACCGCGACGGTGCCCTCCTCGGGACGGCACAGTCCGGAAACCAGGCTGAGCAGCGTGGTTTTGCCGGCCCCGTTGCCGCCGATCACCCCGAGGTTCTCGCCCTTCTCCAGCCGGAAGGAGACGTTCTTCAGCGCGTAGAACGGATCGTGCCGCTTGCGGCGGAACATCTCCTCGATGTGTGTGCGCAGAAGTTTGGCTTCACCGGCGCGCGGGAAAGTCTTGGAGACGCGGTCTACTTCGATGATGGCCATGCGCTAGATGTAATCGTAGAATCCCTGCTTGAGCTTGCGGAAGGCCAGCCATCCCAGGCCGAAGGTAAGCACCGAAGCGCAACTGAGCTTCCAGACGATGCTGGGCGGCGGCGGGACGCCCTCCATGAGCACGTTGCGCAGGGCCATGACCAGCGCCGCGATCGGATTGTAGGCGTAAATCTCGTGGTATTGCGGCGGAATTTTATCGAAGGAATAGAAGATCGGCACCAGCCAGAAGAGAACGACATTGACGCTCTCGACGATGTAGCGCGTGTCGCGCACATAGACATTGACGGCCGCCGTGATCATGGAGACGCCGCAGACGAAGCCGATCTCCAGGATCCACAACAGCGGCAGCCAGAGCCAGTAACGGTTGACGCCCAGTCCGAAGGCGAGCGTGAACGCCAGCAACAGGCCGATCTGGATCAGCAGGTGGACGCTGTTGCCGAGGACGGTGGCGATGGGCACGACCTCGCGCGGGACGGGCACGCGCTTGATCAGCGAGGTGTTGTCCAGCAGGGAACTGGTGCTGCTGGCCCACGCCATGGTGAAAAAGTTGAACGGAACCAGCCCGCAGAGCACGAACACGGGGAAGTGCGGCTGTCCGCTGGGCCAGATCTGGGTGAAGACGAAGGTCAGGACCGCCATGGTCACCAGCGGATTCAACAGCGACCAGAACACGCCCAGGGACATGTTGCGGTAGCGGATTCTGAAATCCTTCTTGACCAGGTTACTCAGCAGGAACAGGTAATCGCCGTGCCACATAGCATGCCCCTTAAAAGGCCGTTTCGGGTAAGTCGCGGCCGGCCAGGCCCCATCCGGCGCCGCAGAAAATGAGAGGCACGTTGAAGCGCCGCATGAACTGGCAGTGTTCGATGAAAGTGGAGTAGCCCACCAGCGGGATGCCCCGCTTTTCGGCACGCTCCCGGCGTTCCTCCTCGGTCTCCGGAGTCCACACCGCCTGGTGCTCGATGTGGAAGATGCGTATGGGATCTTCCAGCACAACCTCGGCGAAACCGGCATGGTAGGCGGCGTAGCACAACAGCGCGTCCAGGTGAGTCGGCCAGATGGGGAATTCGGGATAGCCGCGCAGGGCGAGCCAGGCATCGCGCGACATCATGGTGAAATCGCCACAGCCGTTGGTGTGCAGGTAGAGCGGATCGCGCATGGCGGCGGCGTGGGGGCTTACAGAGGGGAAGCGCCGGGTCCAGTCCACACCGGGGGCGCGCTCTTCGACGTCGAAGCCCCACCGATCGCCGGACGGGCCACGTTCCCAGCGGATGGAGAACACGCGCACTTCGAGCAGGCGCACGTCTTCCTTGAGCCCGAGTCCGGGGGCGGCATGGCGCAGCCGCAGCGTGCCTTCCAGTTCGCCGCGGGGCAGGGTAAGGCGGAGGCGGCAGCGACCCTCGACCACGGCGGAAGCGGCGACGGCGCCGGCCGAATCCAGCACCTGCCACTCAGCGCGGCCGTCGCGCGCGCTGGGGCCGGAATCGGCTTCGATCAACAGGTGGCATCCCGCGTGAGGACGCTGGAAGACGATCTCCGCCAGCGGTCCGGGAGAGCGCTTGGCGAATCCGTCGCTGTCTTCCACGCCGTACCAGCCGCGGCCCAGCCGGAGGCCGGAATCGGGCGCGACGATGTCGGGGGTTTCGACGGGGCGCAGGCCGTCGCCGGAGGAATCCCAGGTGCCTTCGCGGGCGCAGACGCGTTTTAGGTTGTTCGAGGCGAAGGCGAGCACGTCGTCGATCGGGGCGGGCGAGGGGATCTCGCGGGCGATGTCCCAGCGGTCCATGCGGTAGAAGGCCTTGGGGTCGAGCCTGCGCTCCGCGAGGTAGCGCATCAGCTCGGCGGAGAAGATGATGTCGAGGTTGGTAGCGAGCACGAACTCGCCCGCCGCGCGCCGCACCCCGACGTTCTTGGCGATCATCTGGTGGAAGTGGATGGCGTTCCCGAAGGGCAGGGAGTGGTGGATCTCGCGCGAGACCTCGATGAAGCGCACGCTGCACAGGCCGCCGGGGCCGGGCAGGCGCAGTTCGGTGTGCAGCGGCGGGCGGTCCGCCGGAGGGTTCCACTCTACCACCAGGAATTCGGACGGCATGCCGAACCGGGCGGCCAGGCCGACCCACGAATCCACGCAGGCCTGCATGCGGCGCACCATGTCGCCGCCGTGGTTATCGTTGCGCGCGGCCACCACCACCGAGATGTAAGGTTGCGGGCGGGTGGACACCTAGCTCACCACCTGCGTGCGGTCCAGGGTGGTCTCCTGGAGTTGTTCGCCAGCCATGCCCCAATCGTCGAGATTGAAGATCATGGTGGCGTGGAGGCGGCGCATCTGGGCCACCATGGCGGCCACGTCGGCGAAGACCAGTTGCGAGATGCCCTTGCGCGTGATGCGCTCCATGAGCGCGTTGTGGCCCTCCGGTGTCCAGCCGGAGCCGATGCCGTGCTCGATGTGGTAGATGCGCATCGGGTCGGGCAGAAAGACTTCGTCCTTGCCGCTGTAGTATGCCGCGTAGCTGAAGACGGAGTCCAGGTGCATGGAGAACTCGTCGAGCTCGGCGTAGCCGCGGACGTCATCCCAATCCTCGCGCGCCATCATCTGGAAATCGCCGCACGCATAGAGGTGGAGAAAGTGGGGCCTGCCCATTTCGGCGATGGCCTTGGCCTGCGGGGCGAGATCGGCCACCCAGTCGGTTTCGGCCGGCCGCGTGGCCAGCAGGCGGGTCGGCCACTTACCGACGGGCGGCGCGGGATCCGGCGGAGCGGGGTGCTCCGGCGGGGTGCCGCGTCCGCAAACCAGCACACGATAGTTCAGCGTGCGCACGTCGCCCGGGATGGGCTGTCCCCACGCGCCGCTGGGGTTTTCGGGATTCAGGTTGAGGAGCACTTCCTCGCCCTGACGGATGGGCAGGTCGAATTCCACGTAGCTGACCCCGCGGACGCGCGCGCGCCCGATCTCCTTTCCCTCGATCCGGAGCACGAGGTCGAAGGGCGCGAAGCCGAGCGAGGGTCCGGGTTCCACCAGCATGCCCAGCCGCGTGGAGCCATCCTGGAAGCAGATGGCGAATTCGGAATTGTAGTGCGCCCAGCGGAAGGTGATGCCGCCGGTGTCCTCCAGCGAGTGCCATCCCTCGCACAGCCGGAAGGCGGCGCCGCCATCGAAGATGTCCAGGCCCAGCAGGCGCAGTAGGCGGACGGCGCTGAAGAAGGCGCGCGGACCGGCTAGCGGGAAGGTCAGGGGATTGGCCTTCAAGCGGTCCTTTAGCAGGCGCAGCAGGATCGGCATCCACTTCTTCACGGTTTTGCCGAAGGGATGGGGAGCGAAATCCGGCGCCTTGGATTGCATCCATTCCACGCGGTAGAAGCGGAAATTGGTGATGCGCGGATCGTGCACGATGGGCAGCCCGCCGCCGGGCGCGCGGAAGCGGACGCGGCGCCGTCCGCCGGGCGTATCGGGGATGTCCAGCCGCAGGGTGGTGCGGCTGATGAGCAGCCACTCCGCCACCACCTTTCCGTCCTCATCCAGGGCCTGCAGGGTGTGTGGCGGCGCGCCGACGCCGGGTCCGGCTTCGACCTCGAACTTGAGCGTGCCGCCCCCGGGAGGCACTCGCAGGAAGAGATCCGCGTCGTCGGCCATCCAGCGGAAGTAGTCGATCACGTAGCGCTCGATCTCGAACCAGCCCTCGCCGAACCAGATGCCGGAATCCGGCGGAACGATATCGCCGGGCAGGTTCTCGCGCATGCCGTCTTCGGTGAGCTTGTAGATGCCGTGCCGCGCGCAGAGCCGGATGATGTGGCCGCGGCAGTAGGCGAGTTGCTCGTCGAGCGTGCCGTCCACCGGAACGTCGGTGGCCGCGTCGTAGCGGTCCGTGCGGTAGAGCTTGCCCTTTTCGAGCTTGCGTTCAGCCAGGAAGCGCACGATTTCGTCGGAGAAGACGATGTCGATGTTGGTGACCAGGACAAACTCGCCGCGCGCGCGCCGGATGCCGACGTTCTTGGCGATCATCTGGTAGAGGGGGAGGGCCTCGGCGTGCCGATAGCAACGGTGAATCTCCGCCGGAACCTCGATGATGCGCACGCGCGTGGGACCGGTGTCCTCGGGCCAGCGCAGGGCCTCGGCCAGCCGCGGCCTATCCTCAGGCGGATTCCATTCCACCAGGATCAGCTCCGAGGAGAGGTTGTGGCGGCGCGCCTGCTCGATCCAGGCGGAGACAAAAACCTGCATACGTCCCAGCAGATTGCCCCCGTGATTATCGTTGCGCGCGGTGGCGACGATGGAAAGGTACGGGCGCTCGGTTTCAGGGGGACACACTGCTCCGCCGGAAGGACTGGGCATCGGTAAAGCTAGCGTAACACACAGCTTGCCGGTTCACGCGAGATCTTACACGGTTTCCGGAACCTCGAACGGCTTGCGGTACGGGCGTTGGAACATGCGGTTGGCTTCGTCGTCGCCGGTGCAGGAGTAAGTCGCGGCGTCGAAGTGCAGGGTGCGTCCCAGCCGGTAAGAGAGATTCGCCAGGTGAACCAGCGTGGTCGAGATGGCGCCTTCTTCGATCGGCGCGTGGAGATCCTCCTGCTTGCGGCTGCGCACCACGTCGATGAAGTTGGCCCAGTGATTGGTGGATTTGTCGGAGGAAGGTCCGGGGGATTGATCGCGGCCCAGGAAGCTGTAGTATTTGCTGTGGTCCTCGTCCAGCACCGCGAGATAGCCCTTGGAGCCGTAGAAGACCGTCCCCACGGTGTTGCCCGGAGAGGGCTCGCCGATGCCGGCTTCGTGATTCGAGATCCAGTGGCGGACCTCGAACACGAGCATCTTCCGCTTGCCGGCTTCCTCGAATTCGAAGCTGGCGTTGAGGGTGTTGGGCGTCTCCTGGTCGTCGTCGAACATGAAGTGCCCGCCGATGGCGCTGACCTTCGTCGGATATTTTACGCCGAGCCCCCAGCGGGCCATGTCGAGCTGGTGCACGCCCTGGTTGCCGAGGTCGCCGTTGCCGTAATCCCAGAACCAGTGCCAGTTGTAATGGAAGCGGTTAGCGGTGAATTCGTGCACCGGCGCGGGGCCGAGCCAGAGATCGTAGTGGACGCCCGGCGGCACCGGCGAGGCCGGTTTGCGTCCGATGGTGTCGCGCCGCTTGAAGCACAGGCCGCGCGCCATGTAGACGTCGCCGAGCACGCCGTCGCGCATTTTCTGTACGGCGTCGCGGCCCACGCCGGAGCGCTGCTGCGTGCCGTGCTGCACGATGCGCTGGTACTTGCGCGCGGCGGCGGCGATCTGCCGGGCCTCGAACATGTCGTGCGAGCAGGGCTTCTCCACGTACACGTCCTTGCCGGCCTGGCAGGCCCACACGGTCTGCAGGGTGTGATGGTGGTTCGGGGTGGCGATGGAAACCGCGTCGATGGACTTGTTCTCGAGCAGGCGGCGGAAGTCCGTGTACCCCGTGGGACGGCGTCCGGAGGATTTTTCAATCTCGCTCACGCGGTCATTGAGGACGGACTCGTCCACGTCGCAGACCGCGGCGATTTCCACATTGGCCATCTTGCTATACGCGCGAATGTGATCCCGTCCACGGCCGTGCACTCCCACACACGCCACCCGGACGGTGTCATTGGGACTGGCCGCGAGACCGGAGCGCAGAACCGCGCCCGCGGATACGGCGGCGCCGAGAAAATATCGCCGGTTCATGTGCCTGAGTATAACGCCGGGAGCGCCGGGCCGATCGGGCGCGCGCTATGCTGGCTGTTTCCATGCCGCGAATCCGCTTTGAGGAACTCCACGAAACGCTCACCGGCGTGCTGCGCAAGCTGGGCTTCAGCGAGGAGCGCGCGACCCGGTGCGCGCGCCTGTTCGCGGAAACCACGCGCGACGGGGTTTACAGCCACGGGGCGAGCCGCTTCCCGCGCTTCGTGCGCATGATCCGCGCCGGACGCGTGGACGTGGGCGCCGAGCCCGCACTGGTGCGCGCGCACGGGGGCCTGGAGCGTTGGGACGGCAACCGCGGTCCGGGGAACCTGAACGCGTGGCAGAGCATGGGGCGTGCGATCGCCCTGGCGCGGGAGCACGGGGTGGGAGCGGTGGCGCTGGCCAACACCAACCACTGGATGCGCGGCGGCACCTACGGATGGCAGGCGGCCGAGGCTGGGTGCATCGCGGCGTGCTGGACCAACACCATGCCCAACATGCCGCCCTGGGGACGGGCCGAGGCGCGGGTGGGCAACAATCCGCTGATCCTGGCGGTGCCGCGGGCACGCGGCCACGTGGTGCTGGACATGGCCATGTCGCAGTTCTCCTATGGCGCGCTGGCCAGCTACCGCGCGCGCGGCGAGATGCTGCCGGTGGAGGGCGGGTTCGATGCCGAGGGCCGGCTCACGCGCGACCCCGCGGCCATCGAAGCCTCGGGGCGGCCCTTGCCCGCCGGCTACTGGAAAGGTTCGGGACTGGCGATCCTGCTCGACCTGACCGCGGCGATGCTGTCCGGCGGACTGGCCACGCACCAGATCCCCGGCGACCCGGAACGGGAAGCCGGACTGTGCCAGTTCTTCCTGGCGATGGACCTCGCGGGACTGGGCGCGGACGCAGCCGCGAACGGGATCGCGGACGGGATCGTGGAATCGATCGGCGCGCGCTACCCCGGAGAACGCACGCCGCAACTCCGCGCGGAGAATACCGCGCTCGGCGTGCCGGTGGATCCAGCCGTGTGGAGCGAGATCCAGGCGATGGAACGTTAGCTAACGCTGGCTGGAGACAAGACTGTAAGCGTGATCCCAGTTGGCCAGAGTGCCGATGGCGTCGCCGGAAACGACGATCTCGACTCTACGGTTCCGCTGCCTGCCGGCGAGCGTATTGTTCGCGACCATGGGCCGGCTGCCGCCCAAGCCCCTGGCCTCCACCGCGTTCGGGCTCAAGCCTCCGCGCACGAGGGCGTCGCGGACTGCGTCTGCGTGGATCTTCGATGCAACGTCCCCCGCCGTGCCGTCGCCGTCCGAGTACCCATCCACTTTGGTGTTCAAGCCGGGCTGCGCCGCTATCACGGTTGCCAACTGCGAGATGCGTTCCGCGGCGACCGGATCCAGCGCCTCGCCCCGGAAGGAGGTGGACGGGATTGTGACCACAATTCCGCGCGGCGAATCGATGGCCGGCAGGTAGCGGCTCATGCGCTCGAGCAGTTGCCGACGAAGCGCGCTTTTCTGAGCCGCCTCGGCCCGTGCGGATTCGCGCGGCGGCTCAGGGGTGGCCGGGGGAGGAGGGGTTGCGGCCGCCGCTGCCGCCCGTGAGGCCTCTTCGGCCCGCTCGCGCGCCGCACGTTCCGCCTCAAATCGCGCTTGCTGCTGGTTGGCATCGTTCTGCGCCTGGCGCGCGGCTTGCTCGGCGGCTTCGCGACGGCTCTGCTCCCGAGACAACTGTGCCTTGGTCCGTGCGAGTTCCTCGTCCTCCTGGCGCTTGCTCGCGATGGCGCGCGCGTCCTCCGCGGTCTGGGCTGCCTGGCGCGCAAGGGCCACGACGGTGTCGCGGTTTCCCTTGTGATCCTCCATCTGCCTCGCCTGGGTGAACAGGGCGTCCGCCTTGGCGAGTGCGTCCGGGGCATAGCGGTCCGCGCCCTGCGACCGCGCGATCGCGATCGCGTTCTGCGCCTGGTAGAGTTCCAACAGACTCTCGTAACGCTTCATGGAGACCTTGGGACCCGGAGGCTGGTTGGCGGCTGCGGAATGATCATACGTATAGTTGCCGCGGGGCAGCAGTTCGAACCTGGCGTGGATCGGCTCAATGCGCCCAATGGTGTCGGAGCGGACTTGATTTTCCAGCACGACCACGTTGCCCGGTTGCCGCACCGCGGAATACGGTTCCGCGGTCACGATCATGCCGAACGCCTGCAGACTCGTTGTCACTTTGATGTGCGCACGATCGCCCGAATCGGCGACTACCTCGCCGAGATTCCGCGCCCCTCCTTCGGGAGTGACCGCCCAGAGCACATAGGTCAGGTACTCAGGGCCGAACCTGGATGGCGCTCCGACGCCGGAGAAGCGCGCGTCGATGCGCGTGCGTCCCTGTTTCGACTGGACCTCGGCATCGCCTTTGGCCGCGGGCATCAGTACGGTCCCGCGGAAATCGATGTGTGTGGGATCGCCCTGATACTGGTAGTTGACCGCACTCACCGTGCGCTCGATCACCTTGACCTGGTAAATCGGAACCTGCTGACTCGAGCCAGAAGATGTATGAGACATCGCAAATATTGCAATAGCAGCAAGTTGACTCCTCATCATTCATGACCTCCTCACTTGCAGGAGCACACGACGTGCCATTGTGATTGCGTGTATCCTCAACGCGCGGTGGACTATCATGAGGGGGAGGATCGCCGATGGAATTGACCGCGGAGCAGCAGTCCGTGCTCGATGGCAGCCGCGGGCCGTACCTCGCA
Source organism: Acidobacteriota bacterium (assembly GCA_018268835.1). Classification (GTDB taxonomy): domain Bacteria; phylum Acidobacteriota; class Terriglobia; order Bryobacterales; family Bryobacteraceae; genus Solibacter. Next base: position 11,774 of record JAFDVU010000009.1, on the reverse strand, counting down.
AAGTGCATGCGCTGGCTGGTGGAGTGGGGCGGCGTGATGGGCGCGGGCCGGCTGATCCCCGTGACCAACACGCACGCGCTTTTCCCCGTGGCCAACGTGATGGCGCGCGGCGCTTCGCGGCACACTCTGGAACAGCAGGCGGCCGACCTGCGCGAAGCCTGCTCCCACGCTACCGCGCCCGGCTGCGTCTGCACGGTGCACACACTGTTCCTGACGATGGACGAGCTGGACACGCCCGAGAACGATCCCGAGCAGGTGCGCGCGCAGCGGGAGATCAACGCGCTGGCGGCGGAGGCGGGCTTCCTGAATACCTTCACCTGCGCGCCGTATCTGGTGGGCAACGTGCCGCTCAAAGGCGAGATCTGCGCCTGGACCGAATCCTCCGCGGTGGTGTACGCGAATTCCATCCTGGGGGCGCGCACTACGAGGCACGGCACCGAGAGCGCGATGGCGGCGTCGCTGCTCGGCCTGGTGCCGGAATTCGGCGTGCTGCTGGACGAGCATCGCAAGGGCACGCTGCGCATCGAGGTATCGGCGGACCTGGACAGCCCCACGGATTGGGGTGCGCTCGGGTACTTCGCGGGGAACCGGGCCGGGCTGGGCATCCCCGTGTTCCACGGCGTGCGCCGCCCGTCGCAGGACGAAGCCAAGCAACTGTGCGCCGCGCTGGCCACCTCCGGCGGAGTCTCCATGTGCCACATCGCCGGGGTTACTCCGGAGGCGCCCACGCTGGAAGCGGCATTCCACGGCGACGTGCCGGCGGAGTACCTGAGCTTCACCGATGAAACGCTGCGCGGGATGTACCGGGCGCTGCGCAATCCCACGGGCGAGGAGATCGATACCGTGATCCTGGGCTGCCCGCACGCGAGCATTCACGAGATCGCGGAGATCGCGGCGCTGCTCAAGGGCAGGCGCATCGCCGCGCATGTGCGCCTGTGGGTGGACGCGGCGCGCGCCACGCGGGCATCGGCGGACGCGATGGGCTACACCGCGATCATCGAAGCCGCCGGCGGCCGTATCCTCTGCGACACCTGCCCGACCAACATGCGGATGCCGGCGCGCCGCATCGTGACCCCCGGGTTCAAGCAGGCCCATTACGCGCGCGGGATGATCGGGGCGGAGGTGATCGTCGCCGAAACGCGGCCCTGCATCGAGGCGGCGGTGGCCGGGAGGTGGCTGGGCGATGAGTGAACCGGTGACGGTGAAGGGGCGCGGCGTGGTGGGCGGCTGCGCCGAAGGCGAGGCTCTGGTAGCCGACGCGATGCTCTCCTTCTGGGGCGAAGTGGATCCGGTGCAGGGGACGGTGATCGCGGTGGGGCATCCGCTTGAAGGCTGCTGCCTGCGGGGGCGGGTGCTGGTGATCCGTTCGACGAAAGGCTCTTCGGCGACCCCGATGGTGCTCGGTCTGGCGAAGCTGGAGGGCAACGCGCCGGTGGCGTTCGTCAACCTGGAGGTGGATTCGCTGGCGGCGCTGGGCTGCATCGTGAACTCCATCCCGATGATCACGGACCTGGAGCGCAGCCCGTTCGAATTCATCCGCACGGGCGACCGGGTGAGGGTGGACGCCGACCGCGGCATCGTGGAAGTGACGGCGCGGGGATAACCGCTATTGCTCGCGGAGCGTGATCGCCGGGTCCACGCGGGTGGCGCGGCGCGCGGGTGGCACGCAGGCCCCCAGGCCGACCGCGGCCAGCGTGAGCACCACGACCAGCATCACCGCCGGATCCAGCGGCTTGACGCCGTAGAGTTCGCCCGCCACCACGGAGCGCAGCGCCACCGCGCCGGCCGCCCCCAGCGCGAGGCCCGCAACGAGCAGCCACATCGCTTCGCCGAGCACGAGTTTCATCACGCCGCCCGCGGTGCAACCCAGGGCCGCGCGGATGCCGATTTCGCGCTGCCGCTGCGTCACCAGGTAGGCCAGTACGCCGTAGATGCCGATTCCGGAGAGGAACAGGGCCAGTCCGCCGAAGAACATTGCCAGGGTCAGCGAGGCGCGGCGCGAAGCCAGCGCGAGATCGCCGCGCTCCTCCATGGTGTGCACATCGAACAGCGCCAGGCTGGGCGCCGCCGCGGCGAAGCGCGCGCGCACGGCCCGCAGGATCGCGCCGGTATCGCCGGAGGCCTTGATGGCCAGCGAGTAGCCGCGCTGCACGTGCTGAGCGTAGGGCAGGTAGTACGTGCCCACGGGGTTGCCGTTGCCTTCCACGTCCGCGGTGTGGACCGGACGCGCCACCCCCACCACGGTCATCCACTTGGTGTGCTCGTCGATCTTGAACAGGTCGTTGATGTCCTGCGGAAAATACATGCGCCGGCCGAGCGGGTTACGGTCACCCCAGAAGCGGCGCGCCAGCCGCTGGTCCACGATGATGGCGCCGGGGTCGGATTCGCGATCGTGCTCGTTGAATGCGCGTCCCGCTACCAGCGGAATGCGCATGGCCTCGAAGTATCCGGGGGTCACCACAATCTGTTCGGGCGAGATCACGGACTCGCCCGGTTTCATGGTGTAGCCCTCGGCCAGGATGACGCTGTCGCTGTGATCGCCGCTCCACGGGATGTTGCTGGTGGCTCCCGCCGCAGTCACCCCGGGGATACCGCGGATGGCTTCGAGCACGCGATCCATGAGCAGGCGCGCGTCGGCATCCTTGGGGTACAGGGATTGCGGGGCGCTGGTAGCCGCCGTGACCACGCCATGAACGTCGAACCCGGGATCCACGCGCAGCAGTTGGCGGAAGCTGGCCAGCAGCAATCCGGCGCCGGCGAGGAGTACGAAGGCCAGTCCGAACTGCGCCACCACCAGGGCCTGCCGGACGCGGCGGGCGCGCCGTCCGCCGGTGCCGGAGCGGCTCTCTTCGCGGAGCACGTCGTTGAGGCGCGCGCGCATGACCTGGGCCGAGGGGATCAGCCCGATGAAGATTCCGACCAGCGCCGCCATCGCGAGCATGGCCAGGGCCACCGTGCCGTCCACGCGGATCTCGGCCGCGCGCGGGAGCGTTTCGATGCCGCGATGCGCCAGGGCGGTCAACAGCGCATTGCCCAGCGCGGCGCCGGCGCCTCCCCCGGCCAGCGCCAGCAGCACGTTTTCGGTTACCAGTTGGCTTATCAGCCGCGCGGTCCCGGCGCCCAGGGCCAGGCGGGTGGCGAATTCTTTGCGGCGCAGCGTGGCGCGGGCCAGCACCAGGTTGGCCACGTTCACCGCCCCGATCAGCAATACGAACGCCGCTCCGCCCCACAGCAGGTACAGCGCGGAGCGGACCTGCTTGACCAGCATATCTTCGAGCGGCACCACCGCCGTGTGAAAACCGGCGTTGATGAGCAACTCCTTGTAGTTGGGGAAACGTTCGAGGTTGGCGCGGTTGAGCGCGTCGACCTGCGCCTGCGCCTGGGCGAGCGTGGCGCCCGGCTTGAGGCGGCCGATGTTCTGCCAGTTATTGGAGTGGCGGACTTGCTTTTCCTCCGCGGTGAACGCCGCGGGAATCCAGAGCCGGACTTCGGGATCGATGAAGTTGAAGCCCGCCGGCATGACTCCGACTACCGTGTACGGCTGCCCGTTGATGCGCACGTCGCGGCCCAGCGCCGCTTCCGGGGCGCCGTACAACTGGCGGCATAGCCCGTCGCTCAGAATGACCTTCTTCTCCTGGCCGATCTCGCCTTCCGCATCGGAAAAGGCGCGCCCGTGCGCCGGCGGCACCTGCAGCAGGGGGAACAGCGAGGGCGTCGCCTGCATGGCGGTGACGCGCTCGGGCGTGCCCTGGATCTCCAGCGTGCGGCCGGTGGTGCGGAACAGCGCCTGCCCGGTGAAGACGCGCACGTCGCGCAATCGGTCGTAGTAATCGCCGGACGCCGAGTAGTAGCCGAAATCCGCGCCCGCCTTGGGATAGCGGTTGGCCATCAGCAGGATGGAGCGCGCGCCGGGCACCGGCAGCGGCCGCAGAAGCACGCTATTGACCACCGCGAAGGTGACGGTGTTGGCCGCGATACAAACCGCGATCGTCAACACCACGGTGGCGGTGAAGCCCCTATCGCGGGCCAGTGAACGGACGGCGTGCTTCAGACTGCGGACGAGCGATCCCATGCTGGTTCATACGCAAACCGGCGCCGGAGGTTTGCACTATTTTGGAGCGGACTCGGGCAGGGGCCAGGCGGCCGCGGGCGGCAACGGGCTCTCCATGGGAGCGGCGATCATGTTGTGGTCGTATTCGCCGGATTCGGCCACGCGCGGCAAACCGGTGGCGCGGTCGAAAACGTACATGGTGTACTCCAGGGCGCGCAGCAACTCCACGAGTTCCTCCCGGCTGCTGCCCTGGTTGCGCAGCGAAGCATCCTCGGCCTCGAACAGGAGAATCGGGCGGTATTTGCGCAGGGTCTGGTTCGCGCCTCTCGCCAGGCGCGACTCGGCGCCCTCGATATCCATCTTGATCACGTCGATACGCGCCGGCGCCTGTTCGCGGATGATGTCGTCGAGCCGGCGCACGTCCACCAGTTCCGTGCCGCCGGGTTCGATGTCGTAGACGAAGTCGCCGAGCGTGTTGTGCCCCGCGTGCTCGTAGCCGCCAACCTTCAACTTGGCCTTGCCCTCGGTTTCGGCCAGCGCCACCGGAAGAACCTGCACGTTCAGTTCATTGAGCTGGAGATTGAACTCCAGCCGCTGCAGTTCGCGGGAACTCGGCTCGAAGGCCAGCACGGAACCTTCCCTGCCCACCCGCGCGGCGGCAAAGACGGTATAGATGCCTTCGTTGGCGCCGGCGTCCAGGAAGGTCATCCCCGGCCTCAGGATGCGGTCGAGGAACGCAAATTCGTTAGGCTCCATGCAGCCTGCGATGTAAATCTGGGAGCTGAGATCGGTGCCCAGGAACGTGCGCAGCCGGGTGCCGCCGTACCAGGGAACGACGATGGGGGCGATCGCGCGGCATTGATTAAAATGCAGCCAGAACCAGCGGCGCAGTTGATACGTGAGGTCGGGATTGTGCAGGTCGGCATCGTGCCGCCAGCGCGGGAAGGGTACCAGCGGGCGCAGAATCGCGATCGACGCGGCCATCTCGAGCAACTCGGCGTCGGTTCGCGAAGCCAGGGCGGCGGCCGCGACGGGAAGCACGTGGGAGGGGCGGCGCGCGATGAATTCGGAGGTCTCCCGCACGGCATCGCGCAGGGCCTCCAGCCGAGAGTGGAACTGCTCAATGCGGTTGTCGAGCCCGTCGAACCCGGCCTCTACGTGACGCATACGGTCAAGGCCGATCTCGGCCCGGTGCAGCGCTTCCTGTATCTGCACGGCGCGCAGGTTGGTATCGTTGGCGCGGTCGCGCAACAAGGCGAAAGTCGAGGCGGCCTCGTTGCTGTTTGCCTGCAACTCGCCCCGCGTCCCCCGTACTTCGCAGCGCGCGGCCTGCACTTCGTCGCGCGCCGCCCGGATCTCGTCGCGCACGTCGGCGATCTGGCGGTGCAGGTTCAGGCCGGCGCGGCGGGCGCGAATCAGAATCAGGGCGGCCGCCGCCGCGGCGAGAACCACCAGGGCCAGACCGGCAAGCCAGGCGGAGTTATTGAACAAGATCATGGAAGGATGCCCTATTCTCGCATCTTTCAGGCGGTGAGGCTCTCGGGACGCTGTGCTCCCCGCGGCAGTCCGTGGGGCAGCGCGCCCACCAGGTCCACCAGAGGTTTACCGCTGGCCGTGAGGAGCGGCAGCATGGCTTGCGGCGGCTTCTGCGCGATCAGCAGGTGATCGGCCCACTCCAGCAGGGACTCCAGCCGGCCGTCCAGCAGATTGCCGATGTGCGGGATGGCGTTCATCAGGTAGCGCTGGTTGCTGCCGTAGATCCCGTCCAACTGGATGTGCGGATCGAAGACCCGGACCTTGCGGCCCTTGCCGATCAGCGTCTCCAGCAGTTGCACCACCGGGCTCTCGCGCAAATCGTCGGTGTTCTCCTTGAAAGCCAGGCCGAAGACGCCGAGCCGTTCGCTGGGGAGTTCGAGGGCGAGCGCGGTGGCGCGCTCCAGGTGGGCGTGGTTGGAGGGCAGCACGTTCCTGAGCAGCGGCAGTTCGAGATCGAAGCGCGAGGCGCGGTAGACCAGTGCGCGGAGGTCCTTGGGCAGGCAGCTCCCGCCGAAGGCGAACCCGGGTTTCAGATACGAGGCGGAAAGGTTCAGGGAGACGTCGCGGCAGAGGGTGTCCATAATTTCGCGGCCGTCGATGCCCGATTCCGCGGCCAGCGCGCCGATCTCGTTGGCGAACGCGATCTTCACCGCGTGGAACGCGTTGCAGGCGTACTTGATGAACTCGGCCGCGCGCAGGGAAACCAGCACGGGCTCGACCCCGAGGCCGGTATAGAGCGCGGCCACCTGTCTCACCGCGGCTTCGTCGCCGCCGCCGGCCACGGCCAGGGACGGCTCCATGAAGTCCCTCACCGCGGCGCCTTCGCGCAGGAACTCGGGATTAGCCACCACCGCTGCCAGGGCCGGGTTGTCCAGTGCCGCTTCGACGATCCCTTCGCAGGTGCCCGGATACACCGTGCTGCGCACGGCGACAATGAGCCGCCGCGTCCTCCCCGGCAGCAACCCTGCCAGTTCCTGGCAGACGCGGCGCAGTTGATCGAGGCAGAGATCGCCGTGTCTTTCCGAGGGCGTCCCGACGCAGATGAGGGCCACGTCCGCAACGCGCACGGCATCGGCCAGCGAGAGCGTGGCGGAGAGGCGCCCGGATTCCACCCCGGTGCGCACGAGTTCCTCCAGGCCCGGCTCGAAGAAGGGGGCGCGCCCGGCGAGCACGCTCTCCACCTTGAACGGATCGCGGTCCACCCCGATTACGCGGTGCCCGATATGCGCCATGCAGGCCGCGGTCACGCAACCTACGTAACCTAGCCCGAGTACCGCAAGCCGCTGAGAATCCTGTACTTTGGAAGGCGACTCCAAGTCCTTAGTATGCCACGCGCCCAAGCGCCGCCCGGCATTCGAACCGGGCGGCAGGACGCCGCCGGCTCTTTGCGGCGTGCGGCACTCCGTGGCTCTTCCTGGCTACGCGCCGCAGTTAGCGGTTTGTCCGCCCTGGGGAACGTGATAATAATGGAAGCATTCCGTCTCGCGATGAGTCTGAGGTTCCCATTACTGATGTTGTTGGCGATACCGCCCACGTATGCCGCCGGCCCCATTGCGCCGGTGACGGTGTGCGAGGTCCTGGCCAGGTTGCCGTCGTACGAGGGTAAGGACCTGGCGGTGATCGGCCGCTACTCGTTCCGCAAGGACGGCCGCTGGGTCGGCGAACAGTCCTGCGACACGCCGGGCGCCGCGCCGCCGGTGCTCTGGCTGGTGGAAGATGCCGGGGCGGGGCCCAAGCCGCCCGACGATTTCGAACTCGACGCCGCCGCGCTGAACCGGAAATTCGCCGACATGATCAAGCGCACGGCGCTGGGCAAGTTCCGCTTCGGCACGGCAGACTATGACCGCTGGGCGGTGGTCTACGGGAGAATCGCGGCGCGAAAGGGAAACGACGCCGCTAAAGCGCCGGCGGACCTGATGTTCCGCGGCAGCGGCGTCGTGATTTTCCTGACTACGGAGCACTGAGCCCTTTACCGGGCGAGTGCGCTATTTCTTCGGACCCAGGTACGCCATCAGGCCGAGCAGGATGGTCGCCTGAGTTTTGACATAGTTGCTGCCGCTCTGAAAGGTCGGCTGGTTCGACCAGTCGTTGCGGAACTCCAGGCGGCTGGTGAGCCAGTTGGACATCTTGTACTCGCCGGTCAGCGTGATTTCATTCATGGACTGCTTAGTGCCGGTCATCAAGCCGTCGAAGTCGTCATACCACTCGGCGCGGGCGGCGAAGGCCCACTTGGGAGTGAAGGCGTACCGCGCGGCGCCGGCGATACCGGTCCAGGAGGCGACGCTGTTGTCCAACTGCCTTTCGCGGCCGTAGTCCACGTTCACGTAGTAGCTCAGCTTGTCGTTAGGATTTACTGTAACCACGCTGTCGATCAGGCTGCGGACACCCTGGTTGGTGCCGATCTTCTCGGGTCCGACGTAGTAGACGTTGCTCCACGTGACTTTCTTCCAGGCATACGATCCGGTGAAGCCGAAGGTCTTGCCGCTGTTGTTGTCGTAGATGTTGTTCCAACCCTGCACCACCTGGAAGCCGCCGGTGAACTTACCGATCGGAATGGTGGTGCGGATACCGAAGTGGTAATACGGGATCGCCCAGGAAAAGAGCAGCGAGCGCGAATAATTCCAGTTGGCGTTGCTCTCGATCACTTCGGCGCCGGCGGAGGTGACGAATTCGCCAGCATCCACCTCCACACCCTTCCACGACTTCGGCTTCACGCTGATGTACGCCTGCTCGAAGTATTTGAACGCGTCCGGAGCGCGGTCCGTGGAATGGATCACGTCGAAGGCCTGGCCGAAACCGACGTCGAGGTGGAAGCCCACCGGAGCCGGGCCGCGATCGATCGTGATCTTACCCATGTTCACGTGCAGCGTGTCGGCTCGGAAATCGAAATTGCGGTATTGATTGAAACCCGAGTCCGGGTGGTTGAAGTTGCCGTCTACGTACCCGTCGAATAGGAAGCTGAAATCGGTGCCCCACTGCGTGAAGGGCGATTTCGCGGGAGCGGCCGCCGGCGCGGGCGTCGTGGCGGCTTGAGCCGCGGGATCGGGCTGCTGGGCGTGGATCGGCACTACGAGCGAGGACACTCCGGCGATCAAACACGCAAAGACGCTATTTCTCATGATTACCTCTCAGGCGGAAATTAGTCGATACGCGGGGCTACGGAGCTTCAGGCGTGCGCGCGCTAACCGGGCGAGCGGTCCTGGCGTGTGGTTGTTAGGACTAATCTATCCCGTTCGCTCCCGCGACGCTAATCAATAATTTCTATCGGCGGTATGACGCTTTTCCGATATAAGACTAATCGACTCGAAACTAAAAAGTCGTTAAGATTCCCTGAGGATTTCACCATCTTCCGCGTTTTAGGCGCACTCGAACAGGGTCATGAAACCGAAGTCCATGTGCAGTTGCTGGTGGCAGTGAAACAGGGTCAGCCCGGCGACCGGTGTACTGGCCCGCCGCGAGGTTCGCGCCCGCGCGATTGTGCGTGTGGTAGAAGCGGAAGCCCGCCGGCGCGGGCGTAAACACAACCCGCCGCATGCCATGCGCGGGGATGAACGGCGTGCCCTCTTCCGCCGCGCCGTCCACATCCACCGGCAGGAACTGCCCGTGCCAGTGCAGTTGTTCGGGCGTCGAGGTGTCGTTATAGACATCCACCGTGGCCTGCCTGCCTTCGTCGAACCGCAGCAGGGGCCCGGGGAACTGGCCGTTGTAAGTGATGGTTGAGAGGATCTCGTCCGTGGCAATCTCGACCGGCGCGGCCTGAATGCGGACGGTGTAATCGGGCGGGAGCGGGGGCAGCGCGGCGGCCGGTTCGAGGAGCAGGGCTCCGGTGGCCATGCCGGCGCTTTGCAGGAACCGGCGCCGCGATGGCCGTTCGGGTTGCATATCTGCCTTCCTTCCGATACCGGCGCCCGATACCCGTATGGTACAGCGGAAGGATCCCGCGCGGATGCCGCTTCCTGGCACCCTGGAGCAGGGGGGGAGACCGGCCCGCAGGCCCGTTACTTTCATAACCCCGGTAAACCCGGCCACGCAACCAAAGAGGTCTGGACCGGTTCGGCGAGCCCACGGCAAAATCGCCCCATGGGATGGTTTGCGGCCACGCGCCGGGTCTGGAGATTGCTGCTGGCCACCGTGCTGGCGGCCCTGGCGTTGACGGTGCTGGCGCCGCAGGCCCGGGCCGGCATCCTCGAGGAAGCGCGCGCCCTTTCTTCCCGGGGCCAACGCGCCGCGGGACTGAGGCTGCTGGAGGACCACCTGAAGACCGATCCCGCCGACGTGGACGCCCGCGTGCTCTACGGGCTGATGCTGAGTTGGGAGGGGCGCTACGACGACGCTCGCCGCGAATTCCAGGCTGTGCTGGCCGGGCATCCGGATTACACCGACGCCGTTACCGGGCTGATCAACGTGGAACTGTGGTCGAAGCATCCCGAGCGCGCCGAGCGGATCGCCTCGCGGGAACTCGAACGCAAAGGCGCCAACACCGGGCTGCTGTACGCACAGGCGCGGGCGCTGCGGGCGCAGAATCGCGACCGTGAAGCGCTGGAAGCGATCAACCAGTTACTGGTCGTGGACCCCACCAACCAGGACGCGCTGGCCGAGGAGCGCAGCCTGCGGCAATCGCTGCAGCAGTGGAAGACCGGGTTCACCCGCACCTTCGAATGGTTCAACCACGGCGCGGGGACGTGGAACCAGTCGGATTTCGACCTCAGCCGCGCGACGCCCCTCGGCACCGTGGGGGCCGAATTCTCGCGCGCCGACCGCTACGGCATGCACAGCGACATCGCCGAGATCAGCTTCTACCCGCACATCCGCCGGGGCACCTACGGGTACCTGGCTTTCGGCTACTCGCCCGACGGCGCGTTGTTTCCTACCTACCGGCTGGGCGCGGAGATTTTCCAGAGCCTGCCCGCCGGGATGGAAATGTCGATGGGTTATCGCAAGTTCGGGTTCAGCCAATATACGAACCTCTACACCGGCTCGCTCGGAAAGTACCTGGGCAACTGGCTGCTGACGACGCGCGTGTACCTGACGCCGGACGCGCTCGGGGTGAGCCATTCGGTGAGCCTGTCGGCGCGCCGCTTCCTGCGCAACCCGGGCGATTACATCGACCTGCGGTTCGGCACAGGCGCCTCGCCCTTCGATCCGCGCAGCAAGGAGGAACTGGCGTCGCTCAAAGCCCTGTCGGGCTACGTGCAGTGGCGCAAGAGCCTGGGGCTGCACTGGACCTCGGACCTGCTGGTGGGGCTGGCGCTGGAGGACCGCCTGCACGGCGTCGCTCTGGAACACTACGTCCTGCAATCGTCCCTGTTCTACAAGTTCTGATGGCGGGGATTCTGACCATCGCGCGCCGCACGCTGCCTCCGGCGATCGTGCTGTTCCTGTTCGTGGACCTGGTGGTGAATCCGTACATCCCGCGGCTGGGGACGGTCGCGGAGGGGGCCAAGATGGAGGGGCGGCTGACGGTGGACGAGTCGCGCGCGCTGCTGGCGCGCAGCCGTCGACTGGTGGCGGCGGGCAAAGACCAGGAAGCGCTCGCGCCGGCACTGGAGCTGTACCGCGCCTATCCGGAGAACCACATTTACAGCCAGACGCTGGCGCAGATCTATCACCGGCTGGGGCGGTACCAGGAAGAGGCAACGTATTGGGAGAAGTTCATCGAGCAGGCTCCACTGCCCATGGAGGCGTGCCCGGACATCGGCCAGGCGTACTGGAAGCAGGGGCTGCGCGCCGAGGCCATCCGGTCGCTGGAGAAATGCCTCACCTTCGACCCCGACGATCACGACACGCTTTTCGAACTGGCGCACGCCCGCGAGATGACGGGCGATTCCGCAAAAGCGGCCGCCGTGTACCGCAGGGCGCTGGAGCGGCACCCGGAGAACTCCGACTGCCTGCTCGGACTGGCGCGTGTGGAGATGCGGATGGGCCACCTGGGGGAGGCGCGGCGACTGGACACGAAGGTACTGCGCGAGTCCCCTAAGAATGCCGACGCGCTGCTGGTGGCGGGCCTGGTGGCGCGCGCTTCGGGAGACCGGGCGCTGGCACGGCGTTACCTGCTCGAAGGATCGGCGGTTTCGCCGCGCTACGCCGATTTCCAGATGGCGCTGGGGCAGATCGAAGAAACCGAGGGGCACTATCGCGAGGCCGCCCGCCGCTACGACCGCGCGCTGGAGATCGACCCCGAGAACCG
>JAFDVU010000099.1 GCA_018268835.1 Acidobacteriota bacterium | reverse complement strand
TGGAGTTTGCCGTCGGCGGCCGGGGTAATGTCCTTGAACGCTCGAACGTCCGCCGTGCTGGCTCCGGCTTCGGCGATCACGTCGAATTCGTGAAGCGCCTCGCGGTCGTTGATCCACACGTTGAAGACGCGGCTGGATTCGCCGCCGCCGGCCACGTTGTCCTCACCGTAGAGGGTCTCGGCGAAGTGCAGGCGGAGTTCGTAATCGCCCGGGGGCAGGGGGATATCGTAGGAGAACGCGCCTTCGCGGCGGCTCTGGTAGATGCGCGGCTCGCGCGTGCCGTAAATCGGATGGTCGTGGGATTCGAATACGCTGCCGCCCTGAAAATACCGGTCGCTCTGCCAGACGCGGCCCTGGCGGTCTGTGTAATCGGGGCCCAGGTGGCCCACCAGAATGCGCACGTCGCGCGGGTTGGCGGGGGACGCCGCGACGGGCGCGATGCCGGAAAGTTTTCCCGCGGTCTCCTTCGGCCGGAGCCACAAGGCCCACGAACCAGCCCCGGCCAGCAGGAGCGCGAGGGCGATCAGAGCGTTGCGTGCGCCGTGTCCAGGGGCGCGCGGCGCCGGTTCGGGCGCGATTATTTGGGCGGGACTGGGGGCCAGCGACATGCCGCCCGGCTGGAGTTCGCCCGTGCCGTTGGCCGCGACTTCATCCTGGGTGACCAGCGTGACATCGATCAGGCTCGGCGACGGTGGTTGCGCCGCCTGGAAGCGCGGTGCGTACTGGCCGGAGGGTATTTCGATGCGGATGGCGTGGTCGGCGCCCTCGGCCTCGTAGTATTCGCGCAGTCGCTTGCGCAGCCGGTGCGCTTCCACGCGGACGATGGAATCGCGCTTCTGGTCGAAGTCCGCCGGGCGCCCGAGTGCCTCCACCGCGATGTTGTATTCCTTGATCTGATCCGCGGCGCCCTCGAAGTACCTGGCGCAGATGTAGCGCAGCAACAGCGCCAGGTTGGGGGCGCGGTTGAAGATTCCGGACGCCAACACTGCATCCAACTCGTGCTTTTCCTGCCGGAATTCGGCGGACGCTTGCATGGCTAACTCACCGAGACGTAGTGGAGAGAGTATACACGCGAGCGTAAGCGACGTTCAAGTCCGTTAACGGGACGGCCGGCGGGTGTTAACGGGAACACATCCGGCCGCGTTAACGTGTCTGAAAAGGAAAGGGTTTGCCCCGGGGAACCGCGCTATTCGATCTGGATGGCCGTGGCGGAGGTTGCCGATGTGGAGCCTTGGCGCGCGATGGCGCGGATCTCGTAATTGCCCGCCGGAATGGACGACGCCGGGATGGTCATTAGGTAAGGAATGCGGCCCTTGGCGTCCGCCGCTGGCAGTTGCATTGGCACTTTGGTGAGGCTTTTGCCGCCCTGCAAAAACTCGATTTCCACGGCGGGCGCGGCGGCGACGGAGGGGTCGCGATACACGGTGAAGAAGAGCCGCAAGACGGAGTTCGGCGCCTTTTGGACGGTCAGGTCCAGGGTCGGGGTGACTCCGCCGCCCTGGAACTGGAACGGGTCGTCGGGGTCGAGCGCCTTGGCGTTGGGTGTGTAGGAGCGCATCGGAATCAGCGAGGAAATGCCGACCCCGCCGGCTGGCGCGGGTACGGTGAACGCGGCGTGCCGGGTGCCGATCCTGCCGTTTGCCTGGTCCAGCACCGCTCCCTCCAGGGTGTAGGCTCCGGGCGGCAGGGTCACGAACATCTTGTCCAGAAAGTGACCCAGCTTCAACTGCTCCGGGCCGACCTGAAACGAACGGTCGCGGCTCAGTTTGCGCACCACTTCTCCTTTGGCGTCCTTGACCAGCACCAGCAGGGAACAGTGCACGTCGGACATGCCGGCGGCTTTGGACGGCGCGGGTTGGAGGGCGTGTAGCGGTAGTTCCAGCAGGACGGCGACGCCGGTGCCCGCGGCCGAGGGCTGCAGAAGTACGGCGCCGGTCTGAAACTGCACATCGGTGGATGCCTTGCCATCGGAGAGGGTCTTCAGCAGCGGCACCTCGTAGGGCAGCAACCCCGAGCCCCGGGCTTCGGGCGGCAGCGCGAAATAGCCGCTGCGGGCGTGGATCACCAGGTCCTTGCGGTTGGCGTTGACCGTGATCTTGCGGAAGCTGCCGTCGTAGTTCTGGATTCCGGGATTGAACGTGACTTCGTAGTAGCTGGCGATCTCTTCGTTGACGTGGCGCAAGGGGATACGCAGATCGTTGCTGTCGCCAATCAGGAAGCCGCCGGTCGAGTCGGCGAGGTCGCGCAGCGGTTCCTGCACGTTGGCGCGCGCGGAAACTTCCGCGTTGTCCGAGGCCATCACCTGCTCCCGCGTAACCGGTCCGGAGGTCTGGGTCATGGTGGTTGCGCTGGCGCGCGCGGCGGAGTTCAACTGGCTGGTACCCGCCGAAGTCTGCGTCGCGGTCATCACCCCGCGGGTATCCACGGAATAGAACGTGACGTTGTCGCTGTTGGCGGTACTCATCAGGTTGTGGAACGGCACGTCCAGTTCCGGCGTGAGATACATGCCCCAGGTGAAGTAGATCACCGACTTGCGGCCGGGGATGGACTGCTGGCCATCGACCAGCGAGCGGAGCGCGGAGATCGTCAGCCGCGTGCCCTGCGCTTGCACGGAGGCATCCAGCCGGAGCATGTCGAGCATGACCTGGGCCAGTTTGGCCTGGAGGGCCTGTGAGCCGTTGGTGACCGCCTGACCCGCAGTCTGGCTGGCCGCGGAGAGCAGGTTCCCGGGCATGTCCGCGCCATTCTGTCCGCCCAGGTTGCGTTTCAATTCGGCCTGGATGGCATCCGACTCGGAGGTGAATCCCGCGCTGGTGATTCCTCCCGTGGCGCGTTCGATGGCTTTGGTCAGCGCAGCCCGATCATTGGTGAATTGTTGCAGCACGAAGAGCTGATTGTTGATCACCACCACCGCGTAGAACACGTTCGTGCCCTGATCGCCCTTGATCAAATCGATGGCGGCGTTGCGCGCCAGACGGCGCTGGTCGGGCTCGGTCATGGCTTCGAAGGCGAGCGTGACCAGGCGGATCTGGCGCAGGGGATCGAGCCTGGTCCTGGCGCCGCCGGGTGTGAGCGCTTCGGCTCCGCTGACCAGACGGAATGAGGTGAGGGTCTGTTTGTCTCCGTTGTCGAGGATGGTCAGATCCGCCGGCTTGAGGTCGGTGACGGGTTTGCCTTTCTTGTCGCGAACGATGAGATCGAGCAGGACTTCACCCACGGTGGTTTTCACCGTCGGCATGGCGCTCTGCTGCGCGGGCGCGGGCGGCGGGGCCAAACAACCCGCAACCAGCAGCACGGACCACGGAATGCGATGCGTCATGAAACCCTCCCGAACCAGCGGCTATTTCGACAGATTCTCCAGGCGCTTGAACTCACCCAACTCCCGCGCGGCATCCGCCTTGCGGCCTAATCGTGAATAAGCGGAAGCCAGGCTAAAATGCGCGTCCGGGTTGGCGGGCGCCAGTTTCGTGGCCGATTCCAGTTCCGCGGCCGCGGCGGCCGGGTCTTCCCGCGCCAGCAGGACGCGGCCCAGCGCGATGTGAGTGGAAAAATCGCCGGGACTGGCCTTGACCGCGCGCCGTCCGTATTCGAGCGCGCTGTCGAGTTCTTCGTGTTTGAGGTAGATCACGGCCAGCCCGACCAGCGCGGGGACATGGCCGGGGTCCAGTTCGACCGCCTTCTTGATTTCCTCGATGCCGCGCGGGGAATCCTGAACGGCGAGGAAGGCGCCGAAACGGAAGTGCACGTTCGGCTCTTGCGGATACTGTTGCAGCAGGGCTTCGAATTTGGCGGCGCCTGCCTTGTAGTCCAGTTCCATCGCCGCCGCCATGGCGTCGCCGAGTTTGAAAACCAGTTCGCGGCTGGCTTGGGGTACCTCGGCGGGCAGCCACGGCCGGCGCAGCCCGGCGATACCCGCGGCCACGACGATTTCGGGCGTCTTTTGCTGCATGCGGGTCAGTTCGGTGAGGACGGTAATGGCGCGTTCGAAGGCGCCGGTCCGGTTGAGCGAAAGCGCCAGGTGCAACCTGCCGGCGCGAGCCAGTTCAGCGGGTTCGTTGAACTTGAGGTTCTCGGCGTGGGTCAGGCTTTCGATGGCATCTTCGAAGCGACGCAGTTTGTATTCGCACAGCCCGGCCATGGTCCAGGCGGGAGCGCTGTCCGGTTTGACGGCCGCCAGGTGATGGAAGGCCGGCGCGCATTCGCCGTACCGGTCGAGGTCATAAGCGATGTTGCCCAGGCTCCAGAGCCCTTCATCCCAATTGGGGTTGATTTTGAGGGCGCGCTGATAGAAGGCTATCGCCTGGTCCAGTTGCCCGGCGTCGCGGGCGGCACGGGCCTGTTGCGCAAGGGTGTCGAAGGAAGGCGCGGCGGGCTGCGCCGCGGCGTAACAACCGGCGAGAAGCAGGCCCAGGATCGCGTGCCGCGTCAATCCCGGAACCGGGATGCGCCACCGGCCGGAGTTTGCTCCACGATGATCCAGGGCACCTCGCATCAGCGTCTAATGATATCGCCCGCTGAAAAGCAACGGGCGGGCGCCGGAGAGGACAACGCCCGCCCGTTTCCAAACAGCGGCCCGATGGGTCGCGTCGTTCGGCTAGAAGTAGAACTTCACCGCCAACTGAACGATGCGATGGCCCTGTTTCTGGGTAACGGTGCCGAACAGCGGCGTATTGACTTTGCCGGTATTCGAATCGAATCCGAGGTTGAGGTTGCTTCCATTGAACGACCACAGGGGGTGGTTCATGAAATTGGTCGCGTTGAAGCGGAATTGCAGCTTTCTCGCCTCGCTGAGCTGGAAGTTCTTAAAGAGTCCCAGGTCCGAGTTGAAGAAAGACGGCCCGTAAATCGCGGGAAGCACGCTCGGGCCGTTCTGCCCGATTGCGGTCGGGAAACTGAAGCAACTCGGGTTAATGTACTGGTTCGGCGCGAGGTTCGAGGTCGGATCGCATGTCAGCATCGGGTTGAGCTGGATATTTGGCGTCCCCAGCAGCGACACGTTGCTGATGTTGAACGTGGTGCCGGGGATTTTGGCTCCATTGAGATTGAAGCTGAAGTTATTGCCTCCGCTGAACCCGGTGAGGTTGGCTCCGCTCTCGAATTGCGTGATGCCGGAGAGCTGCCAGCCGTTGATGAAGCCGCCCAGGACCCGGTCCCTGGTGGGGTTGCCCAACTCGACGGAGTAGGCGGCGTTGAAGATGTGCGTGCGGTTGGAAGGTTGAACGCCGTAATCGTTGGCGAGGTTGAAGGAGTCCAGCGAGGGATTGACGATCCCCATCGCCTTGCCGAACGTGTAGTTCATGTTGATCGTGTACCGGCCCTTGGAGCGCGCCCACGTCACCTGCAGGGAGTTGTAGCTGGAGTAGAGATTGTTGGTCGCCAGCCCCAGATTGGAGAAGCCCAGCAGGGGACGGAAGTTGTCCGCCGTGAGGCTGTTGGGGTCCACGCCGCCGTTCCTGCTTGGAAGCATGGCGCCCACCGGGACGAGGTTGATGTTGCTGCCGGCGCCGCTGCTGTTGGCCAGGTCGCGACTGCGGTTGCCCACGTAGGCCACTTCGAGCAGGCTGGACCAGGGCATGCGCTGCGAGACCGTGAAGCTGAAGCTGTCCGTGTAGGGCTGGCGGTCGTCCTTGCTGTCCACCGCGGCCGGGGAGAGGGCCTGCGTGCTGAAGTTCAAGGTGTCGAGCTGGTTCGCCATCAGCGGGATGCCGTTCACGTTGGATCCCAGGCTTACGGTCTGCACGCCCGCCGCTACGTCGAGGCCGCTGGTGAACTGGCCCGAGTGGTAGTAATACCGGCCCCAGCCGCCGCGCAGCACGGTGTTGCCTTTGCCGAACAGATCGTAGGCCGCGCCGAAGCGGGGTTGGTAGAAGAGCTTCCTGGTGGGGAAGCCGCCGATCGGCACGTTGGGATCGCGCTTGTGCCAGACGAATCCACAGTACTGCAAGGGCGTGCAACTGGAGTTGTACAGCGAGTAGTTGAAGATCGAGTAGCCGGCTCCGGTGCGGTCGGCCCATGGCGTGAAGTGGGTCATGCGAAGTCCCAGTTCCAGCGTTAACCGGCGGGTGGCTTTCCAGGAATCCTGCACGAAGCCTTCGTAGGTGCTGTAAGCAATGTCGTTGATGCGATTGAAGGAGGTTTCGTTGTACCCGTTGAGAGTGCCGGTGATCAGGTCGGCGTACTCGTTGCCCGTGCTGTTGGGGTTGCTCACGTTCACATTCAGATTGCCGTTGGTGTTGTTGTTCGCCGGCTGGGAATTGCGGATCCATTCCCAGAAGAAGCCGAATTTGAGGGTATGTGTGGACACGACCTTGGTGACCGTGTCGCTCATGCTGGGCATCCACTTGTCGGCGTACAAACCGGCGGACGGGCCGCCCGCTTCGAAGCCGCCGGGATTGAAGATCAGCGCGGCTTCCTCGTTCTGCCAGCCGTTTCCGCCGAACGACGGAATCTGCGCGACGCCGTTCTTGAAGAGGCCCTTATAGGCATAACCGAGCTTCGAGCGGTCCACTTTGCTAGGATCGGAGAATACGTTCGGGAAGCCGATGTAGGTGTACCCGAAGACGAACTCATTCGTCATGGTCGGGTTGAACACGTGGGTCAGCGATGCGGTGATGGAGTCGGAGCGGTTCTTGCCCTCGACCGAAGTCGGATAAGGAACCTGGCCGGTCTGGCGCCACCAGAGTCCCACCGGGAACAACTGGGTTTCGCGCTGCAGGTTGTAGCGGACGAACAGCTTGGTGTTGTCGCTGATGCTGTAGTCCACGCGCGACATCCATTGAATGTTGTTCTGGTTGAACGTCTCGGCCTGCACGTAGTTGTAGCCGCCAGTCGCGTTGGAGTCGGCGTTGGGCTGCGGGTAGAGCTTCATCAGGTTCTGCATGTTCTTATCGAGCATGTTGGCGGGGATGATTCCGCCGGGGAACTGCGCGCTCTTCACCTGTCCTGGGGGGCCGCCGGAAGCGGTGATATTGCCCTCTTTGGCGACTTCGGCGGGAGAGAAATTGCCGGTCAGTTCGCCGGCCGTCGGAACGGTGGCCCGCAGCAGGCCGGTGTCCAGAACCTGGTAGAAATATTCGAATCCGCTGAAGAAGAACAGCTTGTTGCGGTTCTTATTGAACCGTGTGCCGGGGATCAGAACCGGTCCGCCGATGGTAAAGCCGGGGTAATAGTATTTGTTCTCGGGACGCTGCTGTCCATTGGCGTTGAACTGCGCATCGTTGGCGTTCATCGCGTAGTTTCGGGCATACATGAACGCCGAACCGTGGAAATCCTTGCCGCCGGACTTGGCCACGGAGGTGATGACCGCGGGCCCCTTCTGATTCTCCGCGCTGAAGTTCGACATCTTCACCTGGAATTCGGAGATCATGTCCGAGTTCGGGTTGACCGGGGTATCGCAGTTGCAGCCGGGGTCGGAGACGTGGGCGCCGTCGGCGGTGATATCCAGCGAGTTGCTGGGCAGGCCGTTATAGGAATAGGCGTTGTTCAAGGGGCTCTGGCTGCCGGCATCGCCGTTGCCGTTGATGCCGATGGTCTCGCCGGTATAGTTGGATTTGTTGGACGTGCCGTTGGAGACGCCGAATCCCGGCATGATCTTGATGAACTCGGCCGCGTTGCTGCCTGTCTGCACGTAATTCTGCAGTTCCTTGGTGGTCAGCGTGGACGACTTTTCGCCCGAATCGACCGGCGCGAGTTGATCGACGTTGCCCTGAATCTCCACGGTCTGCGAGGTGGTCCCGACCTGCAGCGTGGCGTCGACATTGCGCTTCTCGCCGCCACTCAAGGAAATCCCGGCGATCTTGAAGTTGCTGAAGCCCTTGGCATCCACGGCCAGGTCGTAGGTCCCGACCGGCACGGAAGCGAAGGTGAAGTATCCATCGTTGTTGGTGACGGTTTCACGGAGCGATCCAGACTTGGCATCGGTCAGTGTTACTTTCGCTTTGGCGACTACGGCCTGCGTGGGGTCCGTCACGACTCCGGTCAAAGTCGCATAGATGCCTTGCGCGTTCCCGCTGGTGGCCGCCAACAGCGCGAGTCCCGCCAACAGTCCCAGTCGCGAGTGCAAGTTGCGAATCTTCATCATCTACATCCCTCCCTGAAGACTTGGAACCTGGCCGACCTGAGTGCCGGGGCTGGTTCGAGAGGTAGTATAAAAGCACAATTTGCAAAAAGAAGGCTAATTTATCAGGGGTTTGGGTTAACAGCGCCGTGCGCCGGCAGGCATTAACGGAATCGAAAGGAAAGATGCGGACATCTGCCTCCGGGCAATTCCCGGCGGATCCTTGCCCGGCCCAGTCTGCGTGGACGATAAGATGCTTGTCCTGCTTGGAATAGTCCTCATGGTACTTTCCGCGGGGATCGCCGGCCGCAGCGCCGAACCGCGCGAACCGCCACCGGCGCGCCATCCGCCGCTTCCGGTGTTAACGATCTAACAGCAACAAAACTAAGCGTTACAGGTAACACGTTAACGCCGTCACGCTTCCTTAATAGCGGGTTCCGGCGGCGGGACGGGGTTAGTTGGTGATAAGATTTCAGTCCAAGGGAGGGGCCAATCCTGACGTCGAATCTTTTCTGGTTCGGCCTCCTGACCGCGACCCTGACGGCGCAGACGCCGCGCCCCGCCTGCGATCTGCAACATGCAATTCAGTTGCATCAAGCGGGCGATCTCGAAGCGGCCGTTCTCGCCTACCGGGACTGCATCGCGGCGGAACCGGACCGTGTCGAAGCGCGCTCCAACCTGGGGGCCGTGCTGGCGAAGCTGGGCCGCTACCAGGAGGCCATCGAACAGTACCGGGAAGCACTCGCCGTGGCGCCCGCCGCGGTAGTTTCCCGGCTGCGCTTCAACCTGGCACTGGCGTATTACAAGTCCTTCCAGATTCCGGAGGCGGCGCTGGAACTGGAGGCCGTTCACCGCGCCGAGCCCGGCGACCTGAACGTGGCGCTGCTGCTGGCCGACTGCCGGCTGCGCACCGGCGAGTTCCAAAGCGCGATCGACCTGTTGACGCCCCTGGAGGCCGCCGGGCCCGATCAGCCGGCGCTGGACTACGTGCTCGGCATGGCGCTGATCCGCGACGGCAAGGTGGCCGAAGGGCAGGTGAGGGTGGATCGCATTCTGCGCCGGGGCGATTCCGCGGAAGGGCATTTTCTACTTGGGTCGGCGCTGTTCACCGCGGGCAATTATCCGGGAGCGGTCGCGGAGTTCGGCAAGGCGGTCGCGCTGAATCCGGATGTGCCGTCGCTCGAATCCTATTACGGGCAGGCGCTCCTGTTCACGGGCGATCCCGATGGCGCGGTAGCCGCGTTCCGCCGGGAACTGGCATCCAACCCCAACGATTTCGACGCCAACTTCCAGCTTGCCTCGATCCTGGCGCATCGCGGCCAATCCTCGGAGGCGCGCGCTCTCCTGGAACGGGCGGTGCTGGTGAGGCCGGGTTCGGCGGAAGCGCGCGAGGCTCTCGACCACGGCTTCCGGGAGGATGCCCCGTCCGGCTCCGATCCCGGTGTCGCGCCGGGACGGGTGGCGCCGCCCATCGCGAGCCTGGACCTGAGCCGCCTGGAGAGGCCGCTGGTGCTGGTATTCGGCAGCTATACCTGCCCGAGACTGCGCGGCTCCGCGGCCGACCTGAAGCGCATTGCCGAGGAGTACCGCGGCCGGGTGGATTTCCGCCTGGTATACATCCGCGAGGCCCATGCGGAAGGCGGCGCGGAGAGTCAGTGGCAGAGCACGATCAATGTGAAGCAGGGCATCTCACTGGCTCCGGCCCGCACACTGCCGGAAAAACAGGACCACGCGGCGCTGTGCCTGCGCAAACTGGACCTGCAGTTCCCGGCGGTGGTGGACGGTATGGACGGGGCGGCGGAGAACGCCTATCAGGCGTGGCCGAGCCGCCTGTACCTGGTAGGGAGCGATGGCAGGGTGGCCTTCAACACCCGGCTGGGCGAACTGGACTTCCACCCGGCGGAACTGGAGGCGGCGATTCGTGCGAAGCTGTCAAAATAGAGGCCGCATGAGCGTGCACGCCAAGGCTCTCGGGCTGGCGATTCTGCTGGCTTGTACGGCGGTGGCGCAGCAGCAGCCCTCCGCCGAGGCGATTCTGCGCCGCGCGATCGAACTGCACCAGTCCGGCGATATCGCGGGCGCCATCGAACAATACCGGGCGTATCTGAAGATCGAGCCGAAGAACGTGATGGCGCGGTCCAACCTGGGCGCGGCGCTCTCCCGTTCGGGCCGCTACGAGGAAGCCATCGTCGAATACAAGCGGGCGCTCGAAATCGAACCGGCGAGCCTGCCCATCCGGCTCAACCTGGCGCTGTCCTATTACAAGTCCGCTCAGATCTCCTCCGCCGCGGCCGAGCTTAGTAAGGTAGTGAAGCAGCAGTCAGACAACCGGCAGGCGATCTTCCTGCTGGCCGATTGCCACCTGCGGCTCGGCGAGAACCAGAAGGTGATCGCACTGCTCTCGCCGCTCGAGAAGGGCTCTCCCAACGATAAGGCGCTGATCTATCTGCTGGGCACGGCGCTCATCCGGGATCATCAACCGGAGCGCGGGCAGGTGCTGGTGGACCGCATTCTGCGCGACGGCGATTCGGCGGAGGCGCGGTTGCTGGTGGGGACCACCAAGCTCAACGCCATGGATGCCTCCGGCGCCCTGGTGGACTTGAGGAAAGCGGTGGAACTCGATCCCCAACTTCCCGATGTCTACTCCTACTACGGCCTCGCGCTGCTCACTACCGGCGATGCGGCCGCGGCTGCCAAGGCCTTCGGCAAGGAACTGGAGTCCAACCCCAACGATTTTGTTTCCAACCTGCAGATGGGCGTGCTCGATAAACAGGATGAGCGTTACGAAGAGGCCCGGGCGTTTTTCGAAAAGGCGCTTCGCGTCCGGCCCGGCGACGCGGGGGTGCGCTATCAACTGGCCACCCTGGACCTGATCGGCGGCAAACTGGATCGTGCCTGCTCTGAATTGGAACGGCTCACCCGGGAATCACCGCAGTTCGTGGAGGCCCATGTTTCGCTGGCGACGGTGTACTACCGGCTCAAGCGCAAGGACGACGGCGATCGCGAGCGGGCCATCGTCCAAAAGCTGAACGCGGAAGCGCAGGCGCGGCAGCCGGGAGCGCAGGGAAAATGAGCCGGAATGGCTGGCTGGTGGTTCTGGCGGCGCCGCTGTGGACCGCGGCGTCGCCCGCGGGCGCGGAAGTCTGCGCCACGTGCCATGCCAAAGAGGCGGCGCGCTTCCACAATACGCCCATGGCGCGCGCGCTGGTGCCGGTCTCCGCGGCGGAGATCCTGGAGCGCAACCCCTCGCTCACGCTGGAGACGGGCGGCGTCCGGTGGAGCATCGTACGCCAGGGAGACGGCAGCGTGATGACAGTCACGCGCGGAAGCCAGAGCCTCACCGTACCGTTGTTGTGGGCGTTCGGCCGCGGACGGGCCGGCCAGACCTACGTTTTCGAGCGCGGCGGCGTATTTTACGAAAGCCGCGTGAGCTTCTATAACGCACTCGAAGGACTGGACCTCACCATGGGTGCGCCGCAACATCGGGGGGAGGAGATCGAAGAGGCCGCCGGACGCCGCATGGACTCCTTGGGCGCCCGCGATTGCTTCGGCTGCCATTCGAGCGGCGCGGTCGTGGAAGGCCGCCTGCACCTGGAGTCGATTGTGCCCGGCGTGGGATGCGAATCCTGCCACGGTCCCGCCGCGCGGCACGTGGAGGCGGTTCGGGCGGGGGACGCCGCGGCCGCGAAGATGCGCCCGCTCTCCGGCAGCACCGCCGAGGACATGGCGGAGCTGTGCGGCAAGTGCCACCGCACGTGGTCGGAGATCGCGCTCCGCGGCCCGCGCGGCGTGAACAACGTCCGCTTCCAGCCCTACCGGCTGGTGAACAGCAAATGCTACGGCGCCGGCGACGCGCGCATCTCCTGTACCGCCTGTCACGATCCGCACGGGCCGCTGGAAACCAGCGCGGCGGCTTACGACCGGCGCTGCGCCGCCTGCCATTCCGCGGCGCTGCACGCGAAGACCTGCCCCGCCGCCAAAGCGAATTGCGTGACGTGCCATATGCCCAAGATCGAGTTGCCCGGCGCGCACGCGCGCTTCACCGACCACCAGATACGCATCGCCCGCGCCGGGGATCCGTATCCGAACTGACGGGCCATGACGCATGGAGGTTATTTGAAGAGCATGAATCGCCGCCGTTTCCTGGCCGCCGCCGCGGCCGGATGGACGCTACGCCGCGCCTGGGCGGGAACTGAAGCGCGTCCGCTGTTCGAGGAGATTCCTGCGGAAGCCAGCGGCATTCGCTGGGTCCACGACAACGCCGCCTCGGCCGAGCACTACCTGCCGGAAACCATGGGGCCGGGATGCGCCTTCCTGGACTACGACAACGACGGCTGGATGGACATCTACCTGGTGAACAGCGGGCCGTGCGATTTCTACAAGCCCGCCAAGCCCATCCGCAACGCCCTATACCGCAACAATCGCGACGGCACCTTCACGGATGTCACCGAAGCCGCCGGCGTCGCCGGAGGCACCTTCGGGATGGGAGTGGCGGCGGGGGATTACGACAACGACGGTCATCCCGACCTGTTCGTGACCGCCTACGGGCGGCCGATTCTCTACCACAACAACGGCAACGGCACATTCACCGACGTCAGCGAAAAAGCCGGCCTGGGCGCCAGGGTATTCGAGGGCCACTGGACCACCAGCGCGGTCTGGTTCGATTTCGATAACGACGGCCGGCTCGACCTGTTCGTGTGCAGCTTCGTCGACTACGGCGCCGACAGCCACTTCTCCTGCGGCGACAACAAAATGGGGCGCAAGTTCTACTGCATCCCGCGCGTGTTCAAGCCTACCGCGAGCCTGCTGTTCCACAACAACGGCGACGGCACGTTCACCGAGGTGGGCCGCGGCACCGACATAGAGAAGTCGCTTGGCAAAGGGCTCGGGGTGGTGGCCACGGACATCAACAACGACGGCCGCATGGACCTGTTCGTGGCCAACGACACGGTGCAGAACTTCCTCTACGTGAACCGCGGTCCGGACGCCAGGGGACGGACGAAGTGGGAAGAGAGCGCGCTCTCGGCCGAGGTCGGATTCAGCGACGACGGGCGCGCCCGCTCCGGCATGGGCGTGGATGCGGCGGACTTCGACGGCGACGGCTGGCAGGATCTCTTCGTCGCCAACGTGGATCAGGAGATGTTCTCGCTCTACAGAAACAACAAGGACGAGACCTTCCGCGACATCGCCTTCAAGAACGAAGTGGCGCAGGCGACGCGCCTGCTGAGCGGCTGGGGACTGCGCTTCTTCGACTACGATAACGACGGCGCGATCGACCTGTTCCTGGCCAACGGCCATCCCGACGACATGATCGACAACTACTCGCAGGCGGTCAAATACCGGGAGCCTCTCCTGCTCTTCCACCACGAAGGCGGCCAACTGCGCAACGTGAGCGCCGAAGCGGGGCCGGTATTTTCGAAAATGTTCCCGGCGCGCGGGATGGCTCTGGGCGATTTCAACAACGACGGCCGTCTGGACGTGCTGGTGGGCAATAACGGCGGTCCGCCGGTGTTGTTGCGCAACAACAGCGGCGCGGGGAACCACTGGCTGGGTGTGAAACTGCAAGGCACGAAGTGTAACCGCGATGCGTTGGGCGCCCGCCTCACCTGGTCGGCCGGGGGCGTCAAGCGGTCGCGTTTGAAGAATGGCGGCGGCAGTTACCTTTCGTCGCACGATATGCGCGAGGTGCTGGGCATCGGCACCGCTCCGAAGATCGATTGGCTCGAGATCCAGTGGCCGCAGCCCAGCGGCCGCATCGAACGATTCACGAATCCGCCGCTGGACCGCTACGTCACCATCACGGAAGGCAAGGGGCTGGGGTAACCGGGTCGGAATCTGCGCAATTGAAATCAGGTAAAAAACGCCTTGTAATCGGAATACGCCGGCGTTAATATTCGGACTGCCGATCAATGAACGGAGCCGCGACTAATTCGGATCTTTTCATAGTGATCTGCCATGTCGTGGTGTGCCTGCTCGGGGTCCTGGCGCCGCTCGTTCCTGCGGTGCTGATCTATCGTTTGTTTCCCGGCACCGGAGTGACCGTGAGCGGGCCTCTCTCGGCATTATCGATCCGCGCGAGCGGTGCTTTTGCCGCCTATGTGATCGTGTTCCTGCTGATGATCCCGCTGTTGTCGAAGTTCCAGAACACGATCGGCGGATTCACGCGGCCGGTGTGGACGGTCACCGCGACCATCGTACCCATTGACAAGGACGGCAAACCGGTGGATGCTCCGTACCTGGTGGGCTCCGCCAAGGTGACGATCACGCCCGAGGTGAACCGGGTCAATAACAAGCAGGTGATCATGCGGATCCCTGTTCTCGGCGGCGATTGGCCAAGTGTCACGGTGACCATCCCGCAATGGGGCGCGAGCGATGTGCCCATTCCCTTTCCGCAGGGGACCGTGATCGATCAGTACTCGAAGGAAGTCACTCTACGCCATCCGATTCAGATCCGCCAAGTGGGGGGCGGACAGTATGGTGCCTCATCGTCCCAGGGTAATTGAAGCAGGCGGCGGGAAACGAGTCCGCCGCGCGCTGGCGGGGCTCGTGCTGATGAGCGCTCCTCTGGCTGCCACGGACCTGCGCGGCCGCGTGGTGCGCAACGACCCTTATCGCACCGGCGTTCCGGCCGAGGGCGTACGGGCAGTTTTGCTGGACCAAAACCAACGCCCGGCCGGCAATGCGGTCAGCGGGGCGGATGGTTTTTACTATCTCTATAACGTCAGGCCCGGGATTTACCAGGTGGAGTTTCGGTTCGTCAACCTACGCACACGCCAGGAGGCACGCAAGCGGATCGGCGTAACGGTTGAGAACCGGCAGTCGCAGGATATCCCCCTGGTGACGCTGGAAAACTGATCCCCGGGAGAAATTGGAGGGCGGATGTCGTCGTTATGGTTGTGGCTGGCGATGGGCGCGGCTTGGGCGCAACCTGCCCAGCAGACGCAACCTGCACAGACGCAACCCGCACCGCAGGCGCAACCGGCCCCCAAGGCGCGACCGGGGGTGGCCTGCAAAATCGACGGGGGCGATGCGGTGACGTGGGCGGCGGAGCGCGGCTTCGCCTTCGACACGGAGAAAAGCGAAGGCTCGGGATCCTGCTCGATGCTGGATCAAACCGCCCTGGTCGCCTCCGCGGACACTGGAAAGGGAGTGAGTTGCCGGATCCGATTTTTCGCCTCGCGCAAGCTTGCGAACGGGTGGAAGCTGAAGGACGCGACGCTGGCGGGCGCGCCGTACACCTACCAGCAGGAGCCGTCGTGGCCGTCCGACCGCCCCGAAATCGCAATTGTGGTGAAACTGGAAGCCGGCAAGCAAGTCAGTATCCTGGTAGCGGACATTGTGCTCGAGCGCGAGGCCGGGAATTGCAAAAAATGGCAGGAGGCGTTTCAATAGCCGGCCGCGCGGATCCGGCGCCTCCGCTTCGAAGCTGCTACAGTTACTCGATGCGGCGGCCGCGCGCGAGTCGCTGAGGGGGAAACCGGGCTTCACGCCAAAGCCAGGTGCGCGACGAGTGCGGCAAAAGCACTGGACATCGGAGCGCGCCGCTTGCCGGCAGCGCGTACAA
This sequence comes from Acidobacteriota bacterium, assembly GCA_018268835.1. Lineage (GTDB taxonomy): Bacteria > Acidobacteriota > Terriglobia > Bryobacterales > Bryobacteraceae > Solibacter. The sequence continues at coordinate 12,566 of JAFDVU010000099.1, read as the reverse complement.
CTCCCCGTGTTATGCTGGCACGCGATGCCGGCGGACTACAAAGCGGAACTGGTGGGCGTGCTGGGGCAGCCCGTGGCCGAAAATCCAACGGGCGCGATGCAGGAGGCAGCCTTCGCCGCCGCCGGCCTGAACTGGCGCTATCTCACCATGGAAGTGCCTCCCGCGCAACTCGCGCGGGCAGTGGAGGGGCTGCGGGCACTGGGATTCCGCGGCTTCAACCTGACGATCCCGCACAAGGTCGCGGTGATGCCGTACCTGGACGATGTCGCCGCCGAAGCGCGCATGATCGGGGCCGTCAACACGGTGCGCCGCGAGGGGGACCGCTTCATCGGCGAGAACACCGATGGCAAGGGCTTCCTGCGCGGACTGCGGCTCGATGCCGGCGTGGATCCGCGGGGCAAGCGGGTGGTCGTGCTCGGGGCGGGCGGGGCCGCGCGTGCCATCGCGACGGAGATCGGCCTCGCCGAAGCCGGTGAAATCACCGTGGTCAATCGCTCCGAGGCTCGCGGCCGGGGGATGACGGAGGACCTTCGGCGCAACCTCGCGTGCCCGATCCGCCTGCTGCCGTGGAACGGCACTTACATGGTTCCCGAGGGCATCGACATTCTGGTGAACGCCACCTCCATCGGTCTCTTTCCCGACGTCCACTCGATGCCCGCCGTGGATCTGGCCCACGCGTCCGCGGGCATGCTGGTGTGCGACGCGGTTTTCAACCCGCCGGAAACGCGCCTGCTCGCCGCCGCGCGCGAGCGCGGGCTGCCCACGCTCGACGGCCTCTCCATGCTGGTCTATCAAGGTGTCATCGGCTTTGAGATCTGGACCGGCCGCACTGCGCCGGAGCAGGTGATGAAGGCGGCCTTGCGCGAGGCGCTCACCGGAGGAGCGTAGCCGCCTCCGGAGCCGCGATACAATCGTCCGCACATGCGGACAATTCTTTTTTTGCTGCTGCTGGCGCCCGGCACCTTCGGGCAGGGAGGAGGCCGAGTCCAGTTTCGCGATCTGGCACCGCTGCCCTTGACGCGCAAGCCGGCCATCGCGTGCGGCGATCTGCGCAGCCTGACGGACTTCGAGCTGTCCGTCATCAGCGCGCGCCTGATTCCGGCCTCCAGCGAGGCTCCGGCGCACTGCCGCGTCGATTTGATGGCGCAGCCCCGGGTCAACATTCAGGTGAACCTGCCGGCGGCGTGGAACACGCGCCTGTACATGTTCGGCAACGGCGGATGGGCCGGGGAGACGTTTGAAGCCGCGGGACGCGCGGCCAATCGGGCGCGCGGGCTTTCCGCCGGCTTCGTCACCGCGGCCACCGATACGGGGCACTCGGCCGCGCTGGAGCCCGGCGCCAGTTTCGGACTCAACCGGCAGGAATTGCTCGACTTCGGTTTCCGCTCGCTGCACGTGACAGCCGAGGCGGCGAAACTGCTGGCGCGGACCTACTACGGAATCGGGCCGGAGAAATCGTATTACGAAGGATGCTCGCAGGGCGGCCGCCAGGGCCTGACTCTGGCGCAACGCTTTCCCAATGACTTCGACGGCATCATCGCCGGCTCGCCCGCCCTCTACCAGACCGGGACGCACCTGGCGCGGGCCTACTGGATGCGGGGCCTGCAGGCGAATCCGTTTCCGGCCGCCAAGTTGGGACTTCTCGCGGCCCGCGTCTATGAAGCCTGCGACGCGAAGGACGGGTTGAAGGACGGCCTGATCGACGATCCGCGCCGCTGCGATTTCAAGCCCGCCCGCGACCTGCCGCGCTGTCCCGCCGGCGCCGACGGGGCGGACTGTTTCACCGCCGGGCAGGTGGCCGCGCTGGAACGTATCTATGGCGATGTGTACAGCAAAGGCAAGCGCTTCTTTCCCGGCTGGCCGGTAGGCGCCGAGATCGCCGGCCCGAACGGACAGAGCGGCTGGCTGGGCCAGGAGATCGACGGGCCCAACGGAGCGGGCGCGTGGACTTTTTACGGACATAACTTCCTGCAATATCTGGTGCCGGCGATGAGGAATGCGAAGGACACTGGCGATGCGAAGCTCCTCTTCAGCCAGGTGGATATCGAGAACGATCCGCCGGACGTGGAGGAGGTCCACCGGATCATCGACGCCAACGATCCGGACCTCGCCGCGTTTCGCCGCCACGGCGGGAAACTGCTGATGTATTTCGGCTGGGCCGATCCGCAGTTGAATCCGATGATGGGCGTGGAGTATTACGAACAGGCGATGCAGGCCATGGGCCCTTCGACCGGGGATTTCTTCCGCCTGTTCATGGTGCCCGGCATGTTTCATTGCGGCGGAGGAGTGGGCACGAGCCAGTTCGACGCGGCGACGCCGGTGGTGCGGTGGGTGGAAGCGGGCCAGGCTCCGGCCCGGATCGAGGCGGCTCGCGTGGCCGGGAGCAAGGTGGTGCGAACCCGGCCGCTGTGCCCCTATCCGCAGGTTGCGCGCTACAAGGGCAGCGGCAGCATCGATGACGCAGCCAACTTCGCCTGCGTGAATCCGTAGGCCGCGGCAGTGCGGGTCAATCCAGCCATTCGTCGGCGGGATCGAATTTCGGCAGCGCAACAATCAGCACTTTCATCTCGCCGATCGCGCGGTGGCGCACGCCGGGCGGGATCATGATGCACAGCCCGGGCTTCACGGGAACCAGGTCGTCGTCGAGTTGCATCCGCGCGTCCGGCCCGCATTCCAGGAAGTAGTACGTTTCGGTCAGGCGCTTATGGTAATGCAGCCTGGCGTCGACGGTGATGGAAGTTACGTGGACCGTCGCGGGAAACTCGGGCACGTCCTGGAAGGCGCGCCGCGCTGTGCCGCACGGGCATGGGACTCCCGGAATCCGGTCGAAATCCGCGATAGAATAGCGGCGCGCCGAGGCTGCTGGATGCCCGTCCATGCGCCTATCATAGCGAAACCGGATCGTCGGTTATGCGGCGCCGGGAGGTCCAGTGAAGCCCAAAATCACGAGACGAGAGTTGGTCAAGTCCGCCGCGCTGCTGCCCGCCGCGGCGGTGCGGGGAACGGCCGCGAACTCCGCGGTGACGGTCGGGTTGATCGGTTCGGGAGGCCGCGGCACCTTTGACACCGGTCTGCTCGTCAAGCTTCCGAACGCACGCCTGGTGGCGCTCTGCGACATTTTCGACGACCGCATCGAGCGCGCCAGGAAGAACATCCCGCTGGCGGACCCCAAGGTCTATAAGGACTACCACGAGATGCTGGCGAGCGACGTGGACGCGGTCCTCATCGCGACTCCGGTATTTCTTCACCCGGAACATTTCGAGGCGGCGGTCAGGGCAGGGAAGAACATCTACATCGAAAAGCCAGCCGGACTGGATGTGGCGGGTTGCAAGCGGGTGATTCGCGCCGCCGATTCGGCGGACCGGAAGTTGAACATCGTCTTCGGCTTTCAGCAGCGCTACGGGCAGGGCTACCAGAAGGCGCGCAAGATGGTCGCCGAGGGCGCCATCGGGAAAATTCAGATGGCCCACGCGCACTGGATCAAGGGCGCATACAGCGAAAAGCCGCTGCCGGCGCCGCGGAACTACGAGGAGAAGATGCGGCAGTGGACCGTCTGGCGGGATTGGTTCGGCGACATCATCGTCGAAACGTACTGTCACGGGATCGACGTGCTGAACTGGTTCATGGACGGACGCCCGTCCAGCGCCTACGGCACCGGCGGGCGCACCGTCGAAAAGCGGGGCGACGTCTCCGACCATTGCGACGTGACCTTCACCTACGCGGACAATGTTCAGGCGGTGCTGACCGGTTCGCAGATCGCGCCCTCGCTGTTCCGCTCGGTGAATGAGCAGTTTTACGGACCGCTGGGTGTGATCGAAACCGCGCGGGAATACTGGACCCACTACCGCGGCAGGAACGATGCGGTGACGGAGAAGTCTCCGCGCGAGATCACCATCGATTCGCTGGAGACCTTCATCCGCAATATTCAGAACGGCACGCCGGAGAACACCGGGGTGCGGGCGGCGGAAAGCACCCTCACCGCGATCATGGGCCGCATGGCCATCGATCAGAAGCGCGAGATCACCTGGGAAGAGATGATGAAATCATGAGACTCGGTTCGGCGATTGCCTGTCTGGCGCTCACGGCGATTCTTCCGGCGGCGGAGCCCCTGAATCAATTGACCCCACAAGAGAAGAAGGAGGGATACATCCTGCTGTTCAACGGCAGGAACCTGGACGGATGGGAGGGCAACCCGGCCTTATGGTCGGTGGAAGACGGGGCAATCGTCGGCACCACCGATTCGCATCCGATCCAGGAGAACACGTTTCTCATCTACCGCGACCGGTTTTCCGACTTCATTCTGCGCTTCGACATCAAGCTGCGCAATCACAACAGCGGCGTCCAGTTCCGCAGCACCCGGCTGCCGGACTTCGTGGTGCGCGGCTATCAGGCGGATGCCTCCGAAGTAGGCGATCATTCGGCGTGGGGCAACTTTTACGAGGAGAAAGGCCGCGGCCGGAACGTGATGAAGGCGCCGGACGAGGGATGGCTGAAGGCCAAGTCCGTGGTGCGGCATGGCGACTGGAACAGCTACGAGGTTTTCGCGCAGGGCAACCGCATCCGCCTCACGTTCAACGGCGTCCAGACCATCGATCTCACCGACGACCAGTCCAGGGAAGGCGTCATCGCGCTGCAACTGCACGCCGGAGCGCCGATGTGCGTCGAGTTCCGCAATATCCGGCTGAAGGCGTTGCGCTGAGAGGCGAAGCGAGACGCGGGATCGCGTCAATCGGGCTGAACGAACCTGGTCCCGGCGGTGCCGCAGATCGGGCAGGCGGCGGGCGGGTCGCCGAATTCAATGTGTCCGCAGATCGGGCAGAGGTAGAAACGCACTTCTGTCAGGTCCCTGCCCTGCTCCACGGCTTCCAGCGCCCGTTTGTACAACTCCGCGTGAACCGCCTCGGCTTTGACGGCGTACCCGAACATGACCTTGGCGCGGTGACCCTCGGCTTGCGCGCGTTCGAGCATCGGAGGATACATTTGGGTGTACTCGTAGGTCTCTCCATCGATGGCCGACTGGAGATTCTCACGGGTGGAAGCGATCCCGTTCCGGGCTCTGAGGTGCCCTTCGGCGTGGATGCGCTCAGCCTCCGCCGCGGTCCGAAACAGGCGGGCGATGTTGGCAAAGCCCTCCTGCTCAGCCTTTTTCGCGAAGGCGCGATACTTCTGGTTCGCCTGGCTCTCGCCGGCGAAGGCTTCGTTCAAATCGTCGGTTGTGCTCATGGTATCGCTCCCGGCCAAATTCAGCCGGGTATACGGGGTGCCTGTCCTAAAGCTTCATCTCCCACCCTTTGCGGAGGAAGGGCTTGAGGTAGCGGTTGGCTTCCTCGCTGTTGGTGAAGCGCCGTTTGTTCGCGTCCCACATGAGTTTGCCGGGAACGCGGAGGGCGATCGCGCCCAACCCGAGCCACTCGATGTACCTGGTGGCGACCGCGAACTCCGATACTCCGGGCGCGCCGCCCTTGCAGGCGCGAATCCAATCCTGCTGGTGATTCACGCCGCGCTGCAGCATTTGCGGCGGCAGTTTGTACTCGGCCCAACGCGAGGCCGGCAGCAGCCAGACTCCCTCGCCGCGGGACGTAGTCGCCATGTAGCCTTTCGATCCGACGAAGACGGCGCCGTTGCCGGGTGCGCGCAGTTTGGGATCCTGCGAAGCGCCGGGAGGAAGTCCCCGTCCGCCCGGACCGCGGCCGCCTCCCGGAGGGAATGCGCCTCCGCGTCCCTGCTGCGCGATCGGTTTGCCATCGGCGGTGAGTTGCGTGCTGACCAGCATCATGCCGTCGCCCCCCTGAACGAACGGGCGGCCCTTCTCGGCCAGGTTGTTCATCGGAGGGAAGAGCCGGTCGCCCTCGGCCATTCCGGGGGGATTCTGGAAATCGCCGCGCATGTTCTGATACGTGTGTACGGTGACCGGGGGCATGTTGCCGCGCGCCGGAAACTCGAAGACGATGTGCGCGCGCAACGGCCACACCCATTGGTTCTTGCCTTCGACGAACACGCACTCGACGCTGGTCGGGCTTGCCTTGTCGAGTTGCAGCGCGAGGTGGGCGGGTCCGAGGTTGTGCACCAGCCAGTCGCCGAGCGAACCGCCGGTAGAGAAGTCTATGAACGCGCGCCACTGATTCGTCATCAGCGGATTGAACGGCCGCGGGGCTGCGCAGCCCAGCCAGAGATCCCAGTCGAGCGACGGCGGTACCGGCGTGTCGGCGGGTCCGGTCGGCGGAAGGTTCGGCTGTCCTCCATAAATTCCGCCGGTCCAGGCATGCAGTTCCTTGACCTCGCCGATCTCGCCGGACCAGAGAATCTCGCAGGCGGTTTTTGTCCCTTCGTGGTTCCAGCCCTGGTTGCCCATCTGGGTGGCGACCTTGTATTTCAACGCCGCGTCGGCCAGCAGTTGCGCTTCCCATGCCGTGCGGGTCAACGGCTTCTCGCAGTAGACGTGTTTGCCCTGCTGCATCGCCAGCAGCGACACCGGCGTGTGCATGTGATCGGGGGTTGCGATCATCACCGCGTCGATGTTCTTACCCTCGGTTTCGAACATCTTCCGGTAGTCTTTGTACTTTTTGGCGTTGGGATACTGCGCGAAGCCGTGCGCGGAGCGCTCCGCGTCCACGTCGCACAGCGCGACGATATTCTCGGTTGCGGCCGCGCCGACCAGAATCGCGGGGCCGCGAACGCCGACGCCCACTGCCGCGATGTTGAGCTTCTCGTTCGGCGACTTGTAGCCCAGCGCGGAAAGAGAAGGCGTGCTGCCGAAGCCGCCCGATGGCACCGCACCCGCCAGGAGCGTGCCGAAAAAGAAATAACGCCTCGTAAACCCTTGATCGTTCACTGGCAAACCTCCGGACCTGGAAATCGCTTTTCAAACTGTAGCAAACGGCGCGGGGGATTTCGCGCCCGGAGGTTCAGCGTCGCGCGGTGCGCCGGCCCTGCCTGTGCCCCCGCGTCAATTCACCGGCAGTCCGCCGTGGCGCACAGGGTTTTGCTGAAGAAGGGTAGGACATGGTTCTGGAAGCGGTCGGCCACCGCGCTGGTGTGCGTGCCGGAGTAGATCTCGAAGGTGTTGGCGATGCCGTAGCTGTCGAAGATTTCGTGGAGTTTGGCCGCGCCGGCACGCAAGCCGTCCTGGTCGCCGACGTCCATTGAGATCGCGCGATACTGCCGCAGGTTTCCGATGTACTGATCGACGAATGCCAGGGGCGCGTTTGCCGCCCATTTCGCGAGCACGTCCTGCCGGACCGCTCCGTTCTCCACCGGCAGGTCGAGATAGAGCGGCGGCTTCTTCGGATTAGGCGACCACGCGGCGGCCGAGGCAAGCTGCGCGCGCAGCCCGAACGGCAGCTTGGCCGAATCCGCGGCCGTCTTCACGGCTTCCAGGGCCGCTTCGCTTTCGGCGTTGACCGGTCCGGCCGGTCGCGCCGCCAGGCAGCAGGGGCTCATGATGTACAGGCTGCCGAAGACCTCGGGATGTTTCATGCCAATGCGGCTCGCGCCGTAACCGCCCATGGAGTGTCCGACCAGTCCACGGCTCATCCGGTTGGGCAGGGTGCGATAGTGGGCGTCGATGTAGGCGACCACATCGTGCGCGACGAACCGCTCGAAGTCGCCGGTGGTCACGGAACTCGAGTACATCGAACCGTTGTGGATGGTCTTGGAGTCCGGCAGCACCACGATCATGTCGCGGGATCCCTGCCCGAAGGCTCCCTCGATGGTCTGCGGGACGTGGATCTCCCTCGACCATTGTTCGGCGCCGATCGAATACCCGTGCAGAGCGTAGACAACCGGGTAGCGGCGGTTCTTCGCGGCCGCATAGCCGGGCGGCAGGAAGACGAGGACTTCGCGGTCCACGTCATCGCCCTCCAGATTGCCTTCCAGGGCGTTGCCGTGAACCTTGATGCGCTCCACGGAGACGGGCTTGGCGCCGGGTACCACGGGGGGCACAATGGTCTGGACCTGCGCCGGCGCCGGGAGCGCCAGTGCCAGGGTAATCCATAGCGCGCTATATCGCAGGGTCTTCATTGGCGAGCCTCACTTCATATCCACTTCCAGCACTTGAATCGAGTACGCCGGCGCGACCAGGGCGACGCGGCCGCCGGAAACCGTGAGCGTGGACTTCACCGGCACGATCCGCTTGGGGTCGCGGATCGTATTGGTCGCCCAGGTCGTGTTGGCGCGAAGCGTATCGACGCGAACCGCATGGGCGGACGCGCCGAGACCGGGCAGGGTGATTGTCAGGGGCTGCTCGACAGACGCCGCGTTTACCAGCTTGAGGCAGACTTTGTTCGCCGACGCGGTGGCCGAGTAGAAAAAGCGTTCGCCGGCGCCGGTGAGAGACGAGTTCACCGTGTGGTCGCCGAGGCACGAGGCGAACATCACCTGTGCGTAGTAACTGGGCGAGCCGTAGCTGGTGAGGGCGTCGTAGCCGATCAGGTCGGAACTCCACTGCATCCCGCCGGGATTCACGTTCACGAATAGCGGTGCGTACGCGGCCATCACAACCAGGTCGCTGTTGCGCTCCAGGCCGGTCATGAAGGCGGCATCGCCCAGCGCGGCGCCGAAGTTCGGAGTCGGCGTTCCTTCCCGCGTCGCCCATTCTCCGACGAAGATCTTCGGTCCGTTGCGGGCCGCGTTGTCGTAGTGCCTCGATTCTTCGAACATGCCCTGCTCCCGCTTGTAGTAGTGGTCGTCCAACACATCCGGTGTGACGCCCTGCACGGGCATGGTGGCGATCACCTGGATCTTGGGATACCTGGCCTTGATCGCCCGATAGAACTGGGCAAAGCGGCCATCGTAGGTTCTGGCCCGGTCGAAGCTGTCTTCGTTGCCGACTTCCACGTAGGGAACCTGGAACGGCGCGGGATGCCCGTCCCGCGCGCGCGCCGCACCCCACCGGGTGTCCGCCGCTCCAGTGGCGTACTCGATTTCGTCCAGCGCTTCCTGCACGTAGGGTTCGAGGTCCGGACCCGGCTTCACCACCTGTCCATTGAGCGTGTAGCCGGCAAACACGGCCAGAACGGGCTGGACCTTCAGGTCCTCGCACCACTCCAGGAATTCCAGCAGTCCCATGCCGTCGGTGGACTGATAGCCCCACGGGCTGGGGTGCGTCGGCCGGTCCACCATGGGACCGATGGTCTTCTTCCAATCGAAGCGGCTGTCCAGACGATTTCCTTCGACGTAGTTCCCTCCCGGAAAGCGCAGGAAGGTGGGACGCATGGCGGCCAGCTTCTCCATGATGTCGATGCGATTTCCGTTGGGCCGGTTGTGGTACGTCGGAGGGAAAAGCGAAACCAGTTGCAGCCACAACGTGGCCGGCCGGTCGATGGTCATTTCCAGGTGGTTCTCCGCGGACGCCGCGATCATGCCGGAATGCAGTTCGAACCGGTACTGCTTCCATCCGGTTCCGCTCACGGAGACGGAGGCGCTGGCCAGCACTTTTCCGGATTGGTCCGCCACCAGGGCCACCCGAACCGGCAAGGCGCCCTCGGAACCGGTCTTGGCGTAGAACGAACCCGTGTACCTGGTGTTCGGCCGCACGGCGATGCCCCAGTAGCCTTCGTTCAGAAGCCCAGCCGGGCCGGCAGCGTCCGCTTTGGCGACCTCGAGCCTGGCGCTATGGTTCAGCGCCGCGGAGGGTCCGGTGCTCGGGTCCACCGTCACCTTCGCCGATGAGGTCCCCTTTTCGATCAGGTACCAGTCGAGGATTCCCGTCCAATCGGAACGGAAGGTGCGATTGCGGACCAGCTCCGCATACAGCCCGCCGTCATACGAGTAATTGATCTCTTCGGTCATCAAGCCGTAGAGCATTGGGCTGACCGCAGCTTTGGGCGCCTTCACATCGACCGTGAGCACTGCCGCGGACTGCGCGGTTACGACCGTCGCGGTGAGGCAGACCGACAGGAGCGCGCCGGCGGAAAAGAAAAGGAAACGGCTGTTCATGTGCATTCTCGTGCAACAGGCAGATTATCAGGATTTCCTGCAGCCGGTTGGAGGAGGTCCGTCAGGGTGCGGCGTTGCGGCGCCGCGCCACGGCGGAATGCTACATGCGCGCTTTGGAGAGGTCCTGGGCGAACTCGGCGCCGACGCCGGAAAAATCCTCGAACACCTCTTTGGCCCGCTTCAAAGCGGACTGCACGTGGGGACGGATATTCTCGCTGCCCACGTGTTCGATGAATTCCGCCTGCTCCAGGAACTCCGCCGGCTGGCTGCGCGCGCCGCAGAGAATCAGCGTGCGGCCGGAGCGTTTGAGGCGGTCGCAAAACGCTTCCAGCGCGTGCAGGCCGGTAGCGTCGATGGCCGTCATGTTGCGCAGGCGAAGAATCACGATCTGCGCCAGGTGCGAGAGATTGGCAGTCTCTTCGGCAAGTTGGTCGGTGGTGCCGAACAGGAAGGGGCCGTGGATCCGCAGAATGGTGACGTAGGAAGGCACGTCCTTGTCCTGCAGGATGTGCGGCTGCCCGTCTTCGATGTATTTCCTGGTGACCATGGCGACGGTGGTGGTCTTGGAGATCCGGTGGATATAAAGCAGCGCGGCGAGCGCCATACCGACCTCCACCGCCACCGTGAGGTCGGCCACAACGGTGAGCAGGAAGGTGATCAGCCAGACCGATTTGTCCGCCCAATCGAGCCGGACGATGCCGGCGATCTCCCGCCACTCGCCCATGTTGTAGGCCACCACGAACAGAACCGCGGCGAGCGTGGCGAGCGGGATGAAGCGGGCGAAGGGCGCGAGCGCCACCAGAATCACCAGCAGGGTGAACGCGTGGACGATGCCGGCGACCGGAGTTTTGGCGCCGGAGCGGTAGTTCGTCGCGGTCCGCGCGATGGCGCCCGTCACCGGGATTCCGCCTACCATCGGGGTGAGTATGTTGGCCACGCCCTGGGCGACCAGTTCGACGTTCGAATTGTGGCGGCCGCCGCACATGGAATCCGCGACCACGGCGGAAAGCAGACTCTCGATGGCGGCCAGGATGGCAACCGTCATGGCCGAGGGGAGCAGCGGCAGGATCAGGTCCGGCCGGAACGCGGGCACGGAGAAGGCCGGCAAACCCTGAGGAATGCCGCCGAACTTGGAACCGATGGTCGCCACCGGCAGGTGGAAGGCCGCGACCGCGACTGTGCCGGCAAGCAGAGCGACGATCGAGCCCGGCAATCGCGGGATCCACCGCGGCACCAGCAGAATGAGGGCGAGCGAGACCAGCGCCAGGCCGCAGGTCAGAGGATCCAGCGTGCCGGCGTGATGCGCCAGCAGGGACATGCGCGCCAGAAACTCACTGGGGTTCTCTTTGAGCTGGAGCCCGAAAAAATCCTTGATCTGAGTCGAGGCGATCAGCAGCGCGATCCCGTTGGTGAAGCCGATCACGATGGGCCGCGGGATGAAGCGCACCGCGTTGCCCAGGCCGGTCCAGCCGAGAAGCAGCAGGATCACCCCGGCCATCATCGTGACCATCAAGAGGCCGGAAAGGCCGTGCCGGGCGATAATGCCGGCGACGATCACGACGAACGCGCCAGTGGGTCCGCCGATCTGGATCCGCGAGCCGCCCAGCGCGGACACCAGAAAACCGCCCAGAATCGCCGTGTAGATGCCCGCCTGCGGAGTGACTCCGCTGGCGATGCCGAAGGCCATGGCGAGCGGCAGCGCGACCAGGCCCACGGTGAGCCCGGCGATCAGGTCCGCCATCAGCGTCCGGCGGCTGTAGGATTTCAAGCACGCAAGCAGCTTCGGCTGCCAGCGGTTCCAGTCAACTTTCAGGTAAGAGCCGCTCACTTTTTGGGAGCAGCCTTTTCGGAGCGAATTTCCTTCAGCATGGACATGGTTTGCGAAAGGTGGGAATAGAAGTAACGCTTCATGATGTCGAGCACTTCGATCAGCACGGGATCGCGGAGCGAATAGAAGACCTGGTTGCCTTCCTTCCGGCTCGTGACGATTTGTTTGGCGCGCAGTACCGCGAGATGCTGCGAAGCGTTGGACTGTTCCAACTCGAGTTTCTCGATCAGATGGCCGGCCGAGAGATCTCCACCGCGCAGCGCTTCGACGATCGCGATCCGGGTAGGGTGCGCCAGGGCCTGGAAGATCTCCGCTTTGAATCGTCGAAGTTCCTGGCTCATAAAGGTAGTATATTCGAAATTGCGAATTTACGCAAACACGACCGGGCCGGCTATTCCGGGACCGGCCTGGGCGCGAGCCGTCCCACCGCCGCCAGGATGCCGTGCAGCAGGGCATGCGGCCGCGGGGGACATCCGGGAATGTACACGTCGACCGGCACCACATCGTCCACCGCCCCCGCGGTGGCGTAGTTGCGGCCGAAGATTCCGCCGCCGATGCCGCACGCCCCGACCGCCACCACCACCTTTGGATCCGGCGTCGCGCGGTAGGTCTTTTGCAGCGCCAGTTCCATGTTGCGCGTCACCGGGCCGGTCACCAGCAGCATGTCGGCGTGGCGCGGCGAGGCGACGAAGTGGATGCCGAAGCGTTCCAGGTCGTAGACCGGGTTGTTCAGCGCCGTAATCTCGACTTCGCAGCCGTTGCAGGAGCCGGCATCCACTTCGCGGATGGCGAGCGACCGGCC
>JAFDVU010000098.1 GCA_018268835.1 Acidobacteriota bacterium | reverse complement strand
AAGCCCGTGATCAGCATCATGTAGAACCGTGGCACCACAACGGACTCAGCGAGCATCGCCTCCATGGTCTCGATTCTTCCGATCATCAGCCGCCGATTCCACGCGCGAATCTCCTTGCGAACTGCCCCGGCGAGACTGGCCGGTGGCACCGCTGTTCTCAGCAGCACCTGCACGCCGTTGCCCCAAGCCGACTGGCCGTTTCGGAAATACACCGAAGGCATCGGGTCGCCGGCGACGCCGAATCCCTTCACGTTCCCCGCCACCCCGATCACGGTCGCCCAATCGTCACCGCTCCACCGCAGACGTCTGCCGATAGGATCCTGGTCGGGGAAGTCGCGGCGCGCCAGCGCTTCGTTGATCACCACGACGTGCGGACCGTCCACGCGGTCCTCCGCCGTAAACGCGCGTCCCCGCCGGATCGCCATGCCCGCCGCGGCGAAATAGCCGGCGGTCGCCACCATGTATCCCACGTTGCGATCCTGCTGCTTCGGGCCGCCTTCGATTTCGAGACACCCGCCGCAAGATGAGCCGGCGGCATGAAGAGGGAACGCGGTCGCCGCACCGGCGGCTTGCACTCCGGGCAGAACGCGCAATCGCCCTAACAAATCGTCGACGTGTTGCCGCGCCGACCACGGCAGATCGACCGCGAGCACACCCTCCGGATGGAATCCCAGCGGCACGCTGACCCGCAGCACGAAGCTGCGCAGCAGGAGTCCGGCGCCGATCAGCAGCGTCACGGACAGCGCGATCTGCGCGGCCGCCAGCACGGTGCGCGCGCGATTCCTGCCAAGTTCCCCGCCACCCGGCGCACCCGGTCCCTCCTTCAGCCAGTTACCCAGGTTCGGAGCGGACGCGCGCAGCGCCGGCGCGATCCCAAGCAGAATTCCCGTGACGACGGAGGAAGCCACGCCATACAGCAGGACCGTGCCTTCGACGGCAACTTCCTGTATGCGCGGCAGGTGGATCGGGTCGAGCGCGACGAAAGCGCGCACCAGCCAGTACGATGCGGCGACACCGAGCGCGCCGCCCGCCGCTGTCAGCAGCACGCTTTCCGTCACCAGCCAACGCGCAATTCGCCAGCGGCTCGCGCCCAGCGCCAGGCGCAAGGCCAACTCCCGGCGCCGTCCGGCGATCCGGACCAGCAGGAGGTTGGCTACGTTCGCAGACGCGATCAGCAGCAGGCATCCGACCGCGCCCATGAAGACCAGCAGCGCCTGACGCGCCTCGCCCACCGTTTGCTCCAGCAGCGGCACCACATTTGCCCCGATCCCCGCGTCCTCCCCCGGATGAGCCTGCCGCAGCCGCGCAGCGACAGTTTGCATCTCGGTCTGCGCCTGCGCGGTGGTGACTCCGGCCTTCAACCTTCCAATGACCCTCAGTTCGTGCTGTCCCCGACGGGATTCGTCGGGTATAAACGGACACCAGAACTCCGCGGCCGGAGGAAATTCGAAACCGCGCGGCATGACGCCGACCACCGTGAACGCTTCCCGGTCAAACCGGACCGGCCTGCCGACAATGTCCCGGCCGCCGCCCAACCGCTGCCACAACCCGTAGGAAAGCACCATCACGTTCGGCGCCCCCCTGCGTTCCTCCTCTGCCACGAAGGTACGTCCCAGCATCGGCCGTACCCCGAGCGCGCGAAACACACCCCCGCTCACCGCGGCCCCGTCGATCAGCGCCGGTTCCCCGTTGGTCTCTGTCCGGACCGCGTCTCCGACGAACACACCCATCTGCTCGAAGGATTGACTCTGGTCTCTCCAATCCCGGAATATCTCGTACGAGACCACCACCCGGTCGCCGCCGCCCTTCTCGCGCGTCTCCCAGATCATCGCCAGCCGGGATGGCTGGGGAAACGGCAGCGGCCGCAGCAACACGGCGTGCACCACGCTGAACACAGCAGTGCTCGCACCGATGCCGAGCATCATCGTGAGCACCGCGACGGCGGTGAACCCGGGTTCCTTACGCAGTGCCCGCAGCGCGTACTTCACGTCGGCAAGCCATGCTTCGACCCTGCCCCAACCCCATGCCTGCCGGCTGTCCTCCTGGAGTAAGGCGACGTTCCCGAACTGCCTGCGGGCCGCGGATTCACCACCGTCCCGCGCCTTCATATCGAGGTGGAACCGCATCTCTTCCTCGAGATCACGGTCGAACTGCCGCCGGCGAAACAGGTATACCAGCCTGCGCCAGGCTCCGCCCAGCCACTCCATTTGCGGCCTCCTACGCCGGTTGAATCACGCGCCCGATCGCTCCCATCACCTTGTGAAATTCCGCCATCTCCACTCCCAGTTGTTTCCGGCCCGCGGGCGTCAGATGGTAGTAGCGGGCGCGCCGGTTGTTTTCCGATTGGCCCCATTCGGCCACTACCCAGCCCTTGATCAACATCCGCTGCAGCGCGGGATACAGCGATCCCTCCTCCACCTGCAGCACGTTCTCCGAGGTTTGTTGAATGTGCTGCGCGATGCCGTACCCATGCGCCGGCCCCAGGCGAGCCAGCGTCTTGAGGATCAGCATGTAGAGTGTGCCGGGCGGAATCTCGGTCCGGCCGGCCGGCTCTTCTTTTCCCATAGTCTAGCTATAGGTAGTCTGCGCCCGTCGCCGCGCAGTGTCAAGAGCGACTTTGCGATTTTTCATCCTTACCGCAGCGTGACGGTGGCCTCGCCCGCCGTCAGCCCCGCCGCCGACGCCTTCACCACTACCGCGCCGCCCGCGGGCTTGCGCACAATCGCCAGGATGCGTCCCTGGTAAGCCTTGCGGCTGCCCGCATGAACCGGACTCACATCGCGCAGATCGGCGTTATCCACGGCAACGAGTTCACCGCCGCTTACGCTGACGGCGATTTCGTTCGTCGCGCCATATACGCGGCGACCGGCCGCATCCACCACGCGGATCTCGACGTGCGTGGGGTCGACCGCGTCCGGCAGGATCCGCAGTGCCGCAGCTTCGCCGGCCGTCGTCAGTGCGAAGTGCGCCGCCTCCGCGCCCGCGCGCTTGCCGACCACGCGCAACTCGCCCGGTTCGTAGCCCACATCCCAGCGCAGGATGGGTTGCGCGCGGTCGGTCACGGACTTCGCGCCCAGCGAGCGTCCGTTCAGAAAGAGTTCGGCGGAGTCGCAGTTCGTATAGACCACCACGGGCAGCGCCGGCCGCGAATCGCCCTGCCAGTTCCAGTGCTCCACCGCGGCACGTCCCTCTTGAACCGCGACGTACACCATCGGCCGGTCGCGCCACAGCGCCGCTCGAAGCTGCGCCTGCGGCTTGGGGAATCCGCACAGGTCGAACAGGCCGGAGGCGCTGCCGCGCAGCGGATACCGTCCCGCTTCGCCGAGGAAGTCCACGCCGGTCCAGAGGAACTGGCCGAGCACCCAGGGGTTGGCCGCCACCGGACGCCACGCCGCGGGCGACGTGGAGTTCTCGCTGCCCAGGATAATGCGGTCGGGGTACGCGGCATGATCGCGCTCGTAGAACTGCTCCAGGTAGTTGTATCCGGTCACGTCGAGCAGCGAAGCGAGTCCGGTGGCGTTGGATGCGTTGATGTCGGCCAGCGCCTGCGTCACCGGCCGCGTCCCGTCAAGGCTCTTGACGGCGGCGACGAGTCCGCGCGCGATCGAAGGCAGCACGTTGCCGTCGAGCATGCCGGGCTTCAGTCCGTCGCGGCCGAGCGGATGGCCGAAAGGATCGCCGGGATAATCGATCTCGTTGCCGATGCTCCACATCACGATCGAAGGATGATTGCGGTCGCGGCGCACGATATCCGCAATGTCGCGCGCGGACCACTCGGCGAAGGCCTCGTGGTAGCCGTCCAACCCGGGCTTGGCGACATTGCGCCCCTGAATCCACTTTTTCTTTCCGGCGGTCCACTCATCGAAGGCTTCGTCCATCACGAGCAGGCCGAGCCGGTCGCACAAGTCGTAGAGTTCCGGCGCCATGGGATTGTGCGAGCAGCGGATGGCGTTCACCCCGATCGCCTTCAGCGCCCGCAGGCGGCGCTCCAGCGCGGGCGCGGAGAAGGCCGCACCGAGCGCGCCGAGGTCGTGGTGGATGCACACGCCCTTGAACTTTTCCGCGCGCCCGTTCAGGAAGAACCCGAGATTCGGATCGAAGCGGAGCGTGCGCACCCCGAACGGCGTGCGGTACTCGTCGGCGAGTTTTCCCGCGACGAAGACCCGCGTGATCGCGGTGTACAGGTAAGGATCGTCCAGCGACCACAGCCGCGGCCGGGCCAGCGTCCCCTGCAGCGTGAAACGATGGCTCGCGCCCGCGGGGATTTCGGCCTCGCCGGTCACCGGAGCCGAGCCATCGGCCAGCACCGTCTCCACGCGCACCGCGGCCGCGGCGCCCGATTGATTCACCACCGTGGCTTCGAGCGAGACCAGCGCATCGGATTCACGCACCACGGGCGTGTACAGGTACGTGCCCCAATGATCCACGTGAACCGGGCCGGTGACCGTCAGCCACACGTTGCGATAGATGCCGGATCCGGTGTACCAGCGCGAATCGGCGCTCTCGCTGTGATCCACGCGCACAGCGATGACATTCGCCTTCGCTCCGTAGTTTACCCACGGCGTGAGGTCGTATTCGAACGACGAGTAGCCGTAGGGCCGGTGTCCCAGGTGGTGGCCGTTGATCCACACGTCGCTGTCGCGATAGACGCCGTCGAACTCCACGAAGACGCGGCTTCCGCGAAGTCCGGCCGCCAGGGGAAACTGCTTGCGGTACCAGCCGATGCCGCCGGGAAGATATCCCGTTCCGCTGGCGTTGTCCGCGCTGTAGGGACCTTCGATGGACCAGTCGTGCGGCAGGTCCACGCGGCGCCAGTCGCGGTCGGCGAAGCCGGGGATTTCCGCGCCCTTGGCATCCCCCTTGTGGAACCGCCAGTCGCGATCGAAGTTCAGGCGCTCCCGGGACTGGGCGCCGAGCGCCGCCGTACTCACGGCGGCAGCCAGCAGGATCAGGCCTCGCATCGAACGCAAGCTTAACGCGATTGGCCGGGGCGCTGCCCGCCCGCCTCTTACAAGTGGATGATGCCGCGTTGGATCGCGGCCGTCGCCGCCTGCGTGCGGTCCTGCACCCCGAGTTTGCTGAGGATGTTCTTCACGTGATTCTTGACCGTGTGCTCGGCGATGCTGAGCGAGAAAGCGATCTGCTTGTTGGCCAGCCCCTTCACGATCAGTTCCAGCACCTGCACCTCGCGCGCGCTCAGCTCCGGACGCGGTATCTGCGCCGCCAGCGATGCCGCCACCGCCGCAGGCAGATAGGTCTGCCCGCCGTGAACCGCGCGGATGGCCTTCAGCAGTTCGTCGTGCAGCACGTCTTTCGTCAGGTATGCCTGCACTCCCGCGTTGAGCGCGCGGCGGATGTCTTCATCGCCGCCGTACGTGGTCAGCGCAATCAGGTGCGCGCTGGGATAATCCTTTTTGATCGCCAGCGCGGCTTCCACCCCGTTCATCACCGGCATGCGCAAATCCAGCAGCGTCACGTCCGGCATAAGTTGACGAAACATCTCGACAGCCTGCTGACCGTTGGAGGCTTCCCCAACCACGGTCATATCGGGCTGCATATTCACGATGGTGCTCACGCCGACGCGCGCCACCAGATGATCTTCGGCGACCAGTATTCGAATCTTCTCGCTCATGGCAATGGTACGGTGACTTCTACTTGGGTTCCTTCACCAGGCCGGCTAGCTAATCGTAACTCGCCGCCGAGACGTTCGGCGCGTTCCCGCATGCCAATTAGCCCGAAATGGCCACCTCGCGAAGCGAACGCGTCCTGTTGATCGAACCCCCGGCCGTTGTCCACGATCCGCAAGAAAAGGCGCTTCGCTTCCAGGTGCAGCTTGACCCAGATCCGGCTGGCCTGGGCGTGCTTCAACACGTTGGTCACTGCCTCCTGCGCGATGCGCAGCAGGTGCTGCTCTAACTCGGGCGGTAACTCCTTCACCGGTCCGGTAACTTCGACCGAAACTTCCACACCGGAGCCGGCGGTGAGTTGCTTGGTGCCGGCTTCGATGGCCGCCGCGAGATCCTGATCCTCCAGCGCGGAGGAACGCAGGTCCATCACGCTGCGCCGCGCCTCGGTGAGGCTGTGGCGGGCCATGCGGCGCGCCAGTTCCAGGTAGATGCGCGCCGGACTCTCGCCTTCGGGCATGCTCTGCGCCACGGCATCAAGTTGGGACGAGATCCCCACGAAGCCCTGCGCCAGCGTATCGTGGATCTCGCGCGCCAGACGCGCGCGCTCTTCGAGCACCAGCGCGAAACGCAACCGGATCTGCCGCAGGCGCATCTGGTACACGGCCCATGCGGTGGCGGCCAGCGCGATCACGCACAGCAGCCGGAACCACCACGTTTCCCAGAACTGCGGCAGCATGACGAAGTCCCAGGACGCTTCGGTAGGCGGGCTGCCGGGCACCTCCGCGCGCACCAGGAAACGGTAGTCTCCGTGGGCCAGGCTGTTGTAATTGATCACTCGGCGCGATCCCGCGCTGATCCAGGTATTGTCGAAGCCCTCCAGCATGTAGGAGTAGCGCACGCGCTCCGGAGAACCCAGCAGAACACCCGTGTAGCGGATCTGCAGGCGCTCGTAGCGCGGCGACAACCGGGCCGGCGCGGCCGGATCGAACTCTTCTCCGTTGGCGCTGACCGCCACGATGTGAGTCAGCGGCGAAAGCACGCGCGGCTTGCGCGCCCCGGGGTCCAGCACGGCCAGGCCGCGTCCCGTGGTGAACCAGAGCCGCCCATCCGAGGTGCGCATACCGCCTCCAGCCACGGGGTACGTGGGCGCGCACTGCGCGCTGCGCAACCCGTCCTCCACGCCGTAGTTTTCCGGCTCCAACCGCCTGCGGCGTCCGGCGCTGAACTCCGCGAACTGCTGCTTGGGCACGCGGCAGATGCCGCGGGTGGTACTCAGCCACAGCGACCCGCCATCGTCAAATACCTTGGCGATGTTGTCGCTCAGCAGTCCGTCGCGCGCCGTATAGCGCGCGATCGCATTGCCGCGCATGGCATCCAGCCCGCCTCCGAACGTGGCGATCCACAGGGTGCCGTCGGCGTCTTCATACATGGACCGGATCTGGTCGCTGGAGAGGCCGTCGGCCGTGGTGTACTGGCGCTTCTCCGATCCGTGGACGCGCCACAGCCCCTTGCCATAGGTGCCGGCCCAGATGGAGCCATCGCGCGTGCGGCAGAGCGTGACCATGAAATCGTTAAGCAGCGGTCCGCCCGGGACGACGTTTTCCAGTTTGCCGCCGCGCAGCACGCTGAGGCCTCCGGGGAGTGCCAGCCACAGGGTGCCGTCCGGTTCCTCCAGTGCGTCGAAGACCCCGCTGCGGCCCAGCCGGTCGGGCGGAACATACGTCCGGATGCGCCCGCCGGAAAGCCGCGCCAGGCCCAGGCGCGTGGAGATCAGCAGGTCGCCGTTGCGCCCTTCGCGGATCTGCCGCACCTCGCTGTCGGGCAGGCCCTCGTGGATCGTGTAGGCGGGTCCTCCCGTGCCGAACTGCGCCAGCCCGACATCGTTGAACCCGATCCAGATGCGCCCGCGGCTGTCCTGAAACACGGTGTTGGGCTCGTCGCTGGGCAGCCCCTCGCTCTTCCCGTAGTCGGTGAAAATATCGCTGCGCCAGCGGCTCAGACCGCCGTTGCTGCCGATCCAGAGATTGCCCTCGCGATCCTCGAGCAGACAACGCACCACCTGCCCGCCGTCTGCCACCGACGCGCTGACGAACCGCCCTTTCTCCAGCCGCGCGAGACCGTTGTCGGTTCCCACCCAAAGGTTCCCGTCGTGGTCGCTGAGCACGGCGCGCACCACCATGTCGGGCAAACCGTCGCTATCGCCGAACCGCTGCACCTGCCCATCCGCGCCGCACCGCATCAGCCCGGTATTGCCGGCCAGCCACAGCGCTCCCGAATGGTCCACGATCATGCTCAGCACCACCGTCGCGCCCATGACCTGCGGGTGCACAACCTCGACGAAGCGGTTGCCTTCGCGCTTCACCACGCGGCTGTAACCGGCGACCCACAGTTCACCCTGGGAGTCCACGTAGACCGCGCGTACCGCGGTCACCGGCAACCCGTCGCCCGGAGGAAACGTCGTGAAGCTGCCTTTTTCAAACCGCACCAGCGAGCCGCCGGCGACAATCCAGAGGCCGCCGGCCGGATCCGCGGAGAGGCCACCGACGGAATCGTCCGGCAGCCCGTCTTTCCTGGTGTACGTGCGGAAACGGCCGGCCTGGTAGCGGGTCAGGCCGCCCTGCGTGCCGATCCACAAAGATCCGTCGCGGCTCGCCGCCAGCGCGATCACGGAATTGTCCGGAAGCGCGCCCGAGGCGCGATCGAAAACCACGAACTCGTAGCCGTCGAAACGCGCCAGTCCTTCGTCCGTGCCCAGCCACAAGTAGCCGTCGGGAGTCTGCGCGATGGCGCGGATGGTGTCCTGCGGCAGGCCGCTCTCCTGCGTCCAATCGGTGCGCGAATACTGCGTCAGGCTCTTTCGCGGGTCGAGCGCGGAGAGGGGCCGGGCGAGCAAGCCAAAGAGGAGGATCGCCGTGAGAAGCCGCACTGCTTCCAGTATAGAATCGCCGTGCCGTGCGAATCAGGGCTTTTCCTTCACCGTCCGCCGTAGTTCCGCGTTGATCCGGATTTCCGCCCCGCCGCGCTTGACGGTCACCACTGCGGTATCGCCCCAGTTCTTGCCGGCCATCACGCGGTTCCACGTCTCGCGGTCCGGCGTCCCGATGCCGTCCAGCGCAAGCACCTGATCGTCCACCTGGAACCCGCTGCGGGCGGCGATGGAGTCCTTCTCGATCGCGATGATCCTGCGCACTCCGGAGGCATCCGTGGTTGAGATGCCCAGCGAGGGATAGAGTTCGTCGCGCTCATACGGAATCCCCCACACGAAATTCGCGTAGGATGCTTTGACGCCGGTCACCGGCTGCTCGTCGGAGTCCAGCACGGGCACGGGAATCAGCGTGGTGATTTTGCCGTCGAACCACTGCCGGGCCTGGCGCTCGATGCCCACCCCGTACGCGACGTGCCCGCTGCCCACCAGCACAACCAGAATCGAATCCTTCGGCGAAGCGTTCAGCACCTTCACGCTGTTGTAGCCCATGCTTGCGTCCCACGTCGCTTGCGCCGCCTGCATGCTCTTCAACATCGCTTCGGGCATGTTCCCGTGCATCGGGTTGTCGTCGTCGAAGGATGCCTTGAAGAACGCCAGGTGATCGGCGCTGTCCACATCGATCCGCGGAGGCACGTACTGCCTGTCCCTTTCGGAGAGGTTGTCGATCCCTTTCTGGCGAACGGCCGTCACCACCTCGCGCGGCGTGTTCACGCCGTACATCGGAATCCGGTTGTCCCGGGCGTAGAGAAAAATGTCGCGATAGTAATTCCAGTGGTAACCCCAAAATTCGTACCAGCGCGCCAGCGTGAGAAAGCCCGCCTCCGTAAGCAGGCCATCGCGCCAGTGATCGAGCGAGCGCTGCTCAGTGTACGGAAACATTTCGAGACCGATCATCACCTTCCGTCCGGACTCCTGAAGCGCCCGGATCACGCGCAGTTGCACGCGGTGAAAATCGGCCGAGGTGTGCGTTTCACCGATCAGCAGCAATCGAGTGTCCCGCAGGCGTTCGGCCAGTTGCCCGGCGGAGAGCACTTCGCCGGTCGACGAGTCGGTCACCCCATCCAGCACCACGCGGACATCGCGCGCGCGCCGCTCCGCGTCCCCGATCGCCAGGTGGAAGATCTTCTGTTTGGATTGGGCGGACAAAGCCAGCGAAGCCGCCAGCGCCAGCGCCGCGACCGAAAAATATTGCCTCATAGCATCGCTCCGGAATGTGCAGGCTACCACGCTGAGCGGAACTCCGAAAGGCACGCGTCGCTTCACGCGTCGCTTCAGGCGTGGATGCCGGGCGCTTCGTGACCCAGTTTCTCCACGTACTCGACGTACGAGCCGGGGTAGAGCAGCGGTTCGCGCCCGGTTCCGGATTCGCCGCCCAGTTCCAGCACGCGCGAGGCGAGCGAGCGCAGGAAAGTTCGGTCGTGCGACACGAAGATCATGGTGCCTTCAAACTCGCGGAGGGCCTCGGCCAGCATTTCCTTGGTGGCGAGATCCAGGTGGTTGGTCGGCTCGTCGAGCACCAGCAGGTTGGGCGGATTGTAGAGCATGCGCGCCATGGCGAGCCGCGATTTTTCGCCGCCGGAAAGCGCGCGGATCTTCTTGTCCACGTCGTCGCCGGAGAACTGGAAGGCGCCGGCGAGCGTGCGCAGCGACCCCAGCCCGTCCTGCGGAAAATCCTTCTGCAACTGTTCGATGACGGTCAGCCCGGCGTCGAGCACGTCGAGCGACTGCTGCGCAAAGTAGCCCATGGTCACGCTCGCGCCAATGCGCACGCTACCCGCGTCGGGCGAGGCCGCTCCGGCGATCATCTTGAGCAGGGTGGTTTTGCCCGCGCCGTTGCGGCCCATCACCGCCCAGCGCTCGCCGCGGCGGACAGTCAGGTCGAAGCCGCCGTAAATCCGCCGCTTCCCGTAGGCCTTCGACAACTGCTCGACCACCACCACCTGGTCGCCGGACCGCGGCGGCGTCCGGAACTCGAACTTGACCGCCTGGCGCTTTTTCGGCAGTTCGATCTTTTCGATTTTGTCGAGCGCCTTGATGCGGCTCTGCACCTGCGCCGCTTTCGCGGCGTGGGCCTTGAACCGCTCGATGAAGCGCTGCTCCTTGGCCAGCATCGCCTGCTGCCGGGCGAAGGCCGCCTGCTGGTTGGACTCGCGGATGACGCGCTCCCGCTCGTAGAAATCGTAATTCCCTGAGTAGACGGTGATCTCGCCGGAATCGATTTCCGCAATTTTGGTGACCACGCGGTTCATGAACTCGCGGTCGTGCGAGGTCATCAGCAGCGCACCGGCGTACGACTTCAGGTACCGCTCCAGCCAGATGATGGATTCGATGTCGAGGTGGTTCGTGGGTTCGTCCATCAGCAAAACGTCGGGCCGGCCGAGCAGCACCCGCGCCATCGCCACGCGGATCTTCCAGCCGCCGGAGAGCGCGCCGGCATCCCCTTCGATCTGGTCGTCTTCGAAGCCCAGGCCGTGCAGCACCTCGCGCACCTGCGCCTCCAGCGCGTAGCCGCCCAGGTGCTCGTATTCCTCCTGCACGTGGCCGAAGCGCTCGAGGATGCGATCCATCTCGTCGAGTTGTTCGGGGTCGGCCATGGCGTGCTGCAATTGCTCGAGTTCGTGGTGAAGGTCGCCGAGACGCCCGCTCCCGGCGATGGCTTCGTCCAGCACCGAGCGCCCCCGCATGTCCTCCACATCCTGGCGGAAGTAGCCGATGGTGAGACGCTTGGGGACGGAGATCTCGCCTTCATCGGGCTCATCCTCCCCGGTGATCATGCGGAACAGCGTGGTCTTGCCGGATCCGTTGGGACCGACCAGGCCGACCTTCTCGCCCGGGTTCAGCTGAAACGAGGCGTCGACGAACACCAGTTGCCGGCCGTACTGCTTGTGGATGCTGGAGAGAGAAATCATGAGGCGCGGATGCGTATCCCGAACCGCAACCGGACCGTTTCGCGGCTGGCGGCATGAGAACGGACCGCGCGGCGCGATAGCGAGCCGCGCGGCCCGTCACTCTCCATTATCGTACGAACACGAGGCGATCCCGCCCGCGGCCCTCGATTCGAATCACCGCACCGGCAACCTGGCCACGTTACTGGTTACGCCGTTCATCGTTACAACCACATTGGCGCTGCCGGAAGGCGTGCCGGCTGGAACGGTGAAGTTGATCTGGTACAAGCCCACCAACGCGGGAGCCAACCCGCTGAACGCCACCGCCGCCGAGGTGCTTCCCACGGTCACCGTCGGCGCCAGGTTGGTGTTTGAGAGCGTCGTACTGGAGGCGACCGCACCCGTGGTCCCCGCCGGAGTGACGGCTCCCAGGCCGGTGCAATACAGCACCACTACTTCCCCGGCGCTCGCGGGCGAAGCCGCGTTCACCAGCGAGTTGTCCGCCCCGTGCAGGAACGCGCCGTTCACGCCGTCCGGAAGGAAAATCCCCGGCTGCGCCGCCGCCACCGGCACCTGGATCGCAGCGCTTTGGGTGCGGCCGTTATTGATCGCGATACTGACGCTCTGCTGCCCGGCGATTTCAAAGGGCGCCTGCGCGCTGATCTGTTCCGTCCCCCCGATGTTCACGACATCGAACAAGGGGATGGCCTTTCCGCCGATCAGCACGCTCGCCCCGGCCAGGCTGGCCGGCAGCGGAACCTGACTGAACGCCGCAATCCCATGCACATTGTTGGAGAGGTTCGTGCCGAAAATCGTGATCAGCTCTCCCGGAGAAATGCCCGATTTGAAGCTGGCCCCGTTGGTCACGCTGGCCGCGCTGATCGCCGGCGGCACCGCCGCTCCCACGCTGGATATTTTCCGAATCCGGTTGTTGCCCGAATCGGCTATATACACGTTGCCCGCGACATCCAGGGCGACTCCGAACTCGCCGTTGAACTCCGCCCCTCCGGCCGCGCCGTTGTCCCCGGCAAACCCTTGTACGCCGTTGCCCGCCACCGTCATGATCGTCCCGCCGCTGATCTTGCGGAGACGGTAATTCAGATCGTCGATCACGTAGATGTCGCCGTTCTGGTCCGCAACCAGGCCTCCGGGGTAGTTGAGCGCCGCCGCCGTGGCCGGTCCGTTGTCCCCCGAATATCCCGCCGTCCCGTTGCCGGCGATCGTGGTGATGATGCCGTTCTTGTCCACCTTCCGGATGCGTTGGTTGTACTGATCCGAAAAATAGATATTGCCGGCCGAATCCACGGTGATGGCCGTCGGATTGTTCAGGGCTGCGTTACCTGCCGGCCCCCCGTCGCCCGAATAGGTACCGATGCTGTGAGGACCTGCGTTGGCTCCCGTCCCGGCAAACGTGGAAATCACCCCGGCGGGGTTGATCATGCGAATCTTCTGCCCGCTCTGGTCTGTTACGTAGAGATTTCCCGAGGCATCCACTACGCAGCGGATGGGTATGTACATCGAGGCCTGTGTGGCCGGCCCGCCGTCGCCGCCGGAACCTTGCAGACCGTTGCCCGCCACCGTGGTGATCTTGCCGGAAGTATCCACTTTGCGGACGCGATAGTTACCCAGGTCGTTGATATACAGGTTACCCGCCGCGTCCGTACAAACCCCGGTCGGATAATTGAGCGAAGCCTGCGCCGCCGGCCCTCCATCGCCCGAAAAGCCCTGCGCTCCGGTGCCGGCGACGGTGGTGATGATGCCGTTGGCATCCACGCGCCGAACGCGATTGTTATTTTGATCCGCGATATACAGGTTTCCGGATAAATCGGTCGCGACATACGGCGCGCCGTTGATCGTCGCCTGTGTCGCGCTCCCTCCATCCCCTGAGTAACTGGCCACTCCGTTGCCCGCCACCGTCGTAATCGTCTGCGCCGAAGCCAGACCGCCGGTTGCAAGAAGAGCGGCCGCCAATAGAGAGGCGTGAACTGTCATAGTTGCCGATTATATCCGTTTCGACACCCCACAACCGGGCGGCTTACCGGCTGCTTACTGGCAAGGTGACCCGTCCGCCGTCACCGCGATCCGGGTCGTATTCGCGGGGACTCCGCCGCCGGTAATCTGCACCGGGACCGCGCACCCCGAAGGCGCCCCGTCCGGAACCGTGAACATCACCGCGTCGATCCCGGCGAACTGCGATTGCCGCCCGGCGTAGACCCGCTTGGCCGGGACGCCGCCCACCAGAATGGTGACCGGCGTCGCCGTCAGGTCGCCTGCCGCTCCGCCCGGAGACACGTTGTCCGCGGCGCCGCTCAACGCGCCCATGCCGGTCGCCCACAGGATCACGATCTGGCCCGGCTTCGCGGGTATCGCCGGCACGTTCAGGGCGTAATCCGTCGCGCTGTTGACGTTCTGGGCCACGGCCCGGTCCACGCCGGCGGTGTCGCGCGCGAAGAAGATGCCCGGCGCCGTCTCCACCACGTCCACCACGACCGTCTGGCTCGCCGTTCCGTTGTTCGTTAGCGTCACCAGCGCCGGCCCGGCCGGCACCGCCGACGGCAGGATCGCATTGACCTGCCCCGCCGACGCGTAGGTCGGAAACGCATCGTATTCCTGTCCGCCGGACCACACTTTCACCGCGACTCCCCCCAGCACCGCGGCCAGCGGGTACGCCGCCGCCGCGACCGGCGCCACCGGGCCCACGTTCGTCCCGAAAATCGAGAAGTACGAACCGCGGGCCACGCCGTAGGGCGCCGTTGCCGGCGCGAAACTCGCCGCGTTCGTCACGCCGCCGGCGGAGATCGCCGGCTGCCCCGCCGCCGGGGATCCCACCGTCACGTCGTAGCCGCCGAACTGTCTGCCCGCGTAGTTCGCGTCCCCCGAGTAGACCGCATAAAGATGATGCGGACCGTCGCCCAGGCCCGCCACCGTAATCCGGCTCCACGCGGTTCCGTTCACAGCCGCGCTGCCCACGGCCCGGGTCCCGTCGTAGACCGTCACGGTGCCCGCCGGCGGCGTCAGTTCGAGCGTCGCCATTGGATTGCCCGCCAGCAGGGACGAGTACGAAGCGAACGGGATCTCCTTCGTGGTGAGCACCTGCACCGCCATTTGCACGGCGGCGCCGGACGCAACCTGGGCCGGCCCCGGAGCCAGTTCCCCCATCACCGGCGAAAACGCAGCGTCCGGACACGCGTAGGGGCTCGCCGCCAGGGTCGCCGCTCCGGTGACGCTCACGCCCGTCCCGGAAAGGTACGGCGCGAGGTTCACGGGCCGCGGCCCGGTCGCGATCGCGGCGTACTGCGCGGTCACGTCCGCCTTCTGCACGCCGTCCACCTGCACGTTGTCCAGGGTGACGGTCGCCGGCGCACTCGCATCGTGCCCTTGAATCTGGACCAGCCCCTCGGTCGTCGCGTGAATGTCCTGCATCGTGATGTTGCGAAACTGCGGAATCAGCGTTCCGGTGGCGCCCGCGGTGTAGAACGGGTTGAGTGTAATCGCGGTTCGCACCTGCCGCATGCAGATGTTGCTGTACACGATGTTGCGCACCAGCCCGCCCCGGCTCACGTCGGTCTTGATGCGCAGCCCGATCTGATTGCGATTGGCGGATTCGCCGGCGATCGTGATGTGGCCGAACAGCGTATTGCTCACCCCGTTCTGCGTGTAGCTCCCGATCGACGCCCCGTGCCCGTGGCCGAACCAATCGTTCAGCACCGTGATGTTCGTGGCCCCCGGCGTGTTCGACGCGCCGATGGCCACGTTGTCGTCGCCGTCGCTGATCCAGGAATTGACGATCGCGACGTTGCTCGAATAGCCGGGGTCGATCCCATCGGTGTTGCGCGCATCGTAAGGCGCGATGATCTTCACCCCCCACACGGTCACGTTGGAGTCCCTCCCCAGCGCCACGTGGAAATTGGGCGAGTTGCGCAGCGTGATCTTGTACAGCGTGAACCCGTTGGTGTTGGAGACCTGCAGCAGCCGCGGATTGTTCTGTATCAGCGGCGATGCCGCCGAGCGCGCCAGGTCCCACCACGTCATCCCCGCCGAACCGTTCAGCAGCATCGGCGCGTATCCCCGGCCGTCGATCGCTCCGTAGCCGGCGATCCCCGCGCCGTCCGCCCCGTTTACGGTGAGCAGCGGCACGCATCCGCCTCCCGCCGCGGTCAGGGTCCCGCAGGATTTCGAACTGTCGGCGTCGTAGTCACGCGGATTGCGCGAGGCGAAGAGGGTCACGCCCGCGTCCACCATCAGCGCCACTCCTTTCGGAATCTGAATCGGACCGGTGAGGAACGCGTCCGTTCCAGCGCCCGCCGCAAGTTCCACCCCCTGCCCGGAGCCGCACGCGTTCAACGCCGCCTGAATGCGCGCGGTGTCGGGTTGGGATTCGCTATCCGGCGGCAGGCCCGCGCCGCCTCCCATCCCCGCCAGCCGTGCCGTGAGCACCGCGCACGCGGGCGGCATGGCCGGTTCGCGCAGCGTGCGCGTGTCCTGCGGCCATCCCGCGGCCGTGCATGCCAATAAAGCCGCCACAGCCCTCCAGCGGCAATGCCTCGGTTGTGCCCCCATCGAAATCCCTGACGTGGGACGCACCCGCCGGCTTCCGTCCCGGCCCGCTACGCCGCGCTCCACACCTCCGAGAATAGCTCTGTCACGAAATCGTAACACTCGCATTCTAAAATAATAGTTAGAGGTCCGCATCTATGTTACTGGACTTCTTGCGCATCGCTCTGCCGGCCGGCGCGTTGGCGCTTGCCGCCGGCTTCGCGGTAGTCATGACGCTGAGCAGTTCCGTGGATCCGAAGTTCAAACTGATGGATTCCCTGCTCCAGTACGCAGATCCTGAAACCCCGCGGCGGCACGTACATGCCGCTTGAACATCGCTTACTTACCGCCGGTCTATGTCAGTCCTGCAGCTCGCGGTCGTGATCATCCTGGTAGCGCTGGTCTTCGACTTCATCAATGGCTTTCACGATGCCGCCAACTCCGTTGCCACCGTGGTAGCGACCCGTGTCCTCACACCGTTTCAGGCGGTCCTCTGGGCCGCTTTTTTCAACTTCGTCTCGGCCTTCACGTTCGGCACCGGCGTGGCCTCCACCGTCGGCAAGGGTTTCGTCGATCTAAGCCTCGTCACGCCGGTCGTGATTCTCACCGGTCTCATTGGCGGAATCGCCTGGGACCTCATCACCTGGTGGCTCGGCCTGCCCACCAGTTCGTCGCACGCACTCATCGGAGGCTATGCCGGTGCCGCCGTGGCAAACGCGGCCGTGCGCCTCGGTCCGGCCAGGGCGATCGAAGGGCTGGTGATGGGCCAGTGGCCGCGGACCCTGGCCTTCATCGTGGTGGCGCCGCTGCTCGGTCTGTTGCTGGCGTACTTTCTGATGGTGGCCGTGTACTGGCTCTTCCGGCATGCCAGTCCGGCGCATATGGACAAGCATTTCCGCAGGCTGCAACTGGTCTCGGCCGGACTCTACAGCTTCGCGCACGGAACCAACGATGCGCAGAAGACCATGGGCATCATCACCGGCGTCCTGGTGACCAGCCGCCTCATCCCCACCTTCCAAGTGCCGGTGTGGGTGGTGCTCGCCGCGCACGCCGCCATTGCCCTCGGCACTCTCAGCGGCGGCTGGCGCATCGTACATACCATGGGTTCCCGCCTCACGAAGCTGAAACCGCGCGGCGGCTTTTGCGCCGAGACCGCGGCGGCATCCTCCATCCTGTTCGCGACGTGGTTGAAACTGCCGGTCTCGACCACCCACGTGATCGCCGGCGCCATCGCCGGAGTCGGCAGCATCCAGCGATTCAAGGCCGTCCGCTGGGGCGTGGCCCGCCGGATCGTGTGGGCCTGGGCACTTACGATTCCGGCCAGCGCGGCCATCGCGGCGCTGGCCTACTTCGCGATATCCCTCTTCTGAGCGCTAACCGCGCGGCCGGACGCGGCGAAACCTACGCCGGGAGCTTGAACAGCCGGATCCCGTTTTCCCATGTGATTCGGCGGAACACCTCGGGCGACGTCAGCCGCTGGAGCAGTCCCAGCGTCTCCCGCGCGACGCACTTGCCCGCCAGCCGGCTCGCTTCCGGGTTGTTGTTCTGGGAGATGCCCCCGCCTTTGCCGTCGGTGCAACTGCAATCGCTGCCGAAGATCAGTTTGCCCGTATGGCGGCCGATAAATCCGCGGGTGAAGTCAGTGTCCCGCGACAGGGCGTTGTTGCCGGAATTCGCCGACATGTCCGCGTAGAGGTTCGGGAAGTCGGAGAGCCAGCGATCGGTCAGGCCGCCCGGCCGGATGGGTCCCGCGGGGTAGCCGCGGTCCGTCGGAACATCGGCGCTGATGTGCGCCCAGAACAGGTCCCCGTGTCCGATGAAATTCGTCCGCGGATGGGCGCGCAGCATCTTGTCGAACTGCGGATAGCCGGTACTGTAGGGAAGCTCTCCGGCGAAATGCGGGAAGGTCTGAATGTGCATCATCACCGGGACCTGCATTTCCGCGGCGATGTCGTAGACCCGTCGCATCTCGGGCGAATCGAGCGCAAGGTGAAACTTGAGTTCGCCGATGCTCACCGCTCCGCCCCGCAACGCGTCCCGCAGCACCCGGCCGGAACCGGGCAGCGCCGGATCGGCCCTCACCGAACGCGCAAAACGCCCGGGACGCCGCTCCATCTCCGCCTTCGCCCGGTCCTCATCGGCGGCGGCCGTCAGCAGGACGGCCCGCGTCACGCCGCTACCCTGGATATGCGTGAAGCACGCGTCCGCATCCGGCCTCAGGTGCAGGTGCGTGTCCAGAACCGGGCCGCCCCATGGCAGGCCCGGTTGAGCCGTGAGTTGCCGGACCGCGGCCGCGGCCGGCAGAATCGATTGGAGAAATGTTCTTCGTTGCATCGCGCCTCGGAGTGGAACCGCTAACGGAATAGAATCGCGCCGAAGTCGCCCAGAAAGTCGCGCCAGAGGAACCAGTAGTGCGCCCCCGGGATCTCCTTGTACGACGTTTTGAAGCCGTGCTTCTCCAACAGCGAGTGGAGATTCATGGTCCCTTCGCGAGCCATATCGGTGGTGCCCGCACCGGTCCAGTAGAACTTCACGCCGCCGGCTTTCACGGCCTCGAGTTGTTTCTCGTAGGCCTCGTCCACGCTGCGCGGCCCGGAACTGAACACTCCGATGTAGCCGAACACGCCCGGATTGTTGTTGGTCGCCATCAGCGTGTGGCCGCCGCCCATGGACAGGCCCGCGATGGCGCGGCTGTCCTTCTCGGCGATCGCGCGGTAGTTCTTTTCGACGAAGGGGATCACGTCCTTCACCAGGCTTTCGGGATAGGACCCAGGATACGGCTGGGGCGGCCGCGGAGCAACCGCGCCGCGTCCGCCGCCCGCCGCCGCCTGAAGCGGGGGCGGCGCCGGAGCCTGCACCGCCTGTGGCGCGGGGGTGGGTCCGTACGCGTAGCCCTGCGATACGGTCTGCGTCGCGTTGCCGTTCGGCATGACCACGATCATCGGTTTGGCTTTGCCGGCCGCGATCAGGTTGTCCAGGATTACATTGGCGCGCCCCATCGTGACCCACGCGTCCTCGTCGCCTCCGCCGCCGTGCAAAAGGTACAGCACCGGATAGCGCGTCTGACTGGCCTCGTACCCGGGAGGCGTGTACACGTACATCCGGCGGCGGTCCTGCTTCAGCGTGGGAGATGGGTACCACACGATGTGAATGGTCCCGTGCGGAACGTCCTTGAAGGTCCAGAGGTCGTCCTCCGGACCGGCGATCATCAGCAGATTGTCGATGCGGAAACCGTCGCGCTGCGTCTCGCCGTTGCCGGGGTCCAGCGCTTTCACGCCGTCCACCAGATACCAGTAGCCCCACAGTTGCGCGCCCAGCGGGCCCACCGTGACCGACCAGACGCCGTTGTCGTCCCTGGTCATTTTGATCTCGCGCGCTCCATCCCAGCTTCCGTTGAGAGTGACCTCGTTCGCCTTGGGCGCCGCCAGGCGGAACGTGACCGTGCGGTCGGAGTGGATTTCGGGGGAGACCGGCCGGGCCGGCGCGCCGCCTCGTCCCGCGGCCGCCGGTTGGGAGAACGCCGCCGGCGCGATCAGCCATGCCGCCGTAATCGCCGCGGCCAGGCATCTACCGAAATGCTTCATGATGTGTACCTCGTCCCGTTAGTGTGACAGTTTCCGTTCTCAAACGGATACCCCGGGACGGGCGGCTACACAGTCGAAGATGCTCGCGCCGGCGCCGGCTTACAGCTTCCTGCCGATCGCCTTCGCCTGGCTGAACAGGTACAGATAATCCGTCCCGCCCGCCTTCGAATCCGTGCCAGACATGTTGAACCCGCCGAACGGATTCGCTCCCACGATCGCACCCGTGCACTTGCGGTTGATATACAGGTTGCCCACGTGGAACTCGCGCATCGCGCGCTCGATCTTGGCGGGATCCGTGGTGTACACCGCCCCGGTCAGCCCGTACTCCGTGTTGTTGGCGATCGCCAGCGCGTCATCGAAATCCTTCGCCTTGATCACCGCCAGCACCGGTCCGAAAATCTCTTCCTGCGAGAGCCGCGCTCCCGGCGCGATATCGGCAATCACCGTCGGCTGGATGAAGTACCCCTCGCCCTCCGCGCGCGCCCCGCCCGCGATCAGCCGCCCTTCCTGCTTACCGACCTCGATGTAGTTGAGGATGCTCTTCATCGCGCCCTCATTGATCACCGGGCCCATCCGCACGTTGTCCTCCGGCGAGCCGAGCGGCAGTTTCTCCACGCCCGCCTTCAGCTTCGTCAGGAACTCGTCGTACACCGCCTCATGCACGATCGCCCGCGAACACGCGCTGCACTTCTGCCCCTGGAACCCGAACGCCGCCGCGATCACGCCCGCGACCGCCGAATCCACGTCCGCGTCCGCATCCACCACGATCGAATCCTTGCCGCCCATCTCCAGAATCGTCCGCTTGATCCAGACCTGCCCCTTGGCCGTCTTCGCGGCGCGCTCGTTGATGTCCAGCCCCACTTCCTTCGACCCCGTGAACGCGATGTACCGCGTCTTGGGATGCTCCACCAGCCCGTTGCCGAACGTCGCGCCGGACCCCGGGCAGAAGTTCACCACGCCCGGCGGCAGCCCCGCCTCCTCCATCGCCTCGAAGAACTTCGCCGCGATCGTCGGTGAATCGCTCGACGGCTTCAGCACCACCGTGTTCCCGCACACTACGCTCGCCGCCGCCATCCCCATCGCGATCGCATTGGGGAAATTCCATGGCGGAATCACCGCGCCCACACCCAGCGCGATGTAACGCAGGTAGCCCTTCTCACCCGGCAGTTGCACCACCGGCTCGGCGCGGTCGAGCACTTCGGCCTGGTGCGCGTACAACTCCAGGAAGTCGATCGCCTCCACCGTATCGGCTTCGGCTTCGTCCCAGTTCTTGCCCACTTCCAGCACCAGCCACGCGTTAAACTCGAACTTGCGCTGGCGCAGAATCTCCGCCGTCCGCCGCAGCACGCCCACGCGCTGTTCGAGCGGCGCGTACTGCCACGTCTCGAACGCGGCCAGCGCGGCTTCCATCGCCGGCTCCACGTGCTCGCGCTCCGCCTTCTGGTGGATCCCGACGACCTCGCCCGGTTTCGCGGGATTGATCGAGCGGATCTTCCCGGAGGTCTTGATGCGCTTGCCGCCGATCACCAGATCGTACTCGCGCCCCAGTTCCTTGCGCACTTTGGCGATCGCCTCGCGCATGCCGCGCGCGTTCTCTTCCTTGCGATAATCGGCCGTCGGCTCATTGGTAAACGGCCGCACAGCGGTGCTCTGAGTGGTTGCCATGTTTCCTCTCCGGTTGGGTAGCGCAGGCCTCCCGGCCTGCTTGTTGATTCGATCGTTGATTTACCGCGGAACTCGCGCTTGACGCCACGAAAACCCTATTATAACCTAGCCATCATTCGAGGCTCCTAATCGCTTGCAAACAAAACTCCATCGCCGCGCCTTCCTGGCGGCCTGCGCTTCTCTCGCCGGCGCCCAGAACGCGGCGCTGCCGGAGCCGGTCCGCGCGCTCCAACCCATGACCGCCGGCGTCGTCCCCATCACCGATGCCGAACGCGCCGCGCGCCTCGAAAAGGCCCGCCGCCTGCTCCGCGACAACCGCCTCGCCGCCATGGTCCTGCCCGCCGGATCCAACATGCTCTACTTCACCGGTAAGCGCCTGCCCGGCCAATCCTGGATCCTGCCGGTGACCGGCGAACCCGTCTGGTCCGCCTCCGACGCGCCCGCCATAGCCCGCGCCCTGCGCGATCTCAAGATCGCCGCCGGCGCCATCGGACTCGAAGAGCAGACCCCCTTCGCCCTCTTCGCCGGACTCGGCCAGGAACTGCCCGCCCTCTCCTGCGCCAGCGCCACCCCCGTCACAGCCGGCTGCCGCATGATCAAGTCGTCCGCCGAAATCGCCCTCATGCAGCACGCCAACGACGTGACCATCGCCGCCTACAAGGCCGGACTCGCCACCCTGCGCGAGGGCATGACCCAGGGCGAGCTGAGCGCCAACATCGGCGCCGCCTATCGCGCCCTCGGCTACAGCGGCTACGCCTCCGCCAGTTTCGGCAAAAGCACCGCCTTCCCCCACGGCAGCATCGTGCCCCAGCAACTCAAGGAAGGCGACTTCGTCATGATCGACGACGGCTGCAGCGTCGAAGGCTATCAGAGCGACATCACCCGCACCGTCATCTTCGGGAAGCCCACCCAGCGCCAGCGCGACATCTGGGCCCTCGAACGCCGCGCGCAGGATGCCGCCCTCGCCGCCGCCAAAGTCGGCGCTCCCTGCGAAGCCGTGGACGCCGCCGCCCGCAACGTCATCACCGCCGCCGGCTTCGGCCCCGGCTACAAAGTCCCCGGCCTGCCCCACCGCACCGGCCACGGCATCGGCCTCGACGGCCACGAGTGGACCTACCTCGTGAAAGGCAACCGCACTCCCCTCGCCCCCGGCATGTGCTTCAGCGACGAACCTACCATCGCCATCTACGGCGAATTCGGCATCCGCCTCGAAGACTGCTTCTACATGACCGAAAACGGCCCGCGCACCTTCTCGAAACAAAGCCCGGCCATCGATCAACCCTTCGGATAGATTCATCATGAAACCGACACTCCTCGCGTTCGCACTCCTTGCGCCCGCGATCTTCGCGCAAGGCACGCGCGCCGATTACGACCGCGCCAACGCGCTCCGCGAAAAGCTCCAGGGCACCGCGATCGATCTGCCCGGCACGCCCACCTGGATCGGCGAATCCAACCGCTTCTGGTATCGCAAGACCGTGAAGGGCGGCCACGAGTTCATCCTGGTGGACGCCGAAAAGGGCACCAGGCAGCCCGCCTTCGACCACGCCAGAATCGCCGCCGCCCTCGGCCCGAAGTACAAACCCGAAACCCTCCCCTTCGCCGAATTCGCCTTCGCCGACGGCGACAAGGCCATCACCTTCTCCGCCGACTCCTTCCTGTGGAAGTGCACCCTCGCCGATTCCGCCTGCGTGAAAACCGGTCCCGCGCCCCAGGGCGGCGGACGCGGCGGTCGCGGTGGGCGCGGCGGCGGCCGCGGCCCCATCGACGAAGAACCCGCCCCCGCCGAGTTCGCCAACAACGTCACCGACGGCATGGCCTTCGATCCCTCGCCCCAAGCCCTCCCCGCCTTCACCCCCTTCACCGCGCCGCCCACCCCCACAATCCGCACTTCGCCCGACGAAAAGTGGGACGCCTTCATCGAAAACTTCAACGTCTTCCTCCGCCCCCACTCCGGCAAGGACGCCACGCCGCTTTCCTGGGACGGCAGCGAAGGCAACTACTACACCTTCGCCTCCCTCGCCTGGTCCGGCGATTCCAAATTCCTGGTCGCCTACCGCGTGCGCACCGCCGGCTTCAAGCGCGAAGTCCACTACGTCGAATCCTCGCCCGCCGACCAGCTACAGCCCAAGCACTCCTCCCGCGAATACTCCAAACCCGGCGACGTGCTCGATATCAGCCAGCCCGTCCTCTTCGACGTCGCCGCGCACCGGCAGATCGAAATCGATCACGCTCTCTTCCCCAACCCCTACTCCCTCAGCCGCCCCCAGTGGTGGAAGGATTCCCGCGCCTTCACCTTCGAATACAACCAGCGCGGCCACCAGCTCTACCGCGTCATCGAAGTCGATACCGCCGGTCACGCCCGCGCCCTCATCTCCGAGGAATGCCCCACCTTCATCGACTACCGCCCGCTTGTCAACAACCCGCGCGACACCGGCAAGAAGGTCCGCTTCGATCTCGCCGACGGCAAGGAAATCCTCTGGGCCAGCGAGCGCGACGGCTGGGAGCACCTCTACCTCTATGACGGCATCACCGGCCAGGTGAAGCGGCAGATCACCCGCGGCAACTGGGTCGTGCGCGCCGTGGACAAGGTCGACGAAGAGAAGCGCCAGATCTGGTTCGCCGCCAGCGGCATGAACCCCGCCGAAGACCCCTACTACGTCCACTACTACCGCATCGGCTTCGACGGTACCGGCCTGGTCTCCTACACCGAAGCCGCCGCCGACCACGCCGTGGTCTTCTCCCCCGACCGCAAATACTACGTCGACACTTACTCGCGCGTGGACCTCCCCACCGTCAGCGAATTGCGCCGCACCGAAGACCGCGCCAAGGTCATGGACCTCGAAAAGGCCGACCCCGCCGCCGCGCTCGCCGCCGGATGGAAGTTCCCCGAACCCTTCCACGCCCCCGGCCGCGACGGCAAAACCGAAATCTACGGCGTCATCTACCGGCCCACCAACTTCGATCCCGCGAAGCGTTACCCCGTGGTCGAGAACATCTATAACGGCCCGCAAGGCTCCTTCGTCCCCAAGGATTTCGCGGTCGCGCCGCAGCCCCTCGCCGAGCTCGGCTTCATCGTCGTCCAGATCGACGGCATGGGCACCAACAACCGCTCCCGCGCCTTCCACGACGTCGCCTGGCATGACCTCGGCGACGCCGGCTTCCCCGACCGCATCGCCTGGCACAAGGCCGTCGCCGCGAAGTATCCCTGGTATGACATCACCCGCGTCGGCATCTACGGCACCAGCGCCGGCGCGCAGAATTCCCTCGGCGCCCTGCTCTTCCACCCCGATTTCTACAAGGCCGCCGTCAGCAACAGCGGCTGCCACGATAACCGCATGGACAAGATCTGGTGGAACGAGCAGTGGATGGGCTGGCCCCTCGGTCCGCAGTACGCGGCCTCGTCCAACGTGGATAACGCCTACCGCCTCCAGGGCGACCTGCTGCTGGTCGTCGGCGAACTCGATACCAACGTGGATCCCGCCTCCACCTTCCAGGTCGTCAATCAGCTCATCAGGCACGACAAGAAGTTCGACCTCCTCTTCGTCCCCGGCGGCGGACACGGCGCCGGCGGCGCCTACGGCCAGCACCTGCTGCAGGACTTTTTCGTGCATCACCTGCTCAAGGTGGAACCGCCCGACTGGAATCACGCAAATGCTTCGAACGCTACTGGCAATTAGCCTGCTATTCCCCGCCCTCGCCGCCGCGCAGCCCGTCTTCACCGGCGCCGACGTCTTCCCGCCCGAGGAATTCGCCGCGCGCCGCGCCCGCGTCATGGCCAGGATCGGCGACGGCGTCGCCATCCTTCAGGGCACCACCGAACGCCCCGGCGAACAGCCCCTGCGCCAGTCCAACCAGTTCTTCTACCTCTGCGGAGTGGTCGAGCCGCGCGCCCTCCTCCTCATCGACGGCCGCTCCCAACGCTCCACCCTGTTCCTGCTCCCGCGCAACGCCCGCCGCGAAGAGATGATGTTCGGCCCCGGCCTCTCCCCCGGCGACGCCGCCGCCAAAGCCACCGGCCTCGATTCCGTCCTCCCGCGCGACGACTTCCGCGCCGCGCTCGAAGCCCTCAACGGCCGCCGCATCTTCACACCCCATCGCCCCGAAGTCCTCGGCGAAGCCTCCGCCTACGACACCATCGCGCTCGCCCGCGCCACCCGCAACGATCCCTGGGATGGCCGCATCTCCCGCGAAGAGGCCTTCCTCGCCCACCTCAAGGAAGTCGCCCCCAAATCCCAAATCGAAGACCTCGACCCCATCCTCGACGACCTGCGCTCCATCAAAAGCCCGCGCGAAATCGCCATCCTCCGCGAAGCCACGCGCATCACCGGCCTCGCCATCGTCGAAGCCATGCGCGACGCCCGCCCCGGCATGAAAGAATACGAACTCCAGGCCGACGCCGAGTACGTCTTCAAGAAAAACGGTGCCTACGGCGCCGCCTACTTCGCCCTCATCGCCGCCGGCCCCAATACCTGGTACTCGCACTACCACCGCGACACCCGCACGCTCGACGCGGGCGATCTCGTACAGTTCGACTACGCGCCCGATTACCGGTACTACACCAGCGACGTGACCCGGGTCTTCCCCGCCTCCGGCAAATTCACCCCCCGCCAGCGCGAGTTCTACGGCATCTACCTCAAGCTCTACCAGGCGCTGATGACTTCCATCCAGGTCCACGCCCGCCCCGCCGACGTGATCCGCCAAGCCGTGACCAAGATGGACGCCATCCTCGCCGCCTGGAAGTTCACCGACCCGCGCATCGAAAAGGCCGCGCACGCGTTCGTCGAGCGCTACCGCAACAGCCGCGCCAACTCCCTCGGCCACGACGTCGGCATGGAAGTGCACGACGTGCGCGGCGCCGCCGATACCCTCGAACCCGGCCAGGTCTTCACCATCGAACCCGCCATGCAAATCCCCGAAGACCACACCGGAATCCGCCTCGAAGACATGATCCTGATCACCGAAAGGGGCTACGAAAACCTCTCCGCCTTCGTCCCCATCGAAATCGCCGACATCGAACGGACGATGACGAAGCACGGTCTCAGCGACGCCCAGGTGAAGTTCAAATAATCATCAAAAATCCTAGTACTCTCGATTCAGGCCCTTAGTACAAACCCATGCGATTTGGGCCTGTGCCCCGACGCGTCAAAATGCGATAACTTACCCATGAGTTATCGCGCAATGCCGCTGGAATGCTACTGCGGGGAACGTCCTGACCAGATTCTCGAAGTCGGTTTCACCAGCGACCGGCACATGGTGATCCACTACTGGTGCTCCGCCTGCAACCGCGTGATCTTCACTTCGCGCACGCTCGATGAGTGCCGCGAAATGTGCCCCGAACCCGACGTGGATCCCGCCGTGGCCGACGCCGCCGACGCCACCTTCCTACAGAGCCTGGGCATTTCCTCCTAGCCGGTTGCTACCATGGAGGCTCGATGAGCTTTCAGTGGTTGCACATGCGCATCCAGGAAGAGAAGGATCGCCGCCAGCGCGAAGCGACGACGCTCGAACGGCTTCCCCAGGCGCTCGAAGAGTTGTACGAGGTCCTCAAGCAGGCGATCCAATCCTACGCCGAGGTCTTCGGCGCCAACACCGTCGATATCACCCTGCTCCCCTCGCGCATCAAAATCACCACCCGGGAACAGCGCGAAGGCGGCTGGCAGAATATCGGTAAGGTCGAGCTGACTGCGGTCCCGGAGATCCCCGGCTTCCGCGTGGAACGCGGCGATTATTCCCTCGCCGTCGAAGTCGGATTGCTCCCCAGCCAGAAGCTCTTCTACCGGGACCGCGAACAGGACGTCTACCTCACCATGGAAGAGCTCACCCGCCGCATCCTCGATCGCGTGCTCTTCCCCAAGCTGCGCGAGTAACCGCCGCTCACGCCAGGTCGAACACCAGCACCTCGCTCTCCGCCGCTTCCCCGCGGATCGCGATCTTCTCCTCTTCGGTGACCGCCGCCGCATCGCCCGCTCCCAGCCGGTTTCCGTTCACCGTCGCCTCCCCGCGGATCACGTGAACCCACGCTCCCCGCTCCGGCGCCAGCGAATACGCGAGTTCCTGCCCCGCCTCCGCCTGCCCGATCAGCACGCGCGCGTCCTGGTGGATCTTCATCGCCCCGCCTTCGGGCGCCGCCACCAGCACCAGTTTGCCGCGCTTGTCCACGTCGTCAAGCTTCATCTGCTCGTAGCCTGGCTCCAGCCCCGCCCGCTCCGGACGAATCCAGATCTGCAGGAAGTGCACCGGTTCGCTGCGCGAGCCGTTGTACTCGCTGTGCACGATGCCCGTCCCCGCGGTCATGCGCTGCAATTCGCCCGCGCGCAGCGTTTCCACGTGCCCCATGCTGTCTTTGTGCGCCAGCGCCCCGCTCAGCACGTAGGAAATGATCTCCATGTTCTCGTGCCCGTGCGCCCCGAACCCCATGCCCGGCGCCACCCGGTCCTCGTTGATCACCCGCAGCGTCCGGAACCCCATATGCTTGCGGTCAAAATAGTCCGCGAACGAAAACGTGTGGTACGTATTCAGCCACCCGTGGTCCGCGTGGCCCCGTTCTTCCGCTTTCCGTATCGTAGTCATCTCTTCCTCTCCTCCTCGCCATCCCTTGTTCGATCCCCCGCCGCCCGAGCCACCGCCGCCGCCACCTTCTCCAACCCCACCACCTCCTCCGCCCGTGCGAGCCGCCCCTCGCCGTCGAACGCGCCGGCGGAGTTCGCAATCCCCAACTGCTCCTGCACACTGACCCCGATCATCCCCAGCAGTTCGCTCAACTGCTTGAGCCCGCGCGCGCCGCCGTACGGTCCGGGCGACGCCGTCACGATCCCCGCCGGCTTGCCCCGGAACACCGCCAGGTGCCGCTCCCCCGGGTCGGGACGCGAAATCCAGTCGATCGCGTTCTTCAGTACCGCCGGATACGACCCGTTGTACTCGGGCGATGCGATCACGAACCCGTCCGCCTCCCGCGCCAGGTCTTTCAACCGCTGCGCCGCCGCCGGCCGCCCTTCTTCCGCCTCCAGGTCGCCGTCGTA
>JAFDVU010000097.1 GCA_018268835.1 Acidobacteriota bacterium | reverse complement strand
TGATGATGGGCTCGCTCACGTTCGATCTGGACGAGGTAGTGACCAAGACCACCGGCGCGCTCATCATCCTGCCGCGCGACCACTACCTGCTCACGCGCAAGACGCGCTCCACGCAGGAAATGGCGCACATCGGCAAATCCGCGTGCGACCAGTGCAGCTACTGCACCGAATTCTGCCCGCGCTACCTGTTGGGCTACGAGGTGATGCCGCACAAGGTGATGCGCTCGCTCGGGTTCACCACCACCGGCAGCGAGATCTGGAACCAGTGGTCGGAGTTGTGCTGCGCCTGCGGGCTCTGCACGCTTTATGCGTGTCCCGAAGACCTCTATCCCAAGGAAGCCTGCGACCAGGGTAAGCACGACCGCCGCGCCTCCGGTCTCAAGTTCGTGCAGCAGCGCCCGGTGGAAGTGCACCCGATGAAGGAGTATCGCCGCGTGCCTCTGGCGCAGTTGCGGCGGCGCCTGCAGGTGGAAGAGTACGAAGGCGAGACGCCGTTCGAGGCCGGCGCCATGACGCCGGCGAGCGTGCGCATCAAGCTGAAGCAGCACGCCGGGCAGGCGGCGGCGCCGGTGGTGCAAGAGGGCAAAAAGTTGAAAAAGGGGCAGGTGGTGGGGCGTGTGGAAGAAGGCAAACTCGGCGCCCACGTGCATGCGAGCATCGACGGCAAGGTGCGCGCCGTGACCCCGGACTACGTCGAAATTGTGGCATAAGCGATGGCAAACGATTCACTCGGATTGATTGAACTGACCAGCATCGCCAGCGGCTTCCTGGCCTGCGATGCGATGCTCAAGGCGGCGGCGGTGAGCCTCGTGCTCGCCCGCTCCATCTGCTCGGGCAAGTACATGGTGATGGTGCGCGGGGATGTTTCGTCGGTGGAAGCCAGCGTCGCCGCGGGAGTGGCGGGCGCGCGGTTTTCGGTGATCGATTCGTTCGTGATCCCGAACCTGCACGAGGCCGTCTTTCCGGCGATCAGCGGCGCCAGCAAGGTGGAGGCGCTGGAGGCGCTGGGGATCGTGGAATCGTTTTCCGTGGCCAGCCTGATTGAAGGCGCCGATGCCGGCGTCAAAGCGGCCAACGTACAGTTGATCGAGATCCGCCTCGCCATGGCGCTCGGCGGCAAGGCCTTCGCGACACTAACCGGCGACGTAGCCGCC
The DNA here is from genome assembly GCA_018268835.1 of Acidobacteriota bacterium. Lineage (GTDB taxonomy): Bacteria > Acidobacteriota > Terriglobia > Bryobacterales > Bryobacteraceae > Solibacter. The sequence goes on along the minus strand of JAFDVU010000097.1, from coordinate 27,229 downwards.
GTGGAAGCCGCGGTCGCCGCCGCGGCCGATGTGGTCGGGCGCAAGGGCATGCTCGTGAACAAGGTCGTCATCCCGCGTCCGCGTCCGGAACTGCTCAGCGAAATGATCTAAGGTCCCGCGATTGCGGTCCGGCCGATCCGGCTCCGGCAGGCTTTGCCGGTAGAATAATTGCTTGCTCCAGGCACGCGACATCCGCAAACACTACGGCGGCGTGCACGCCCTCAAGGGCGCGAACTTCGACCTGCGCCCCGGCGAGGTGCACGCTCTAGTCGGCGAGAACGGCGCCGGCAAGAGCACGCTCGCCCGCATCCTCGCCGGCTCCACCCGCGCCGATGGCGGCAGCATCCTGCGCGACGGACGCGAGGTCCGCATCGCCAGCCCGCTCGATGCGCAGCGCCTCGGCATCGGCATCATCTACCAGGAACTCGACCTGTTTCCCAACCTCACCGCCGGAGAGAACATCGTCGCCGGCAACCTGCGCTTTCGCGAAGGCGCGATGGTGCGGTTCGGCGAAATGGAGCGTTTCTGCCGGCCCTTCCTCGCGCAGGCCGGGCTCTCCTGCCCCGTCGATACACCCGCCGGGGAACTCTCTATCGGGCAGCAGCAGATGCTCGCCATCGCCCGCGCGCTCAGCATGGACGCGCGCATCCTTTTAATGGACGAGCCTACGAGTTCGCTCTTCGACGACGCGGCGGAGCGCCTCTTCGAACTCATCGCGGGACTCAAGATGCGCGGCGTCTCCATCGTCTACGTGTCGCACAAGATGGACGAGATCTTTCGCATCGCCGACCGCGCCACGGTGCTGCGCGACGGCGAAACCGTGGGCACGGTCGAGATCGCGGCCACTTCGGTCGAGTCAATCATCCGCACGATGGTCGGCCGCGACGTGACCATCGCGCAGCGCGCCGGCCGCGGGCCCGCGGGCGAAGTCGCGCTCGAAGTCGACGGCCTGACTACGGCGAAACTGCGCGGCGTCTCCTTCACCGTGCATCGCGGGGAGGTGCTCGGCATCGCCGGACTGGTCGGCTCGGGGCGCAGTGAACTCGGCGCCGCGCTCGCCGGACTCGACCGCGTTGTCTCCGGCGCCATCCGCGCGCGCGGCGGCTTCGGCCTCGTCCCCGAGGATCGCCGCGTCGAAGGTTTGATGATGCGGATGAGCGTGCTCGAAAACGGCACGATTGCGGTGCTGCCGCGCGTGAGCCGCGCGGGATTCGTCGCGCGCACGGCGGAGCGCCGCATGCTCGACCCGGTCGCGGCAGGCCTCGCTCTGAACTGCCCTTCGATGGACGCGCCCGTGAGCCAACTGAGCGGCGGCAATCAGCAGAAGGTCCTGCTCGCCCGCTGGCTGCTCGTGAACCCCGACATTCTGTTCCTCGACGACCCCACCCGCGGCATCGACGTCGGCGCCAAGCAGGACATCTACCGCATGGTGGAGGAACTCGCCCGCGCCGGCAAGGCCATTCTGCTGGTGAGTTCGGAGTTGCCCGAACTGCTGCGCCTGAGCGACCGCATCGTTGTGCTGCACGAAGGACGCGTCGCCGCGCGCTATGATGCGGAAGAAGCCACGCAGGAACGGATCATGGCCGCCGCCACCGCCGCCTCCGGGACCGGGGCCCGCCCGCAATGAAACTCCCCGCATTCGCCGCTTTGCCGAAGAACTTCCTGGCGCTCGCCGGGATCGTCCTGCTCGCCATCGCGATCAGCCCGGTGGCCGCCGACGGCTCACGCGTCTTCCTCGAGATCGGCAATCTTACCGACATCCTCCGGCAGATATCGCTGATCGGCATCATCTCGCTGGCGATGACGTTCGTGATCCTCACCGGCGGCATCGATCTCAGCGTCGGCAGCGTGCTCGCGCTTTCGACTTCACTCACCGCGATGTGGCTCACCCGCGGGTACACGCACTCCGTGGCCGTCGCCATCCTCGTTGCCGTCGCCGCGTGCGCGCTTGCCGGGGCGGTGAACGGACTCGTGATCGCGTTCACGGACATTCAGCCCTTCATCGTGACCCTGGCCAGCATGATCGGCGTGCGCGGACTGGCGAAGTGGCTCTCCAGCAACCAGAACATCGACATCGGCTTCGGGCAGGACCTGGCCGCGCACTTCGCCGCCGTCTTCCGCCAGAAGGCTCTCGTCATCGGCTCCTACGCGGCGGCGTCAGCGGCGTTCTGGACGCTGCTCTCGCGCACCGTCTTCGGCCGCCACGTGCGCGCCACCGGCGATAACGAAAGAGCGGCGCTCCACGCGGGGCTGCCCGTGCGGAGCACCAAGGTCTGGGTCTACACGCTCACCGGCCTGCTCAGTGGCTTCGCCGGAGTGCTCTACGCGGCGGAGAATCACCAGGGTAATCCGAACGCCGGTGTGGCCTACGAGCTCGACGCCATCGCGGCGGTGGTGATCGGCGGAACACGGCTCTCGGGCGGCAAGGGATCGATATCGGGTACTATCGTGGGGACCCTGATCATGGGGGTCCTGACCAATATGCTGCGGCTGAATAATGTCGACAGCAACGTGGAGATGATGATCAAGGCGGTGATCATCGTGCTCGCGGTGGCGGTACAGCGTGGGAAAGGCGGGAATGGTGCATAAATGTGCTGGCGCGGCCCTGGTGGCTGCCGCCGCTCTGGCGATCGCCGGATGTTCGGGTCCGGCAAAGAAACAGTTCTTCGTGGCGTTCAGCCAGGCGAATAATGCCGAGCCCTACCGCGCGGCGCAAAACGAGTTGATGACGCAACTCTTCGCGCGGCAGCCCGACGTGAAGCTGGTCATTAGCGATGCGCAGCAGGACAACAGCAGGCAGGTAGCGCAGGTGGAGACCTTCATCCGCCAGAAGCCCGACCTGCTCATCGTCGCGCCGAATGAGCGCGCGGCGCTGACCGCCGTCATGGGCCAGGCCATGGACGCGAAGATACCGGTGATCTGCCTGGAGCGCGACATCCTCCAGCCCAACTATACCAGCTACGTGCACAGCGACAACCTCACCATCGGGCACATGGCGGGCGAGTTCATCGTGGAGCAGCTTCAGAAGAAGTACGGCGCGCCAAGGGGTAACGTCGTCGCCATACGAGGGCTGCTCGGCGTGGAAGGCGAGATCAATCGCGATAAGGGCGCGCGCGAAGTGTTCGCCAAGTACCCCGACATAAAGATCATCGCCGACCCCGTGGCGGACTGGATTCAGGCCAAGGCCAAGGACCGCATGACCGAGGTGCTGCGCGCGCAGCCGAAGATCGATGTGGTCTACGGCCACAACGACCCCATGGCGGTGGGCGCCTACCTTGCCGCGCGTGAACTCGGCCGCGACAAGGAGATGCTCTTCGTCGGGGTGGACGGCCTCGGCGGCGAAGCCGGCGGCATCAAGAAGGTGATGGACGGAGTCCTCGCCGCCACCTTTGTCTATCCGCTGTGCGTGGACAAAGCCGTCGATGTGGCGCTCCACATCCTGCGCGATTCGAGTTTCCGGCCGGAGAAGGAGTACCGGATCATACCCACCCTGGTGACCTCGGCCAACGCCGCGGAGTTGTACGGCAAGTAGCGCGGCGGCCCCCGGCATCGGGTCAAGACCCGGGCAAATGCAGGTTGTACACTTGGAATTCCGATCCCGCAGCGGATCGCAGGAGGCCAACCCATGTCGGAGATTTCCAGACGCGCGTTTTTGAGCAGCGCCGCCGCGGGCGCACTGGCGCGTACCGCAGCGGGGGAACAGCAGGTCCGCACCGGCTCCAGGAAGCCGAACCTCATCTTCTACATGCCGGAGACGCTGCGCGCCGATCACCTCGGCTGCTACGGACATCCGCTGGCACGCACTCCGAACATGGACCGCCTCGCCAGCCAGGGTGTGCGCTTCGAACAATGCCACGTGCAGAACACCGTGTGCGGCCCTTCGCGCTGCAGCTTGCTCACCGGTTGGCCCGTGCACGTCCGCGGGCATCGCAGCCTCTACTACTTTCTGCACGAAGACGAGCCCAACCTCTTCAGGTATCTCCGGCAGGACGGCTACGACGTTTTCTGGTTCGGCAAGAACGACTTGCTCGCGCCGGAATCCTTCGCCGACAGCGTCACCCGCTTCCATCCGGGCGGCGGCGGCAAACCCGCCCCCAATCCGTGGCCGATGAGCGATCCGCACTACTACTCGTTCCTTTACGGACCCGGCGGCGACCGCACCGAAACCGGCGACTACAACTGCGTCCAGCAGGCGATCCAGGTGCTGGAGCGCTCCGAGCGCCCCTTCTGCATCTATCTGCCGTTGGCCTACGCGCATCCCCCGTTTACGGCTCCACGCGACTTCTACAACATGTATAAGCCGGGGGACATTCCGCCGCTGCGCCCGGCGGACCTGCCGCGCAAACCGAATTTCTTCGAGGCCATCCGCCGCACCCGCCGCCTCAACGAACTCACCGACGCGGACTTCCGTCGCATGCAGGCCATCTACCTGGGCATGATCAGCTACAGCGACTGGCTGCTCGGCGAACTTCTCGCCGCGGTGGACCGCACCAACCACGCCAACGACACCGCCGTCTTCCTCTTCTCCGACCACGGCGAATGGGGCGGCGATTACGGCCTGGTGGAGAAGTGGCCGAGCGCCATCGACGAGTGCCTCGACCACGTCCCCTTGATCGTCCGCGCCCCCGGCTACAAACAGGGGCACGTCTCGCGCGAGATCGTCGAACTCTTCGATGTCATGGCCACCAGCCTCGAACTCACAGGCATCGAGGCGCAGCACACGCACTTCGCCCGCTCGCTGCTCCCGCAACTGCGAGGCGAACCCGGCGATCTCAAGCGCGCGGCTTTCTGCGAGGGCGGCTACAACATCAACGAGCGCCAACTCTTCGAACCCGACCTACCCAAAGAGGACGCCGCGCAGATCTACTACCCGAAGCAGCACCTGCAAAACGAACACCCCGAAACCATCACGCGCGCCACCGGAATCCGCACGCCCGAATACCGTCTGGTCCACCGCCCCGACGGCATCAGCGAGCTCTACGATCTCAAGAAGGATCCGCGCGAACTAAACAACGTCTACCCGGACCGATCCTACGCGGCAGCGCGCGAGAGCCTTCATGGACAGATCCTGGATTGGTACGTGCGCACCGCCGACGTAGCTCCAAAGAAACGGGACCCGCGCGGCTTCCCAAAGATCCAGGGCGGATAGAATAGACAGATCCGCCCCGGTCATGCGACGGCACAAACTCTCCCTCTGGATTTTCCTGGTTAGCGATGCGGCGATCTTCCTGTGCCTGCTGGCGGGCTACGTGTTCGCGCGTGCCGGCGAACCGGAGTGGCCCGATCGCGCACGCGTTTTCCAGATGGCCTACACGTGGACCATGACCGTCGCACTCCTCGGCGGAAGCGCCGCGGCGGCGCTTGCCGCGCGCCGCCGTTCGCGGGCGTTGGCCGCCGCGGGCGCGGTATGCGGCGCCATCTTCCTCGCCATGCAGTGCGGCGAATGGGCGCGATTCATCGCGGAAGGCGCGACTCTCGCCGGAAATCCGTTCGGCCCCCCGCAATTCGCCGACTGGTTCTTCGTGATCACCGGTTTCCACGGACTGCACGTCCTGGCAGGCGTGACGTGGCTCGCGATCCTCGTTGTGCGCCGCGGTTCCTCGCAAGGCGCCATGGCGCTCGGCGCGCTCTACTGGCACTTCATCGACGGTCTGTGGCTGGTGATCTTCACCAGCTTCTACCTGCTGTAGCCGCGTCGGCCCCTACCGCACACCCGCCATCAGAAACACCAGCGGTGCGTTCCAGTTGATGGCGACCTCATTGGCCGCGTACGCCTCCTGCTCGTCGATCCACATTTTGGCCGGCGGCAGGTCAGCGGCCAGTTTCGCGCGCATGGCGTTATCCTGCCGGCCGCGATTCGGCCCTCCGCTGAGCAGCCCCGGCCACGGCTCGGCGTTCGTGTCCGCGCCGCTCGGCCGGTGGTGTGGATGGTGAAATGGATTCTCCCCCACTTGGGTCACCCACGAAACCGAAAACGTGTTTCGTCCCAGCAGGTAGTGCAGGTTGTCCAGGGCGGCATCCACGTACTTCGCGTCCCGCTGAAGCGCGTTAGCCACCAGCAGTTGCATCCCGTAGTTCGCCGCCACCGAGTTCGATCCCCACACGTAATCGCGCGCGGTGAGGCTCACGTGATACGGGTTCGCCGCGGTGCGCCGTACGATCTCGTCCGCCGCCGAAAGCGATTCCGCCCGGATCTCGCGCGCCGCGGCCTCGTCCTTCCCTCCCCCGAGCACATACGTCCAAAGCGCAAGCGGCGCCACGTTGCCCCACGATTGGGGCCCGGCGGCCCGGATTTGAAAGTTCGCGTAGTTGGCCAGGAAGTATTCTTCGAACGCGCGCTCTCCGGTCGCGCGATGAAGTTCCGCCGCCGCCCAAAGCCGTTCATCGGAACAGTTGCCGTCGCCGTACGCGCCCGTGGCCACGCCCGCCGGATTCGTAAATGTGACGTTGGGGTATTTGCCCAGCCACGCCCAAGCCTCGCGCGCCGCGCGCAGCGCCCGCGCGGCGAACGCGGCGTCGAAGGGCTTGTACGCGCGCGCCGAAATCGCCATCACCGCCGCGAAATCTCCGGTCGCGCACGAACTCTTGAACGGCTCCTTGCCGGTGCCGATCACATAGCTGACGGTGGTATCTTTCTCCGGCATCACAAATCCGGGAAATCGCTCGCTTGTCTGCTTTGGCCACACGCCGCCGTCATCATCCTGCATGGAGAGCATCCATTCCAGGTTCCAGCGGATCTCGTTGAGAATGTCGGGCGTACCGTTGCCGCTCTCCGGGATGTCCAGCTTCACATCGCGCAGCCTCGCGCCGAACATCTCCCACGTCCACAGCAGCGTCCCGGTGGTAATTCCGGAATTAACCACATACCGCCCGTAATCGCCGGCATCGTGCCAGCCGGCCTTCGATACGTGGTCGCCCTCTGTGCCCGACGACGCGTGCATTGCGCCGGTCAGGTGGCACGCCGCGTGACGATAGCCGGGAAATTCCTTCCCCAGGTCCACCGCGATGCCGCAGCGCTGCCCGTAATACGAGCGCATCGCCAGGTACCACGGGCGCGCGTACACATCGGCGCCCACCGCGAACGTCCAGCTGCGTCCGATGCCCGGCACGTCGAGGTAATACTTGCCCGGCTTTGCCAGCTTCGAAAAATCGGCCGCCTGCACGCGGTCGCCAGAATCGGCGTCGGCCGCGGGTTCGCCGAGTTTCCCACGGAACTCCACGATGCCGTCCGCCGCGCGCCGCACGGTGAATTCGCCCGCCGCCGCCTTCGCCGCCACCAGCGCCACTTTCGGCCCACCCGCCGGATAGCCGGCTTGATCCACCCGGATCTCCACCGCGGGAGCCTGTGCGAACCCGCACGCCGCCGCCGTCAACCACAATACGAATTTACCGGCCATACCGCTATTTTGTGAATTTCAGATAGCATTATCAATATCGGACGACATTTATGATGCACCTTCGCGGTTGGCTCCTCGTTGCCGGCGTCCTGTCCGGCATTCTCTTTTTCGGCTGGCACGCCACCCACGCGGCCTCTTCGCCTAAGCCGCTCTCAAGCTTCGACCCGCAGGTGAAGCCCATCCTGGCGCAGATGACGCTGGACGAAAAGATCGGCCAGATGACCCAGCCCGACCAGGAAAACATCGCCGACCCGGCCGATGTCGCCACCTACTACCTGGGCAGCGTTCTCAGCGGTGGGTCAAGCGATCCGAAGGAGGGCAACAGCCTGGAGGCCTGGACTAACCTCTACGACCGGATGCAGAAGCAGTCACTAAAGACGCGCCTGAAGATCCCGATCCTCTACGGCGTGGACGCGGTACACGGCCACAACAACGTACTCGGCGCGGTCATCTTCCCGCACAACATCGGAATGGGCGCCACCCGCAATGCGGCGCTCGTCGAGAAGGCCGCTCGCATCACCGCCGAAGAGATCCGCGCGACCGGCATCCAGTGGACCTTCGCGCCCGGCGTGATGGTGCCGCAGGACGTTCGCTGGGGACGCACTTACGAGGGTTTCAGCGATCATCCCGAACTGGTGCGCGAACTGGGCGCCGCCGCCGTGCGCGGCTTCCAGGGCAGCGATCTTTCGAATCCGCTCTCCGTCCTCGCCTGCGCCAAACACTATGTGGGCGACGGTGGCACCACCTTCGGCTCCGCTAAGACGGGACTCGATCAGGGAGATACTCGCGTCGGCGAGGCCACGCTGCGCCGCATTCACATGCAGGGCTACCTCTCCGCCATCAAAGCCGGGGTGGGCACCATCATGCCGTCGTACAGCAGTTGGAACGGCGTAAAGTGCTCCGCCAGCAAGCGCCTGCTCACGGAAATCCTCAAACAGGAACTCGGCTTCCAGGGCTTCCTGATTTCCGACTACGACGCCATCGACCAGATCACGCCGAACTTCAAAGAAGGTATCGGCATCTCCATCAACGCCGGGATGGACATGGTAATGGTGCCGCGTAAGTATAAACAGTTCATCGCCAACCTGAAAGGGCTCGTGCAGGAAGGCGCCGTGCCGATGAGCCGCATCGACGACGCCGTGACTCGAATTCTGCGGGTGAAGGCCGCGATGGGGTTGCTCGATCCGAACCGTTCGCAACTCGCCGACCGCAACCTGCAGCGCACGTTCGGCAGCGCGGAGCACCGCGCGGTCGCGCGCCAGGCGGTGCGTGAATCGCTTGTTCTGCTCAAGAACCAGGGCAAGGTGCTGCCGCTCAAGAGGTCCGCCCGCGTTTTCGTCGCCGGCAAGAGCGCCGATGATCTCGGCAATCAGTGCGGCGGGTGGACCATCGACTGGCAGGGCAAGAGCGGCAATATTACCAGCGGGGGCACGACGCTGCTGGCGGCGATCAGGAAGAACGCCGCCAACGTTGGCTTCTCGGCTGACGGCAAGGGCGCCGAAGGTGCCGCGGTGGGCGTGGTCGTAATCGGCGAGAAGCCCTACGCGGAAATGATGGGAGACCGCAAGGAACTTTCGCTCGCGCCCGAGGACATCGCCGCGGTAGAGAACGTCAAGGCAGCGGGAATCCCAGTGGTCGTGGTGCTCTATTCGGGCCGTCCCATGACGCTCAACCCGATCTTCGGGAAGGCCGATGCCATCGTAGCCGCGTGGCTTCCCGGAACCGAAGGCGAAGGCATCACCGACGTCCTCTTCGGCGCCTACAAGCCCAAGGGGAGACTCTCCTACAACTGGGAGAAGCAGTTCGCTTTCGGCTTCGGGATGTAGTCGCACTCGCCCCTCCAGGCTGCAATCCATCCCGCGCTTCCTGTATTCTGGTTCTCTTGAGACGTTTCAAACCGCCGCATGCAGCCGCTTCTGCAGCTTGAAGGCATTTCGAAATCCTTCTGGGGAATCCGTGCGCTCGACGGCGCCGGCCTCTCCGTCGCGCGCGGCGAAGTGCATGCGCTCACCGGTGAAAACGGCGCGGGCAAGTCCACCCTGATGAAGATCGTCGCGGGTATCGAGCGCCCCGACTCGGGCGCCATCCGGTTTACCGGCAGCGCGGTTGCCATGATCCACCAGGAACTGCTCCCCTTCCCGGAGATGACGGTGGCGGAGAACATCTGTATGGGCGCGGAGCCGGCCAACGCCTTCGGCTGGCTCGACAAATCCGCGATGCACCACCGCGCCGCGGAACTGCTCGCGCGGCTCGGCGTGGATGTCATGCCGGGGGCGCGCATGGGCGATCTCAGCTTCGCCGAGCAGCAGTCCGTTGAGATCTCGAAGGCGGTCGGGCAACAGGCCGATTTGCTGATCATGGACGAGCCCACCAGCGCCCTCTCCGATCGCGAGTGCGAACGCCTCTTCCGCATCATCGGCGATCTGAAACAGCGCGGCGTCGCCGTCATCTATATTTCGCACCGCATGGACGAGATCTTCCGGCTCGCCGACACCATCACGGTGATGCGCGACGGCCGCCCCGTGGCGACGCGTCCCGCTTCCGGGTTCGACGAAGCGACGCTGATCTCACTTATGGTCGGGCGCGACTTCGACGCAGCGCTGGTCCGCCAGCCCGCTCAAACCGGCGAGGTCGCGCTCGAAGTCCGGAAGCTCACGCGGGAAGCCAAGTTCCGCGACATCACCTTCACGCTGCGCGCGGGCGAGATTCTCGGGCTCGCCGGTTTGATCGGCGCGGGCCGTACCGAAATCGCGAGCGCCATCTTTGGGCTCGATCCAGCCGGCTCGGGCGATATCGTCGTCCGAGGCCGCTCGGTGCGCATCGGTTCCCCCGCCGACGCGCTGGCGCAGGGTATCGCCATGGTTACCGAGGACCGCAAGCGCTATGGCTTCGTCGGCGACATGGGAGTGCGAGAGAACGTCACCCTGAGCAGCCTGCGCCGTTACAGTGCGGGCGGCTTCGTGCGCCGCGGCGCCGAAGACGCCGCGGCCGACGAGCAGATCCGCGCGCTCTCCATCCGCGCCGCCGGCCGCGAGCAGCAGGTGAAGTACCTGAGCGGCGGCAATCAGCAGAAGGTCGTGCTCGCGCGCGCGCTGCTCTCCGATCCGGCAATTCTGATCCTGGACGAGCCCACTCGCGGCGTCGATGTCGGCGCCAAAGCGGAAATCTACGGCCTGATCGCGCGCTTGGCCCGGCAGGGCAAGGCGATCCTGCTGGTGTCGTCGGAGATGAACGAGATCCTCGCGCTGAGCGACCGCATCCTGGTCATTCGCGAAGGCGCCATCGCCGCCGAAGTGACGCCGTCGCGCACCACCCCGGAAGAGATTCTAAGCTACGCCATGCCCCAATGACGAAAACGCGCAAGTGGCCGCCGCAACTCGGACTCGCAATCGCGCTCGCCGTGCTCATGGCCGGGCTCGCGGCCGCGCGTCCCGGCTTTATCACGCTGGGCAACCTGGTGAACCTGGTGCGGCAGATTTCGATCAACGGCATCCTCGCGGTGGGCGTGACTTACGTACTGCTCACCGGCGGAGTCGATCTCTCGCTAGGCTCCCTGGTCGCGCTCACCGGAGTCATCGCGGCCACGTTCGCGCATCCCGGCGAATACGCCGTGGTCGTGCCGGTGTCGGCGGGCATCGCGGCGGGTGCGCTGTGCGGAGCGATCAACGGAGTCCTGGTGACTAGGGGACGGATGGCGCCGTTCGTGGTCACGCTCGGCATGATGACCTCGGCACGCGGCCTGGCGCTGCTGGCCAGCGGCGGGCGGCCCGTCTCCAACCTGAGCACGGCGTTCACCCGCATCGGCAGCGGCGATTTCGCCGGTATCCCGGCGCCTACCTGGATCCTGCTAGCCGTGGCCGCGGCCTCTCACGTGTTCCTGCGCAACATGCGGATGGGCCGCCACGTGTACGCCGTCGGCGGCAATGAGAGTGCGGCGCGCGCATCCGGGGTTCACGTCAACAAGGTGAAGATGGTGTGCTACACGGTGTGCGGCGCGATGGCCGGACTCGCCGGCGTGGTGCTGGCCTCGCGGATCACCACCGGACAGCCCAACGCAGGCATCGGCTACGAACTCGATGCCATCGCCGCGGTGGTGATCGGCGGCACCAGCCTCAACGGCGGAACCGGCGGCGTCAGCGGCACGATCCTGGGCGCGCTGCTCATCGGGGTGATCAACAACGGCCTCGACCTGCTCAATGTATCCTCTTATTACCAGCAGGTCATTAAGGGTGTCATCATCGTCGGCGCGGTCTGGCTGGACAGGAGCAAGAAATCATGAAGCGATCGAGCGGCCCCGTCGCCGCACTGGCACTGGCGGGATGCCTCCTGCAGGCATGTTCTTCCAGCGGCTCCGCGAAGAAAGGTCCGGTTATCGGCGTCTCCCTTCTCAACGTGTCCAACGAGTTCATCGTCATGATCAACCAGGCGATGGACGCGAAGGCCAAGGAACTGGGCGTGCAAATAATCGTCAACGACGCGCAGCGCAGCGCGGACCGCCAGGTGGAGCAGGTGGAATCCTTCATCGCACAGAAGGTGGACGCCATCATCCTCAACCCCTGCGAAGTGGAGGCCAGTTCGCCGGCGGTGGATAAGGCCATCGCCGCCGGCATCCCGATTGTCAACGTGAATTCGGAGACGCGTTCCACGCCCACCGCCTTCGTCGGCTCCCGCGACGAGGAGGCCGCGCGCATCGCCATGGAGTACATCGCCAAACGACTCAACGGCAAGGGCAACGTCACCATGATGCAGGGATTCATGGGCCAGGCAGGTCAGATCAAGCGCGATACCGGGGCACGCGAAGTGCTGGCGAAAAATCCGGGCCTGAAGCTCATAGCCCAACAGACCGCCGAATGGGACCGTGCCAAAGCGATGTCCCTGATGGAAAACTGGATCCAGTCCTACGGCGCGCGGATTAACGCCGTCTTCGCGCAGAATGACGAAATGGCCATGGGCGCGCTGATTGCGCTCGAGCAGGCCAGGCTGAAGGATAAGGTGATCGTAGTGGGGGTGGACGCCATCGCCGACGCGCTGGCCGCCGTGCGCGACGGCAGGCTCGATGCCACCGTCTTCCAGGACGCGCGTGGACAGGGCGCCGCCGCGGTCGAGACCGCGGTCAGGATCGTGCGCAAGCAGCCTTACGAGAAGTCCGTGATGATCCCGTTCCAACTCGTCACCAGGGACAACGTCGCACAGTTCCACTAATGCGAAAGCCGGCCGAAGGCTGCACTGCTATCGCTTCGCGGTGGCGCGCAGCAACTCTTCCACGTACCCGCGCCACACTCGCGCGCGCATCCCGGTGGCGGCGCCGCGCGTCTCAGCGCTCGCCGGCATCAGGACGTACCGCGCTTTGGCGATGCGCCGGACGCCGCGCTCGACGATGCCCAACTCGGGCGGGTTCAGCACATCGTCGCCGAAGTTGACCGCGAGCACCTGCGCGCGAATCTTCCCGAGCGAGGGCGCCGGATCGTAGCTCTTCGATGCGTGAAATGCGTAGAGCAGATCGTTGGCGTCGTCGGCGTGCAGGGCGCGACGGCGCCAAGCCTGAAACTGCGCGTCGGCGATATCGCCGGCCGGCGCCCAGTGCTCCAGTTGCAGCGCGCCCTGGTTCATCAGAAACAGAAGGAACTCCGCGGTGACCACGCCCCGCGGCGGCGCTCCGTACTCGCCGCCCTTCCAATCCGGGTCGCTTTCGATCGCATCGATCACCATGTCGCGGTAGATGCGCTGCCTTCCGGTGATCTGCGCGGGCGCGCATCCCAGCGGCATGAGCGCGTCCATGAAATCCGGGTAGCGCTCGCCCCACAGCCAGGTCTGCATCCCGCCCATCTCCATGCCCACCACGAGCCGCAGATGATCGACGCCCAGGTGCTCGCGCACCAACCGGTACTGCGCGGTCACGAGATCGTCGTAATCGTAGGCCGGAAATTTCGCGTGCAATCCGTCGCTCGGCTTGCTGGATTCGCCGTGCCCGATCGCGTCCGGCAGGATCAGGAAGTATTTCGCCGCGTCCAGCGGCTGCCCCGGCAGAAACAGCGCGCCCAGAAATCCGGCGGTGAGGAAGCGCGCGGCCGAACTGCCGGTGCCGTGCAGCAGCAGCACGGCGTTGCGGACGCGCCCGGCGGCATCGCGCTCGGGCTTGCCGAGCGTGAAGTAATGGAGGTTGAGTTCGGGCAGCCGCTGTCCGCCGCGAAACGCGAAGTCGCGCACCACCCAGTTGCCTTCCTCCGGGGCCGGGTCCTGCTGCGCGCCCGCGACGGCGCACCACAGGCACAGGATCAGCGCAGCGCGTTTCATAGCGACCAGGGTAGCACCCGCGTTACTGCTGCTTGATCCAGAGATTGCGGAAGCTGACCTTGCCGGTGCCTTCGATCTGCAGCCCGATGTAGCCGTTCTTGCGGAACTTGGTCGGGTCGTCGTCGATGAACACTGCCATCACGTGCCCGTTGATGATGTGGATCATCTGGTTGCCGTGGGCGATGATGTGGATCTGGTTCCAGCCGTCGATCTTCACGTAGCCTCCGAGTTCGTCGCGGTTGCCCAGGTTGGCCAGCAGACGCGGCTTCTTGCCCTCTTCGGCGCGCACCATCTGCCCGCGCCATGCCACGATGCCGCGCTGCGTGCCGCCCTCGTAGTATTGGCCGGTGTAGCGGTTGGTGCCGTCGAAATCGGATTGCCCGCCGCCGAGGTTCCACTTCGCGTTCGCCGCCATGTCCGGCACGCCGCGCGGTTGCCCGCTGGGACACGGGCCCTGCGGACCGCGTCCGCCGCGGCCCGCCGCGGCCCCCGCGCCGCCGGGAGCGCCCGCGCCGCGCCGTCCCGCGCCGGGTTCCTGGATGAAGCTGCGATACTGAATGCCCGAGTTGATCTGCGGCCCTTCGCCGCGCAACTCGGCCTTGAGTTCGAAATCGCCCGGCTGCCCGCCCTGCCAGATCAGGTACGTCGTGCCGGTCGGTTTCTCACACGTGGAGATTGCGACTATGGCGCCGTCCTGCACCTGCCAGATGTCCTTGTTACCGTCCCACCCGTCCAGCGTCTTACCGTCGAACATCGGCTTCCATCCGGCGTGGTCCTCGAAGTCGATCGGATCGGGTTCGCTGAACCCCATGAAGCCCCCGCGACCGCCGCGCCCCGGCCCCGCCGGAGCGCCCGCGGGCGGCGCGGTCTGCGCGGCGCAGACGCCCAGGCACAGAAACGCCGCGGGAATCCAGTGTGCTCTTCTCATGCTCCCTCCTTGACCGCGCTGCTATCTGGCGAGCGCGTCCGCGATGGCCTGCTCCGCAAGCGGCGCCATCAGTTCGTAGGCGGCGTCGTTGAGCAGCAGACCGTCCGTCGTGAACTCTTTTTTCAAATTGCGTCCCTCGGCGAGCGCCGAGTAATAGTTCAGGTACACCAGATTGTTGGCCGCGGCGTACTCCTTGAGCCAGCCATTCAGCCCGATGATGCGCCCCTGCGCGCGGCGCGCGGTTTGTTTGATTTCGTAGCAGTCGCAGATGGGCGTCACCGAGGCCAGCACCACGCGGATGTTATGGGCACGCGCCAGGTCCACCATGGATTCGATGTTCTCCGCGACTACCTTCTCGGTCGCGGGCCCCGAGTACCCGGCAAGATCGTTAGTCCCCGCCTGAATGATCACCACTTTGGGCTTGAGCGAAATCACGTCCTGGCGGAACCGCACCAGCATCTGCGGCGACGTCTGCCGGCTGATGCCGCGATTGATGTACGGTTTCCCGGGGAAGAACGACGCCTTGCCCGCGCCCCAGTGTTCGGTGATGTCGTCGCCCAGAAACACCACGCGATTCTCTCCCGGTTTGGGCGGCGGGATCTCGGTATCCGCACTGCCGTAGCAGGTGAGCCCGGCCCAATCCCGGAGCAGCCTGCGCTGACTCTGTACGATGCGCTCCAGGTCGGCCGGCGTTTCCGTTTGGGCAAAGCAGCAGGCCGCCACCAAAAACACCAGGACTTTCATGTGCCCCCGGCTACTTCCCGATCCCGTAGCAATACAGATTGCTGTCGAACGTGCCCAGGTAAACCCGCCCATTGGCCAGGGAGAGGCCGGTGAAATGAGCGAAAGACTTGATCTCGTCGCCGGAGTTCCACAGTTCCTTGCCGGTCTCCGCATCCAGCGCGTACAGCACGGCGTGCGTCGAGCCCGGGATGCGGCGCGACGCCACGTCGTCGAGCCCCACGTCCGGGTACGCCTGGTCGGTATCCTCGCCATTGCCGTAGGCGAAGATCACGCCGTTGGCGATCAACGGCGGCTCGGCGCGGTTCATGTCGCGCGAAATCCACGCGGGCGTGAGCACGGTTTTGCCGCTCTTCTCTTCCACCTTGAACGCGACGATGGCGCCGTCCTTCACCGGACCGTGCTGGATGGGCGCGGTGAACTTCGAGTGGGGCGGACCCCAGATGGGAGTCAGCACCCAGCGCGTGCCCTTGGCATCCACCCAACTCGCCAACGATCCCCAGATGCCGGCGGAGGCGAAGTTCACCTCCTCATTGCAGATCAGAGGCGTGCGGTAGAGCGGGGTGCGATGATCGTCGCCGCCGATCGATTCCGTATCCATCAGGTAAAGGCGGCATTCCTTGCTGGCGCTGACCATCAGTTCCTTGCCCTTGTAGGGGAAGATGGCCGGCGTGACCTGCATATCCAGGTCGCGCTTCCACAGCCATTCCGCGTTGGTGGGCCCGTAGTAATCCACGAGGTCCAGCGACTTGGTCTGCGGATTCTGTTTCACGCCGATGATGCCGTTGCCGAAGATGCCGTCCTCGGGCGCCCAACGTCCGTCACCGGTGCCCGTGTACATCACGCCCTCGCTGCTGATTGCCGGGCCGGTGCGGCCCCACATGCCGCCGCCCGAGGGGCCCCAACTGCCGACCTTATTCGTCGCGAGATCGTAAGCGTAGACCACATTCGGATTGCCGCCGCATCCCTGGGAGGTGTGCGTGTAGATCACGTTATGAAACAGGTTCAGCGCCCAGGGCTTGCCGTTGGGCGGCACGAACTTCTGCGGCGCGACCACATCCTCGCCGTCGGCCGCGTTCAACTGGTGCAGGCGGCCATCCCAGGAAACGGCATAGATCGTATACTTCCCCGGCGTGCCGGCAGGGGCAATCACGGGAGTCGCCGTGATGCCGCCCGGGCAGAGAATGCCGCCGCCGCGCCCGCCGCTGGCCGGCGGGGTCCAGGTACTATCGAAGTGCTTCTTCCACAGAAGTTGCCCCTTCTCCACGTCGATAGCAAAGATGTTGTCGCTCACGCCGGCCACGATGGCTACCTGCCTGACGCCCGCGGAAGTGTTCAGCTTGTCGATGATGAGCGGCGGGAAGAGCGAATGCATCTGGCGGGCTTCGTTATCCAGGTGGATTTTCCAGAGCAGCTTCGTATCCTTGGCGCTGGACACGCTGAAAAGTTTCTCATCCCGCTGCCAGCCGTCGCGCTTGGTGTTTCCGCCGTCAGTGAGCCAGTCGGCGCTCCACATCGCGGTGGAACCCAGAAGCCAGAGAACAACCAGTGAACGCGTTCGCATCATTTCCCAGCCCTTCCTACGTGGGTTTGGATGAAACTATATCACACACGGGAGCAGCGCAAGGGGAAATTCTGATACGTTTCAAAGCCCCATAAAATTTGACTTCGCGCGTAACTTCCCTTCGCAAAACCTCGCCATCTGATGTATTATCCAGACTACGGAGAGGAGATTCCCAATGACGCGATGGAATGCCCCAGTCGTCATTTCCTGCTGCTGCACCCTGCTGTGCGCGGCACCGGCAATCGCACAGGGGCGCGGAGGCGGAGACTGGGCTACCGCCGGAAATGACGCACAACGCTCCGGTTGGGTACGGACCGATCAGAAGATTTCCCCGGAGGGCATGGCCAGGCCGGGTTTCGCGTTCCTCTGGAAACAGAAACTGGCCGGCGATACGAAGCAGTTGAATTCGCTCACCGAAGCCGTGCTGCTGGACCGCTACATCGGCTACCGCGGATTCCGTTCGCTGGCCCACCTCGGCGCCAGCGGGAACAAGATCATCGCGCTGGATACGGATCTCGGACGCATCGAATGGCAGAAGTCGATCGGCACCGCGGCGACGCAGGGCGGCACTCTGGCCTGTCCCGGCGGCCTGACGACATCACTCGCGCGCCCGGTCGGCACTGAATTCCCCATGATGGGCGGCGGGCGCGGATTCGGCGGGCGCGGCGGACCGGCGAAATCCGCCGTCGGCGACCCCGGGCAGGGCGCGGTGCAATTGGAACTGATCGCGGCCAACGAACGACAGATGGCGGCGCGGGGGGGACGGGCCGGAGCGGCACGCGGTCCGGTTCGCCCGGGCGGTTTCCAGCGTATGCCCTCTTTTGTCTACGCTCTCTCCAGCGACGGGAAACTGCACGCGATGTATGTCTCTAACGGCGAGGAACCGGCACCGGCGATCGCCTTCGTGCCAGCCAACGCGAATACGCTCGGCCTCACCGTGACAGAGAACGTGGCCTACGTCGCCACCACCAACGGCTGCGGCGGCGCACCCAACGGCGTGTGGGCACTCGACCTGGAAAGCAGGAAGGTGACATCGTGGAAAGCGCCGGGCGCGATCGCCGGATCTCTCGGTTTCGCCTTCGGTCCCGACGGAACCTTGTACGTCGCGACCGAAACCGGCGAACTCGCCGCGCTCGAACCCAAGACCTTGAAGGTGCTGGCCACCTACAACGCCGGCGCGCCGGGCTTCGCTTCCACGCCGGTTGTTTTCGAACATTCCGGTAAGCCCATGATCGCGGTGGCGGCCAAGGATGGCAGCGTTCACATCCTGCCGCAGACGCTGGGCAGCGCGGTGGCGAAGACGCCGTCCGCGACCAGCACCGGCACCGTCACGGCGGGCGCGCTGGCAAGTTGGCAGGACAGCGCCGGTACGCGGTGGATCCTGGCGCCTTCGGCCAACGCCGTTGTCGCGTGGAAACTGGTGGACCATGGCGGCTCACTCGCTCTCGAGCGCGGGTGGGCGTCGCGCGACATGGCGTCGCCGATGCCGCCGATGGTCGTCAACGGTGTGGTCTTCGCGGTCTCCAGCGGCGAGTTCCGCTCCGGCAGTGGGGTCTCCGCCGCACAGGTCGCGCAGAAGTCGGCGAAGGCCGTGCTCTACGCGCTCGACGCCAAAACCGGCAAGGAACTCTGGAACAGCGGCAACACCATTACTTCGTTCGCGCACAGCGGCGGACTTTCCGCCGGCGGCAGCCAGGTCTACCTGGAGACTTACGACGGCACGCTGTACGCGTTCGGCTTTCCGATCGAGCACTAAACTGAAACTATGAGGCTGAGTGTGAAATACCTCCTCTGGGCGGCGCTGCTACCCGCGGCCGCCTTCGCCCAGTTCCCCGATGGCCCCGGCAAGGCCGAATTCGTCAAGGTTTGCACGGGCTGTCACGAACTGGAGCGGTCCGCCGCCATGCACCAGGACCGCGACGGGTGGAAAACCACCGTCGAAAAAATGCTGGCGCTCGGCGCCAAAGGCAGCGACCAGGAGATCGCGGCCACCATCGACTACCTGGCGCGTACGTTTCCCGCCGAGGAGATGCCCAAGCTCAACGTCAACACGGCGACTCAAATCGAATTCGAAAGCCGCTTCACGCTGAAGCGGTCCGAAGCGGCGGCGATCATCAAGTACCGCGAGAAGAACGGTCCGTTCAAGAGTATCGACGACTTCAAGAAGATACCTGGCATCGACGCGGCCAGGATCATCGCCAAGAAAGACCGGATCACGTTCTAGCCGCGCAACGCCGGACGCGACGCGAGCGTGTAGCATGGATCCATGCCGACCCGCCGCGAGTTGCTCGCCGCCGCCCCGTTCCTGAGCCTGGCTTCCCGCGCCGCGGCGCGCAAGCCGAACGTGGTCCTCTTCATGACGGACGACCACGGCGCGTGGGCCAACGGCTGCTACGGCTGTGCCGATATCCGCACCCCGAACGTCGATCGCCTGGCCGCGGGCGGGGTCCGCTTCACCAGCGCGTACGCGTGCACGCCGGTCTGCTCGCCGAGTCGCATGACCTACCTCACCGGCGAGATCCCCTCGCAGCACGGCGTACAGGACTGGATCGTGCCCGAGGACAGCTACGGCCCCACCACCATCCGCTTTCTGGACGGGCACACCACCTACAGCGAACTGCTCGCGCGCGAAGGCTACACGCTCGGGATGTGCGGCAAGTGGCACATGGGCGACGACGACCGCGCACAGCGAGGCTTCACCTTCTGGCACACGGTTCCGGGCGGCGGCGGCACGTACCGCGACCCGACCTTCGTGACCAACGGCACCCGGCGCAAGCTCAACGGGTACAAGACCAACCTGGTGACGGACGGCGCGCTCGAATTCCTCGATACGGTGAAGGAGAAGCCGTTCTTCCTGCAACTGCCTTTTTACGCGCCGCACACGCCCTACGACTACCAACCGGAGGAATTCCGCAGCCCGTACGCGGACTCGCGCTTCCCCTGCTTCCCGGACGAGCCGATGAATCCGTGGCAGAATCCGGAACTGGCGCGCATGCACGGCAGCCGCGACGCCAAACTCGCCTACTCCGCGCTGGTCACCGGCATGGACCACAACGTGGGGCGGGTGATCGCGCGACTGGAAGAGATGGGCGTCCGCGAGAACACGCTCGTCATCTTCACGGCCGACCAGGGTTGGAACGCGGGCCATCACGGCGTGTGGGGCAAGGGCAACGGGACGTGGCCGCTCAACATGTACGAAGAATCGCTACGCGTACCGCTGATCTGGAACCATCCGGGACGGCTGCCGGCGGGCCGCGTGGTGGACAACCGCCTGGTATCGAGCTACGACTTCTTCCCGACGATTCTCGAATATCTCGGCGCGCCCGCGCCCGTCACCGGACGCCGGCCGGGACGCAGCTACACGCGGCTGCTGCACGGGGACGTGCCCGGCTGGAACAACCATCTCTTCTTCGAATACGAGTACGTGCGCGGCATCCGCACGCGCAATCTCAAGTACATCGAACGCACGCGCGAGTGGCCGAGCGAACTGTACGATCTGGAGGCGGATCCCGGGGAGAAGAAGAACCTGATCGCCGATCCCGCGTATCGCGAGGCGCTGGCCGCGCTGCGCAGCGAACTGGGCGGCTTCTTCCGCAAGGCCGGCGCGCCGCCGAACGAGGAATGGCGCTCGACGACAAAACAGCACCTCACTGTGTACCGGTCCATAAAATGAAAACGCCCCCTCACGGCAGTGACCGTGAGGGGGCGATTGCGTTAACCGGCTAGAAGCGGATGCGCAGCGACATGACCGAGTGGCGCGCTTGCACCTGCGCACCCTGGATCACGCCGAAGCTGGCGTTGTTCTGCTGGGCCTGCGTCACCTTCGACATATCGATGAAGCCGTTGGTGATCGCGTTGGCCACGTTGTAGGTCAACGAAGTGTTCGGATTGTTCGGATTGAAGTGGTTGAGCGTGTTGAACGTCTCCACGCGGAACTCCATGAGGATCTTTTCAGTGACCTTGAAGCTCTTGGCGAGGGAGAAATCCAGGTTGATCAGGCCGGGGCCGTAAGCCAGGGTCGGAGGCGTGTTGCCGATGCCGAGGGAATTGGCCGCCGGAAGCGTGAAGTTGGCTGCGTTGAACGGCACCTGCAAGCCCGGATCCTCGGTTGCCGACGGATACTGCCCGGCGGGCAGGTACATGTTGCTGCCCATCTGGCAACGGAACGGAACGCCGCCGGTCGGCGTGCCCGTCCAGTATCCGGGAGGCGCGTTCTGCGCGCCGCAGCTCACGGTGTACGGCGTGCCGGAGTAGATGGCGCCGTTGCCGTTGATGTGCCAGTTATCGAGCAGGAACTTGGTAGCCTTGTTGCTCCATAACTGACTGCCGTGCGGCAGGTCATACCCCATGTTGAAGTTGACGGCGTGCGGCCGGTTGATAACGGTCTTGCCGAGTTCGGTGTTCACCCACTGCGCGAAGTTGTACACGGTCGTGCGGCTGAAGGTGTAGTTGGCGTTCCACTGCAACTTGCCGACGCGCCGGTTCAACTGCACCTGAAGCGACTGGTAGTTGTTGGAGCCGATGTAGGTCCAGTTCGGAATGGCGGCGAAGCCCTGGTAACCCACCATCGAGCGGACCAGGTTGGTGGAGTAGAAGCCGCTGGAGGTGGGATCCTTGAACGCCGACACCATGCCGGTGGTGGGATTCCACGTGGTGTACGGCGCCACGGCGTTGCCGTCGATGGCTTGGCCGTACCCGTGGCGCAGCGCGTTGGCTACGTAGGAGACGTCCAGCACCATGCCGCGGGCAATTTCGTGCTGGATGCCGAGGCTCCAGTTATAAGTGGTCTGAGTCTTCTCATCCTGCGACCCGCCCACAATGTTCTGCGGCGTGAAGTAGGCTTGCGCGGTTGCGAGGCTGGCGAAGTCGGTGTAGAGCACGATCGGAGCCTGGAAGTTCGGCGGCGCGGCGATCGGGCCGGTGCCCGCGCCGGTGGCGCCGATGCTATCCACGGTCCAGTTGCGGCCTACGATGATGCCGAAGCCGCCGCGCAAGGCCGTCTTGCCGTCGCCGAACACATCCCACGCGAAACCCACGCGCGGTCCGGTACGGATCGGCGGCACGTGGAAGAAGTGGCTGTCGTACTGGTGGATGCCGGTCCAGGGAATTCCGCCGGCCGGATAAGACGCCGTATCGAACGTGCCCTGCCGGACGTAGGGGAAGACCGCCCCGGTCGCCGGGTTGATGGCCGCCTTCTGGCCGTTGATCAGCGCCGGGAAGATGAGTTGCCCGCTCTTCGATTGGTTGTACAGGGACGCGTCGAAGAGGCCTAGCGTGGCGCCCGCGGAATACAGGTCGCCGACGCGGTAGAAGCGCAGACCGATATCCAGCGTCAGGCGGCGGCTGACCTTCCAGGTATCCTGGCCGAACCATTCGATCTGGGTATAGCGCGCGTGGTTCATCTGCTTCTTGTTGTCGTCGCCGTAGGCGAAGATGCTGCCGATGAGCGCGTTGGCGTAAGGATAGTTGGTGTCGCCCGGCGCCGCGCGGTCGCTGCCGAAGTAGTAGGAGCCGGCCGTGTTGTAGGTCGAGTAGACGCTCACGTTGCGCGCCATGCGCTCGATGTAGATGCCGGCCTTGATGTTGTGCGAGCCCTTGATCCAGGTCACCTTGTCGTCGATGGATTGCAGCATGTCGGTGCCGGTGAACGGCCAGCGGCTGTCGTGGGCGAAGGTCGGCACGCCGCTGATGCCCTGTCCGGATGACTGCGCGCTGAAGCCGCTGGGGAGGCCGAAGTTCACCTGCGGCAGCAGGTTGAGCACGTTGCTGCCCTGGTTGATGCGCGGCAGCGGAATCGCCTGGCCGTTGGCGCCCTTGAGCGGCAGCAGGTTCTGCGCGTAGGTCTTGACGCCGCCGGTCGCCGTATCCGCGCTGGTGTCGGTCAACGGGTTGACGCCCTGCAAGCCGCGGGTTACGCCGTAGGTGAATTCGTTCACCAGGTTGGGGCTGAAGGTGTAGATCGCGGTGCCGACGGCGCCGGCCGACTGCACGTGATAGCTGGCCGGGAACTGTCCCCATGCGCCGCCGGGAGGATTGACGGTGCCGCCGTAACCGTCCACCGCCTGGTAGTCCTGCAACAGGCGGGCGTAGGTCATCAGCTTCTGCGTCGGGTTGTAGTCGATGCGCAGGATCTTGTCGTCGAGAGGCCGGTTCTGCGGCAGGATGGCGCGGTAGTTGAAGCGGCGCTGCCCGGTGGGGTCGAGATTCAGCCCCAGCGGATCGGGCAACGGGAAGAGATTGAGCATGGCCTGGCCGGCGGGGCTGATCCGGTTGGCGGGAATCCGGTTGCCGGGAAAGACCGCGCCCGTGGTGGGGTCGTAGACGGGCACGAGCACGCCCTTGGTGGTGACGGTCTGGCTGAAATCGCCCGCCCGTTCAAGAGCCGAGGGCATGGTGTAGGTATTGTTGATGGTGTTGCTGTTCTTGAGCAGATCGTAGCTGAAGAAGAAGAACAGCTTGGTGCGGCTCTTGTTGAAGTTGGTGCCGGGAATGATCAGCGGACCGCCGATGGTGCCGCCGGGATTCTGGTAGCGGTATTTCGGCTTCTGTGTGCCCAGTTTATTGTTGAACCACTCGTTGGCGTTGAACATCTCGTGGCGGAAGTAGTAGTACGCCGTGCCGTGGAACTGGGGCGTGCCGTTCTTGGTGGTGAGGGTGAACTGGCCGCCGGTGCGCCCGCCGTATTCCGCCGTGTAATTGGACACCAGCAACTTCACTTCGCCGATGCTGTCCACGCTGGGCGAAATGTATCCGGGATTCAGGTTGCCCGAATCCTGGCTGGCGGCGCCGTCGAGGTTGAGAATGATCTGACCGGTCTGTCCGCCGTTCACGCCCGGAATGCCGCCGCCGCTCCAGCCGCGATAGTCGCCCGACTGCACGGTTTGCACGCCGGGCAGGGTCATGATGAGCGAGAGCGGATTGCGCCCGCGGGTCGGCGTGTCCTGGATCTGGGTGAGCCCGATATCGACACTGCGGTCGGAGCTATCGGTGGCCACATGCACGGTGGATGCCTGTACTTCGACCGTGCTGGTCACATCGCCGACCGCGAGTTGCAGCGCGTGCAAATCGACGCGTTCCTGCGCGGCCACGGAAATATTCCTCTGCTCGTAGTTCTTGAACCCGGTCATGGACACCCTGATGCTGTAGGCGCCGGGCACGAGGTTGGTGAATACAAAGGAGCCGCTCGTGTTGGTAGTGTAACTGCGCTCCTGCTTGGAAAGATCGTTGGTTAATTTGACGACCGCGCCGATCAGCGCCCCTCCGCTGGGATCGGTGACGGTGCCGGAGATCTGCCCGGTTACGCTCTGCGCGTTCGCCGCCGGCAGCCAGGCCAGCAGCAGGGCGAGGATCCCCCCGAAGACTCGAATTCTACACATCGACTAACCTCCATCAGGTTCCCCAATTCGCATTGGAGTTGTTGATTGAATCGGCCGATGGCGCGGAACTTCCGACCGCAGGTGAAGTGGTTCTTGCGGGAGGGCTGGAGGCGAAAACACACCGCACGCGTCACCCCCAAACAGGTTGCACGTGCCGATAGCCCCGTTACAGCTTGGCGACTTCACGGTCGCTGGCATCACCCCTCGCAACGGACTTGATCGTATTGAAACGATTCAAAACCGCAGTGGGGGTAGGATATCGCCCACCCGGCACGCCTGTCAAGGAGAAAGCGACCGCGTTTTTGAAATTTTGAAAGGGCGCGCCACCACCCCTCCGTTGGGCGAAGTGTCGCGCTCCGAAGGCTGCTCCAAAAACACTTCGGGGGAGGAAGGCGGTGTGCCTCCCTCCCCCGAAGAGGTTTGGTCTAAGCGAAGCGGTTCCGATTAGAACCGGATGCGGGCCGAAAGCACCACGCGCCGAGGATCGACCTGCGCGCCCTGGATGGTGCCGAAGGCGGCGTTGGTCTGCGCCCCGGTGGTGAAGTTCCAGGTGAGCCCGGTGTTCGGCGGGTTCGGGTTGAAGTGGTTGAACGTGTTGAACGTCTCCACGCGCAACTCCAGGGTCTTATTCTCCCCGATCCTGGTCATCTTGGCCAGGGACATGTCGAGATTCCACATCCACGGACCGTAGAACAGGGTGGGCGGCGTGTTGCCGATGCCCAGCGACGTCGCCGACGGCAGTTGGAAGTTCGCCATGTTCAGCGGTACCTGCAAGCGCGGATCTTCCGTCTTGGAGGGAAGCGCCCCGCCGGTCAGGAAGATGTCGCTCCCCATCTGGCAACGGAAGGGCATGTACGCGGTCGGCGTCCCGGTCCAGTACTGCGAGGGGGCGCTTTGGGCGCCGCAGTTCACCGTGTAAGGCGTGCCCGAGTAGATGGCGCCGTTGCCATTGAGGTGCCAGCCGTCCAGCAGGGCCTTGCTGATCTTCTTCCCGGCGTCGCTGGTAAAGTGCTGGCTGACGGTCGGGAAGTCATAGCCCATATTGAAGTTGACGGCATGGGCACGGTTGGCCACATTCTTGGTCAGGTTGGCGTTGACAAACTGCCACAGCGTCGTGTTGCTGGCGTTGTTGTAAACGATGGTCCGGCTGAACGTGTAGTTCAGGTTCCACTGGATGTGGCCCCGGCGCCGGTTCAACTGCATCTGTAGCGAGTTGTAGTTGTTGGTGTAGGACTGGGTGTAGTCGATGATGTTGCCGATCGACTTGTATCCGATGAGGTTCCGGATCAGGTTAGTCGTGTAGTAACTGGGGTTTGCCGGGTTGGACGTCGGGTCCACGAAGGCAGATTGCGGGCAGCCGGCCGAAATGCCGCCAACGCTAATCGGGTTGGCGCAGCCGGAAGGCTTCCAAGTGGTCAGCGGAGCCACGGCGTTGCCGTCGTACATCTGGCCGTAGCCGTTCTTCAGCGCGTTGCCTACGTATGAAACGTCGGCGATCATGCCCCAGCCAACTTCGCGCTGGATGCCGAAGCTCCAGTTATAGGTCCGCTGCGGCTTGTCATTCGGGCTGCCGCCGATGAGATTCTGCGGCGTGTAGTAGGCCTGGGAACTGGCCAACTGCTGGAAGTTGGTATAGAGGATCGTGGGAGACAGGAAGTAGGGAGGCACCATCAACGGGCCCTGCCCCGCGCCCAGAGCGCCGATCCAGTCCACGTTCCAGTTGCGGCCCACCGTGATACCGAAACCGCCACGCATGGCGGTCTTGCCGTCGCCGAACACGTCCCACGCGAAGCCCACGCGCGGCCCGACCTGAATCGGAGCCACGTTGAAGAAGTGGGTGTCGTAGTATTTGATGCCCGTCCACGGATACTTGCTGTAGGACGAGGTATCGAACGTGCCCTGGCGGACGAATGGGAAGGTCGCACCGGTCGCCGGGTTGATGGCGATCTTGTTGGCCGCCGGGCAGGCGCCGCTGACCTGGACGTTGCACGCCGGGTAGAGCAACTGGCCGGCCGCGCTGGCGTTGTAGGCGGAGGTATCGAACAGGCCGAGGTTGTTGCGCTCGGAGTTCAGGTCGCCGACGCGATAGAAGCGCAGGCCGTAGTCCAACGTAAAGCGCCGGTGGAGTTTCCATGTGTCCTGGATGTACCACTCGAACTGCGAGTAGTGCGCGTGGTTCACCAGTTTGGTGCTGTCGTCGCCGTAGGCGAAGACGCTGCCCAGGAGCGCGTTTGCGTAGGGGTAGTTGGTGTCCCCCGGGTTGGCGCGGTCGGTGCCGAAGTAGTAGGTTCCGGCGGCGTTGTACACCGAGTACACGCTCACATTGCGAGCCATGCGCTCATAGTAGATGCCGGCTTTGAAGGTGTGCGAGCCGGTCAC
The DNA here is from genome assembly GCA_018268835.1 of Acidobacteriota bacterium. GTDB lineage: Bacteria > Acidobacteriota > Terriglobia > Bryobacterales > Bryobacteraceae > Solibacter. The sequence continues at coordinate 550 of JAFDVU010000097.1, read as the reverse complement.
CCAGGTGACCTTGTCCTGCAAGGTCTGCAACTGGTCGGTGCCGGTGAAGGGCCAGCGGCTGTCGTTGCTGAAGGTCGGGGCGCCGTTGACACCCTGGCCGGAGGACTGAGCGCTGAAACCAGAGGGGAACCCGAAGTTGACCGCCGGCAAGAGGCCGAGGACGTTGCTGCCCTGGTTGATGCGCGGCAACGAAAGCGCGTTGCCGTTGGCGTCCTTCAAGGGCAGCAGGCTGTCCTGGTAGGTTCGAGCACCGCCGGTGTTCTTGTTGCTGCTGGTGTCGGTCAACGGATCCACTCCCTGCTTGCCGCGGTTGATGCCCCAGCTAAATTCGTTGATCAGGGTCGGAGAGAACGTGTAGACGATGGTGCCGATGGCGCCCGCCGCCTGCACGTGATAGCTGGCCGGGAACTGGCCCCATGCGCCGCCCGGAGGTCCTACCGTGACGCTGTAGCCGTTTTGCGCCTGGTAGTCCTGCAACAGGCGCGCGTAAACCACCCACTTGGGCGAGGGGTTGTAGTCGATGCGCAGGATCTTGTCGTCCAGCGGACGG
>JAFDVU010000096.1 GCA_018268835.1 Acidobacteriota bacterium | reverse complement strand
CACCGACCAGAGCGGTCTTTACGCGGCAAATGACCTTCCCGCGGGCCGCTACACAATTCGCGTCCAATCACCTGGTTTCAGAACCACCGAAAGGACCGGAATCCGCGTGCGGGCGGGTGAACGGATCGATGTCGCCCTGATGGTGGAGGTTGGCTCCTGCGAATACGTCGCGGTTCCGTTGCAGGCGCCGCCGAAGGCGACGGGGGACCTGCGGCAAATGAAGAAGCCGTTCACCTACGTCGTGGGAGACGCCGCGGACAACGGCACCTTTCGCGGAATCGCCAGCCTGGTGTACGGCGATTCGCGAGACTGGGTCCAGGTATTTGAAGCCAATCGGAACATGATTTTGAAGCCCGGCCCGATTCCGAAGGGAACGCCGATCATGATCCCGCCACGGAAACGCCTGGTTCCCGAACTGGTTCACCGAGTGGCACCCGTCTACCCGCCCACGGCCCGGACAGAACGCCTGTGGGGCGATGTCGTGTTGGATGTGACGCTTCGCGAGGACGGCACGGTGGCGGCGGTAAGCGTCGTCGACGGCGACCCGCTGCTCGCCGGGGCGGCAAGCGACGCCGTGCAGCAATGGCGCTATCGCCCGTTGGTGGTCTACGGAACCCCGGTTCTCAAATTCATCGTCGTCGTCTCCTTCGAAAAGAACGGCCGGGTACGTTAGGCCGCCGCGAGTTAGGATAGTTTCGGATCTCCGAATCGGAAAGGAGCCTCTATGGAACGGGCCGTCTCATTCCGCCTCAACGGTAAGGCGGTACGGGTGACAACCGACGACGAGCGCATGCTGCTTTGGGTGCTGCGCAGCGATCTCGGGCTCACCGGAACCAAGTTCGGCTGTGGCGAAGGCTTGTGCGGCGCCTGCACGGTGGTGGTGGGCGGCGCGGCGGTGAGGTCGTGTTCGACGCCGCTGAAGGACGTGGCCGGCAAGACGGTGCTGACCATCGAAGGGCTGGGCGGCGCGCGGCTGCACGCCATCCAGCAGGCGTTTCTGGATCACAACGCGTTCCAGTGCGGATACTGCACGCCGGGGATGATTTTGACGGCGTACGCGCTGCTCGAGAAGACGCCGCATCCGACGCGCGAACAGATCATCGCGGCGATGGACGACAACCTCTGCCGTTGCGGCACGCACGTGCGCATCGTGGGCGCGATCGAACAGGCGGCGGGCGCCGGAAAGGCGGGTGCGTAATGGCCGCCATGGATTTGAGCCGGCGCGATTTCGCGCGGGTCGCGGGCGGAGGACTGTTCGTCTTCTTCCACGCGGAAGCGGCGCGGGCGCAGGAGCCCGCGCAGATTCCGGGCCGCGTCGCGGTGCCCAGCGACTTCAACGCCTTCCTGCGCATCGGCGAGGACGGGCGCGTGCAGTGCTTTGTGGGGAAGGTGGAACTGGGCCAGGGCGCGATGACCTCGCTGGCGGAGGTGCTCGCCGAAGAACTGGACGTAGCCTACGACGCCGTGGACGTCGTCATGGGCGACACCGACCTGTGCCCGTACGATATGGGTACGTTCGGCTCGATGACGACGCCGCTGCTGGTGCCGGTGGTGCGGCGCGCGGGAGCCGAAGCGCGCGCGGTGCTGCTGGCCATGGCGGCGGAACGCCTGGGCGCGCCGGCGGACCGTCTGCGCGTGAAGAACGGTGTGGTGACGGATCCGGCGCGGACCAACTCGGCGGTGAGCTACGCGGCTTTGGTGGAGGGCAAGCGCATCGAGCGGCACCTGGCCAATATCCCGGTGAAGCCGGTGACGCAGTTCCAGGTGATCGGGCACTCGCCCCGCCGCAAAGACGCGCTGGAGAAGGTCACGGGCAAGGCGCGCTACGCGGGCGATCAACTGCCCGCGGGATTGCTGCACGCGCGCGTTCTGCGTCCGCCGGCGCACGGCGCGAAGCGGCTGAGCGTGGATACCGCGGAAGCGGAGAAAGTGAAGGGAGCGCGCGTGGTCCACGAGGGCGACCTGGTGGCGGTGCTGCACGAACGGCCGGACCTGGCCGACGCGGCATTGGCGAAGGTGAAGGCCGAATTCGACGCGGTTCCCGCGCAGCCAGACGAGAAGACCATCTTCGAGCACCTGCTGAAGACCGCGCCCGAGCCGCGCGTGGTGGCGCAGGGCGGGGATCTCGCGCAGGGCGAGAAGGCGTCGGCGAGCGTGATCGAAGGGACCTACCTGCATGGCTACGGAGCGCACGCGCCGATGGAGACGCACACGGCGACGGCGGTGATGGAGAACGGCAAGGTCACGGTGTGGGTGAGTACGCAGGCGCCGTTTTCGGTGAAGAACCAGGTGGTGCGCGGCGCCGGATTCGCGCCGGAGCAGGTGCGGATCATCGCGCGCTACGTGGGCGGCGGTTTCGGCGGCAAGACGGGAGCGGACCAGGCGGTGGACGCCGCGCGCCTGGCGAAGATCACGGGGAGTCCCGTGCAGGTGGTATGGAGCCGCGCGGACGAGTTCCATCACGACCCGTTCCGTCCGGCGGCGGTGCTGAAGATCCGTTCGGGCATGACCGCGGAAGGCGCCATCACCCTGTGGGACGCGAAGATCGTGGGTTCCGGGGAGCGCGAGGCGAAGCCGTTCTACGCGATTCCGCACCAGAGGACGGTATCGGCGGGCGGCTGGCAGGGCGGCAACCCGCCGGGAATGCATCCGTTCAACGTGGGTCCGTGGCGCGCCCCTTCGGTGAACAGCAACACCTTCGGGCGGGAATCGCACATCGACGTGATGGCGGCCAGGGGCGGCTTCGATCCGCTGGAGTTCCGGCTCAAGAATCTCACCGACGAGCGCATGAAACGCGTGTTGCAGGCGGCGGCGGAGCGGTTCGCGTGGCAGCCGGCGAAGGCGCCGGGCGGCCGCGGCGTGGGGATGGCGTGCGGCATCTACGCCAACTCGTACAACGCCACGATGGCGGAAGTCGCGGTGGGCAAGGACGGACGGGTGCGGGTGAAACGCGTGGTCATCGCGCTGGACGTAGGCGTGGTGCTGAACCCGGAAGGCTTGCGGCAGCAGGCCGAGGGTTGCGTGATGATGGGGTTGGGCTACGCGCTCTCCGAAGAAGTGCGGTTCCAGGGCGGCAAGGTGCTCAACCGCAACTTCGACGAGTACGAACTTCCGCGGTTTTCTTCGCTGCCGGCGATCGATATCGTGCTGGTGGATAACCCGCGGACCAACGCGCTGGGCGGAGGCGAGCCGCCCATCATCGCCATGGGAGCGGCGCTGGCCAACGCGATCTTCGACGCGACGGGGAAGCGCCTGGTGGAACTGCCGATGACCCCGGCGCACGTGAAGGCGGCGCTGGGATAGGGTCGCGGGCCGCCGCTAACTTCCACTCCCGGCGACCGGCGGCCCGAGCACCTCGCGGATCTTCCTGGCCAGCGCCTCCGGAGAGAACGGCTTCTGGAGGAAGTGCGTGCCCTGCTCGCGAACGCCGTGACGCATGACGATGTCGTCGGTATAGCCGGACATGAACAGGGCCTTGAGTCCGGGCCTGAGTTTTTCGAGGCGGGCGAATAGCTCGCGGCCGCTCATGAGCGGCATCACCACGTCCGTCAGGACCATGTGAATCGGCCGCGGGTGGCGCTCGCAGATCAGTACGGCCTCGCCGGGGCCGGCCGCGGACAGGACGCGATATCCGCAGCCCTCCAGGACGGTGACCACGAAGGTGCAGACGTCCGGCTCATCCTCCACCACCAGGATGGTTTCATCGCCGCGCAACGACCGGCCGGACGGCTGCTTCGCCTCCTCGGCCCCCCCCGCCGCCAGCGCGGGCAGGCAGATGGTGAACGTGGTTCCCTTGCCGGGCGCGCTCTCCACGGCGAGATGCCCGCCGCTCTGTGCCACAATGCCCTGGACCATGGCCAAACCGAGCCCCGTTCCTTTGCCCGGCCCCTTGGTGGTGAAGAACGGCTCGAAGATGTGCTGCCGCGTGGCTTCGTCCATCCCCACGCCGGTATCGCTCACCCGCAGCCTGGCGTAGCGACCGGGACGACTGTCGGGATTTGTCCTGGCGCAACTTTCGTCCCACTCCACCAGGCCGGTCTCGATGGTCAACTTCCCGCCGCGCGACATGGCGTCCTTGGCGTTGACGGCCAGGTTCATGATCACCTGTTCGAGTTGGTGCGGGTCGGCGTTCACGGTGGGGAGATCCGGGCTGGGCTGGAAGACCACGGTCACGTCTTCGCCCACCAGGCGCTGCAGCATGGACTGCATGCCCTCCACCACGCGGTTGAGATTGAGGACGCGAGGCTGCAGGATCTGCTTCCGGCTGAAGGCGAGCAGTTGTCCGGTGAGCGCGGCGGCGCGCAGTCCCGCCCGGTGGACTTCTTCCAGTCCGGCCCGCAAAGGGTCGCCGGTTCTGAGTTGCGTGAGCGCCAGGTGGCTGTAGCCGTTGATGACCGTGAGCAGATTGTTGAAGTCATGAGCGATGCCTCCGGCCAGGCGTCCGACCGACTCCATCTTCTGCGCCTGCGTCAGTTGGGCCTGAAGCTCCGATTCGCGAGTCACGTCGAGTTTGACGGCGATGAAATTGGTGATCCGGCCCGATTCGTCGCGGACCGGCGAAATGGTAGCGTCCTCTTCGAAGAGCGTGCCGTCCTTTTTCTTGTTTTGAAACGTGCCGCGCCAGACTTCGCCGCGGGTGAGCGCGGCCCACATGTCGCGGTAGAATTCGGCGTCGTGCCTGCCGCTTCTGAGGAGGCGCGGCGTGTTGCCCAACGCCTCGGCGGCGGAGAAGCCGCTGGTTTTCTCAAACGCGGGGTTCACGTAGAGAATGGTTCCGGCGGCATCGGTGATCATGACGGTTTCCGCGGCCTGCTCGATGGCGGTGGCCAGCCGCTTGAGTTCTTCCTCGGCGCCTTTGCGGGCGGTCACATCCTTATCCACACCGCGGTAGCCCTTGAGGTTGCCGGCCTGGTCCATCACCGGGACGCCGTTGGTGAGGAGGCAGACCTTTTCGCCGTTCTTCTTGATGCGCCAGTTTTCCAGGTCTTTTATGGGAGCCTTCGCGGCGGCGATGCCGGCGAAGATCGACTTGATCTTCCGCGCTTCATCGGCCGGCATGAAATCAAAAGGCCGTTTTCCGATCACATCTCCGGGTCCGGTTCCGAACCAGTCCAGGCCCCGCTGCGAGCTGTAGGTGTAGACGCATGCGTCGTCCACTTCCCAGATCCAGTCGCCGGCACTGAACGCGATGTCTTCGAGCCTCTTCTCGCTTTGCCGCAAGGCTTCGTCGGCTTGTTTGTGCGCGGTGAGATCGACCGTTGCCGAGACCACGCACTCCCTGCCTCCGAGTTCAATAGGCCGCGCCGAAATCAAGCCGGTACGAATGTCGCCGTCCTTCCGGCGAAAGTGAAACTCGAAGTCGTCCAGCCTGCCGGTTTCCGCCAACAGCCGGACGGCCTGGGCATGTTCGCGGCGGTCCAGCCAGAACCATTTTTCCACGCTGGTCCGGCCCACGGCTTCGTCGCGGCGGTAGCCCGTGATTTTTTCGAAGGCGTCATTGACGTCGATGACGCGGCTGCCCTCCCGCGGATCGGAAATTGCCATGGCGGTGGGATTACTTCGAAAGACCGTCGCGAATTTTTCTTCGCTCTCGCGCAGTCTCGCTTCGGCCACTTTGCCGGCGGTGATGTCCCGGACAACTCCGAGGACGTGCAATTCGCCGCGCAGCATCATGGCGGTGCCGGAGAGCGAGGCGACCAGGGTTTCTCCGCTCTTCTTCCGGCCTTGCACTTCGAATCCGCGGATCTGTCCCGTTTCCCGGAGCGCGGCAATCACGCGCTGCCGGTCCGCGGGATCGGAATAGAGATTCAACTCCGACGAACTTCTGCCGATGACGTCTTCCCTGCGATGACCGAAGAGTTCTTCGAAGGCCCCATTGATGTCATCGATCGTGCCATCTTCGAGCGAGGCCAGATACAGCGCCTCGGGACTGTTCACGAACAGCGCCCGGAATTTTTCCTCACTCTCCCGCAGGGCAGTCTCGGCCAGACGGCGCTCCGTAATGTCTTCGATGAAGCCCTCGTACCAGAGGGTCTCGCCGCTTTGAGCGCAGACCTTGCGGCTGTTCAACGACACCCACACGGGGCTGCCATCCCGCCGTTTCAACCGGCATTCGAAATCACGCACGAACCCGTGATCTTCGAGCAGTTGCACGAAGCGGGTCCGGTCCTGGGGATACAGCCAGGCCTGACTTGCCGAATCGGTGATGGAAGCGACAGCGTGTTCCCCGGATTCGTATCCCAGGATCCGCGCCAACGCGGAGTTCGCCGCCAGGCTCCGGCCTTCCGGCGAAGTCCGGTACATGCCTTCCATCGCTCCTTCGAAGATTTCCCGGTACTGCCGCTCAGCATCTTCCCGGGCCTGTTCGGCGAGTTTGCGCTCGGTGATATCGGTTTGCGCCCCGACCAGCCGCAGGGGTGTTCCATCCGCTCCGCGGCTGACCACCGTGCCGCGGCCCTGAATCCACTTCCACGAGCCGTCCTTGCAGCGCATACGATATTCGGCTTCGTAAAACGGCGTCTTCCCCTCCAGGTGGGCGTTTAGGGTCGCGAGGACTGAGGGTTTGTCGTCGGGGTGGACCCGTGACTCCCACTCCGAGGCGGAGTTGCCGATCTCGTGCTCCTCGTACCCGAGGGTCTCCTTATACCTGGGCGAGAAGAAGATCTCGCCGGTGACGCAGTTCCGGTCCCAGACTCCGTCCCGCGCGCCTTCGATCGCCAACTTCCAGCGCTCTTCGCTGAGCCGGAGGGCGATCGCGGCCTCCTGCCGCTCGGTGACATCGGTGAAGGTTGTAACCACCGCCAGCGGCCTTGCGTCCCGCAGGATGGCGCGCGAGTTGATGGAGATCCAGGTGAGCGTGCCGTCCGGCTTGTGCACACCCATGATGACGCCGCTCAGCGGCTGTCCGGTCCGAAGCGTGACCATTGCCGGATGATCTTCCCCTGGAAACGGGGAGCCGTCCTCATGAATGGCCCGCCAGCGGGGATCCATTGAGGTGGTGCCGGCCATCTGGGCGGCGGTGAGTCCGAGGATTCGTTCGGCGCTCGGGTTGCACGCGTCGATGCGTCCGCTGGCGTCCTGAAAGACCACGCCTTCGGCCATGGTGGAGAATATCGCGACTAACCGTTCTTCTGGCGTGTCCATAGTGGCGCTTCCTTGTCACCTATGGAAGTTTGGATTCATTGTACCAGCGGCCGGAGGAGTAAACGGTGCGCCTTAGCGGGGCGCCTTACTGAGGCTGCGATTCGCCGGTCCGGACGTCGAGCGTCCACGGGCGCGGCGCGGGGAGCCGCAGGGCGCCGTTGCCGATTTCGACCGGCATCCACAGGTAGCGCGAGTCCCACTGAGTGCGCGGCCTCCAAATATCGCCCATGAAGACGACGGTGGTGGTCCTGCTGCCGGTCACCTTCAACAGCATGGTGGATTGCGAACCGTAGGTGCGGGTTTCCGGCGGCGCGATGTCGCGGAACTCGCTCCAGGGTCCTTCCAGCTTCGCCGCCGTCGCGTACTTGTTGGGATTGGGATTCCACCCGGTGAGAGCGCTGCCGAGCGCGTAATAGAGGCCCTGGTAGTGGAGCACGGCTCCGCCTTCGAGCGGAGCGTTGATCAGCGCCACGTCGCGCTCCACCGTCAGGTAATCGGCGGACAGCGCGGCGATGTGGAAGCCTTTCGCGGGCCGGTCTTCGAAGATCAGGTACGGGGTGCCGTCGTCGTCGACGAACTGGCCGATGTCGCGGCTTTCGCGATCGAGGGGCCGGAAGCTGGAGAGGAAGCGGTAGTCGCCGTCGACGGTATCGGAGACCGCCACGCCGACGCGGGCAAGCTGGTAGCGCGCGTCGTCGATGTGCATGTACATGACGAACTTCCTGGTCCGCGGATTGTAGAAGACTTTGGGCCGTTCCAGGACGAAGCGCGGCCCGAGATCGCCCGGGTCGGCCTGCTTGAGCACCTGGTTGCGGAAGGTCCAGTGCGCGAGATCGGTGGACGAATAGCAGGCCACGTAGCGGCGCGCGGGGTCGAGGCCCTGGGAGCGGTCCTCGCCGAACCAATACCAGGTGTCGCCGAATTTGAGAATGCCGCCGCCGTGCGCCTGGATGTGCTGCCCGCGATCGTCCGGCCAGACTTCGCCGGGACGGATCAGTTGCGGGCCGGAAGCGGCCGCGGCGAGCAGCAGCGGAATCGGCGCCAGGAAGAGTTTGCGGGGGATCACGTGGCGGATGGTAGCAAATGGCATGGTGGCGTATCATGGGCGCTAGTGGCTAATCCTCGACTCTTTCTGATCGACGCGTTCGGCTTCATCTTCCGCGCCTACCACGCGCGCGCCCGCTCCGGCGCGCCGCCGATGCGCACCTCCGCCGGGTTCTCCACCGAAGCGGTGTACATCTTCAACAACATGCTGCGCAAGCTCTCCAAGGAGCACCAGCCGGCCTACATCGCCGCCGTATTCGAAAGCGGCGAGCCTACCCACCGCACCCAGGAGTTCGCCGAGTACAAAGCCAACCGCGCCGAGACTCCGCCCGACCTGCTGGAGCAGATCCCGCACATCGAGCGCATCCTGCACGGCATGCGCATCCCCATCCTGCAATATCCCGGGTTCGAGGCCGACGACGTGATCGGCACCATCGCGCGCCGCGCCGAGGCGGAGGGCTTCGACGTGGTGATCGTCTCCAGCGACAAGGATATGCTGCAGCTCGTCGACGACCGCGTCTCCATGCTCAATCCGGCCAAGGACGATACCTGGTACGATCCCGCGAAGGTCAAGGAATTCATGGGGGTCGCGCCCTCGCAGGTGGCCGACCTGCTGGCGTTGAAGGGCGATGCGGTGGATAACATTCCCGGCGCGCCCGGCATCGGCGACAAGGGAGCGATCGCCCTGATCGAACAATTCGGCTGCGTCGAAGCCGCGCTCGAGCGCGCCGCCGAAGTCGAGCGTAAGATGTACCGCGAGAGCCTGCAAAATAACGCCGACCGCGTGCGCATGAGCAAGCGGCTGGCCACCATCGCGACCGACGTGCCGATCGAGTTCTCCGTGGATTCGGTGAAGGCGCGGCAACCCGACACGGCGCTGCTCAAGGCGGTGTACAAGGACATGGAGTTCCACAGCCTGCTGAAGGAACTCGGTCCGGGTGAGGACACGCGCGCGCGGGACTACCGGCCCATCGCGGATGCCGACGGCTTGCGGGCGTGGCTCGCCGCCGCGGGCGACACGCCGATCGCGATCGCGCTCTCCCCAGCCGCCGCCGAAGGCGAACTCGCGCTCGGCGCGCCGCTCGCCATCGGGCTTGCGGCGCGTCCCGGCGAAGCCCGCGGCGTTTCCGGCGACCTGCTCGACGCGCTCCGGCCGTGGCTCGAAGACGAGTCCAGGAAGAAGATCGCGAGCGATGTCAAGAGCGTGCTGCTCGCCCTCGCGCGCTTCGGCATCGAGGCGCGCGGCTTCACCGGCGACGTGATGCTGTACGGCTTCCTGCTGGATGCCGATCCCGGAGGCTGCGCTCTGGCCGAACAGGCGCACCGCCGCCTCGACCTCAAGCTCGGCAACGCGCCCGAACAGCACGCCGACATCACGCTGGAGCTCTTCGCGCAGCTCGCGCCGGCGATCGACACGCGCAACCTGCGCTCGCTCTACGAAGAGATCGAGTTGCCGCTCACCGGCGTGCTCGCCGCCATGGAGCGGCGTGGCATCCGCATCGACCGGGGCGAACTCGAGCGCCTCTCCGGCATGATGGAGGCCGAGATTTCGCGGCTCACCGCGGAAGTCCACGCGCTGGCCGGGAAACCGTTCAACATCAGCTCGCCGCAGCAGCTCGGCAAGGTGCTGTTCGAAGATCTGAAGTTGCCCGCGCCCGCGCGCTATGGCAAGGGCAAGACCATCTCCACCGCCGCCGACGTGCTCGACGAACTCGCGCCGGATCACGAAATCGTGCGCAAGGTGCTCGAGTACCGCCAGCTCACCAAGCTCAAGGGGACGTACGTGGACGCGCTGCCGGCGCTGATCGACCCCGCCACCGGGAGGGTCCACACCAGCTTCAACCAGGCCGGCGCCGCGACCGGGCGGCTATCCTCTTATAATCCCAACCTGCAGAACATTCCCATCCGCACCGCGCTGGGACGCGAAATCCGCGCGGCATTTGTCCCGCGCGAAGGCTGGGAACTGCTGACCGCGGACTACTCGCAGATCGAACTGCGCCTGCTGGCCCACATGTCGGGCGACGAAGTGCTGGTGGACGCCTTCCGCCGCGGCGAGGACATCCACACGCGCACGGCGAGCGAAGTCCTCGGCGTGCCGCCGCTGATGGTCACGCCGGAAGCGCGCCGCGACGCCAAGGCGGTCAACTTCGGGATCGTTTACGGGATCAGTTCCTTCGGGCTCGCGGCGAATCTGGGCATCTCGCGCGCGGAGGCCGACCGGTACATCAAGAACTACTTCGCGCGCTACACCGGCGTGCGGCGCTTCATCGACGACACCATCGCGGAGGTGCGCCAGACCGGCATTGCCCGCACGCTGTTCGGGCGCGAGCGGCCGATCCCGGACATCAACAGCCGCAACGCCAACGCGCGCGGCTTTGCCGAACGAACCGCGGTCAACACGCCGCTGCAGGGCACCGCGGCCGACCTGATCAAGCTCGCGATGGTCCGCATCCAGCGCGCGCTGGCCGGTTACCAGAGCGCGATGCTGCTGCAGGTCCACGACGAACTGGTCTTCGAATGCCCGCCCGGGGAAATCGGTCCCGTGGGCGAGATGGTGAAGCGCGAGATGGAGTCGGTGCGGGAACTTTCGGTCCCGCTCACGGTGGACCTGGGTACGGGCCCCAACTGGCGCGACGCGAAGTAGCGCGGTCAATCGATCCCGAATATTCCGAAAGCGGTTCTCATATGTGATACCCACCCGCACACAGGGCGCGCGCCAGTTTGGCCCAGCGTCCTCGGAGTTTCAGTATCATAGATGGGCTTGTCGCGGTTCGCGCGGGGCGCCACCGTGGGGCCGGTGATGCATGAGCACTCTCGCGGATGTTCAAGAGCTTTACGGCGGGGTAAAGGGGACGTGGGCCAGGAGCCGCTCCCACGTCTTCACGCATGCCGTGTTCACGGTCGTGCTTTTCGTGATTTGCGGCGCGTCCCTGCCGCAAATCCCGATCCCGCACATCGACCCGAGGATGATTGCGGACGACCCGTGGTTCAAACTCGCCAAGGACACCGGTCTGATCTACGTGTCGTTCGTCATACCGTTGGTCGCTATAGGTCTCTATGGTGCCCTGCTTCAATTCACCGGACAGTTCCTGGCTGCCATGCTGCTCATCCTGTCTCCGCGCCGTCGCTCCAGACCGCGCATGCTCAACGCCTGGGCGTTGGAGCCTCTTGCGATCCTCTACGGACGTGAAGACTTCGAACTCTCGGACCTGATCGCGAAGGCGGCGGAAGCGACAACGAGGTATAAGCTTCAGCAAACGGCTGAGGTCGAGGGTTATCAGCGGTCGCTTAGCGGACTCACCCGCAATTCGCAGGAGTATATGGGCGACTTCCTGGCGTTTCTGCTGGCATGGGCGCTGGTCTTCCGCTTCTTCTCGCACGCCGCCTGGATTCGCGCCAACCAGGGGTGCTTCTGGCCCGTTGTGTTCATCCTCCTGGCGCTGATCTGGTTCGCGTGGTTTCGTGTTTCGCGCGTCCTCGCGATTATGCCTTCGCTGCAAATCGCCATGATCGGAGCAGTCCTTCGAACCAATCCGGAGACGGCTGCGGCGCTCGAAATCACCGCTGAGCGCCGCACGCGGATACGCGACAGGATCGAAGAACTGTTGCGCAGGGAGTCGGAGGACGAACCGCCGCGGCCGTCGATCCTGAGGTTCTTGAAAGTCCGGTTGGGCTGGGAAGCGCGTCCTAAAGGACATACGCCCACTCCCCGCGGCCGGCCTTTCCCGAGCCTATACAGCAAGGGTCTGGAGTTTTCTTTGAACCGTACGGAGATCGAGCGCTACGACGGAGGCTGGCTGCCCAACTATTTCGCGTACTGTTACTATCGCCTCCACGACCGCCTGAGTGCCGTGCTTCGAGTGCTCTTCCAGATGCTGCGCCACTTGATTACCGGCGCGCCCCCCCTTCAGTAGGTATCCCTGCCGGGACTCGCTGGGGCGATTGCGTGGCCATGTCTGCGAACTTCCGCCACGGCGCTGGACGGCGCGCCCCCGATGTCTCCACCTCGTGATCCGGTAAAACGCGCCGGGGCGCTTCGGAATCTGCCAGTATGAGTTCATGCGGCTTTTGTCGAAGCGCCTCGCTCCGCTGCTTGTCTGTGGTCTGGTACTCACCGGCTACGCGCAGGAACCGAAACTCACCGCGCCGGCGCCCGTGCCGGCCGCGAAGAAGGCGATCTTCTGGAAGGTCTCCTCTCCGACCAGCGTCACCTACCTGCTGGGCTCCATCCACCTCGGCTCCAGGGACATGTATCCGCTGCCCGGGGAAATCGAGGACGCCTTCGCCTCTTCCTCCGTCCTGCTGGTGGAAGCCGACATCCGCCACGTCGATATGGCCAGGATGCAGGCCGCGATATTCGCCAAGGGGATGTACCCCGAGGGCGATTCGTTGTGGAGCCACATCTCGTCCGACACGCGCGGGAAACTGGAACAGTTCTGCGAGCGCTACCAGTTCCCCACCGAGTTCCTGGCGCGGCTGAAACCGTGGGTGGTGTCGCTCACCATATCCACCGTTCCGCTGATCAAAGCCGGGTTCGACCCCAATCTCGGCATCGACATGTACTTCCTCAATAAGGCCGGGGACAAGCGCATCGTCGAGATCGAATCGGCCGACTGGCAGATCGATCTCCTCAGCGGCTTCGCTCCCGACCTCCAGGAGAAACTGCTGGCGGCTTCCGCCGAGGAGGGGCTCGATATGCAGGCGAGCCTGAAGCGCATGCAGGAGGCCTGGGCCGCCGGCGACACCGGAAAACTCGAAGCCATCACGAAGGAATCCACCCGCACGCCGGAAGCCATCACGCGCGCGCTCCTGCAGGACCGCAATCCTCACATGGCCGACGCGGCGGAGACGTGTCTGAAGGGCAAGGAGCAGGCGTTCCTCGTGGTCGGCGCGGCCCACATGGTGGGCAAGGAGGGTGTCCCGGCGCTGCTCGAAAAGCGCGGTTACAAGGTGGAACAGGTTACGCTCAAGAAGTGAGCGCCATTTCCGCATAGAATAAGACCAAGGTTCGATGCCCACTCCCAAGACGCAGGATCCAAAGCCCGGCCTGCTCCGCCAGATCGGCTTCTTCAGCGCGACCGCGCTGGTGATCTCCAACATGGTGGGGACCGGTATCTTCGCCACCACCGGTTTCATGGCCGGCGATCTGGGCAGCGCGAAGCTGATCCTGATCTGCTGGACCGTGGGCGCGTTCTTCGCCTTCGCCGGCGCGCTGAGCTACTCCGAACTCGGCATCAACTTCCCGAGTTCCGGCGGCGAGTACGTCTACCTGACCCATGCGTTCGGACCGGAGTGGGGCTTCATGACCGGATGGGTCAGCTTTTTCGCCGGGTTCTCCGCGCCCATCGCCGCGGCGTCGCTGGCGTTTTCGGATTACCTCGGCTACTTCTTTCCGGTGCTCAAGCAGTCCAACGCTATCGTGATCGGGGAGGGCTCTCTGGCGCTGAGGTTCGGCGCCGGGCAGATGCTGGCCTCGGCGCTGATCGCCGCCTTCACCATTCTCAACTGCTTCGGGCTGGGCCGGACCGCCAAGGTGCAGAACGTGCTCACCTCGACCAAGCTCGCGGTCATCGCCGGGTTCGTGATTTTCGGCTTCCTGGCCGGCACCGGCCACTGGTCGCACTTCACGGAGAACGCCGTCCGCACCTCGCACGTGCCCTTGCCGACGCAGTTCGTGGTGAGCCTGCTGTGGGTCATGGTGGGATACAGCGGCTGGAACGCGGCCACCTACATCGCCGAGGAAGTACGCCGTCCGGAGCGCACGCTGCCCGCCGCGCTGGCCGCCGGTAGCGTGAGCGTGGCCATCCTCTACCTGGGGCTGAACCTGGTCTTCATCTATGCCACTCCGCTCGAACAGATGAAGGGCGTGATCGCCATCGGGTCGCTCTCCGCCTCCAACCTCTTCGGCCCCGGCGTGGCCGGACTCTTCTCCGCGCTGATGGCGCTCTCCATCGTCTCCACCGTGAGCGCGGAAGTCACCATCGGGCCGCGCGTCTACTACGCCATGGCCAAGAACCGCGCGTTCTTCCCTTCGGCCGCCAAGGTGGAGCCGCGCTGGCACACGCCGGTGAACGCCATCCTCGCGCAGGGACTGTGCGCCATGGTGATGACGCTGACGCCGTTCCCCGACCTCGTGGTCTACATCGGATTCAGCCTGACCCTGTTCACGGTGCTCTCGGTAGCCGCGGTGTTCGTCTTCCGCCGGCGCCGCGAAGGCTGGCAGCGGCTCAAGGCGCTCGACTTCGCCTGGCCGCTGATCCCGGCATCGTATATTCTGGTTGGAACCTGCATGATGGTGTACGGCCTGATTTCGCAGACCAAGGCATCGCTCACCGCGCTGGCCACGGTTGGAGCGGGGGCGCTGGTCTATCACTACGGATTGAAGGCGCGGCCGCGTTGAGCCGCGTCCGAGGGGATACATGATTTCCAGACGGGATTTCGGCAAGTTGGCGGCGGCTGCGTTGCCGCTGGCCGCGGCGCGCGGCGCGGCGAGGATCGATTCGAAGATCGATGGCGTGCAGATCGGCGGGCAATCGTACAGTTTCCGCGACCGGCCCATGGATCAGGCCATCCAGGGCTTCAAAGAGGTCGGGCTGGGCGAGTGCGAACTCTGGCAGGGACACGTGGAACCGCGGGAACAGGGCGGCGCCGCGGGGCGCGAGGAGATCCGCAAGTGGCGGCTGACCACGCCGCTGGACCACTTCGCCAACATCCGCAAGCAGTGGGACGACGCCGGCGTCCTGCTCTACGCCTACAACCTGAGTTTCAACGACAGCTTCAGCGACGAAGAGATCGACCGCGGCTTCGCCATGGCCAAGGCCATGGGGGTGAAGTGCATCACCGCGTCTTCCACCGTCAGCGCGGCGAAGCGGGTGGCGCCGTTCGCCGACAGGCATAAGACGATCGTCGCCATGCACGGCCACGACAACCTGAAGGACCCCAACCAGTTCGCCAAACCGGAGGCCTTCGAGGAAGCCATGAAGATGTCGAAATACTTCTGGGTCAACCTCGATATCGGGCACTTCGTCTCCGCCGGCTACGATCCGGTCGCGTATCTAGGGCAACACCACGCGCGCATCGCCACGCTGCACATCAAGGACCGCACCAGGGAGCACGCCAACCTTCCCTTCGGGCAGGGCGAGACCCCGATCAAAGAGGTGCTGCAACTGCTTAAGAAGAACAAGTGGCCGATCCCGGCCAACATCGAGTACGAGTACAAGGGACAGGACACGGTAGCCGAAGTGAAGAAGTGCTACCAGTACATGAAGGACGCGCTGGCGTAGGGCGAACATCCATGGCCGCCCCTCTTTCTTCGCGCGCGGTCGCGCCGCCGACCCGGGTCCGCTACTGGGTGATCGTATTCGCCGTGGCGCTCGCGGTGGTGACTTACATCGACCGCGTTTGCATCTCGCAAGCCGCGCCGGTGATGTCACGCGACCTCGGCCTGGATTCAGTGAGCATGGGCTGGGCCTTCACCGCGTTCGGCTGGGCCTACGCGCTGTGCGAAATTCCGGGCGGGTATCTGGGCGACCGCCTCGGGCCGCGCTCGGTGCTCATGCGCATCGTTTTGTGGTGGAGTTTCTTCACCGCGGCCACGGGTTGGGCCTGGAACGCGGTCTCGCTCGCGGTCACGCGGTTTTTCTTCGGGGCAGGGGAGGCGGGATGCTTCCCCAACCTGACCAAGGCTTTCACCACCTGGCTGCCGCCGCGTGAACGGGTGCGCGCGCAGGGCATCATGTGGCTCAGCGCGAGGTGGGGCGGCGCGTTCACCCCGCCGCTGGTGCAACTGGTCATCGCCTGGGTGGGCTGGCGCCACTCCTTCGAGGTTTTCGGATTGCTCGGCGTGGTGTGGGCGATCGTGTTCTTCCGCTGGTACCGCAATAATCCGCTGGACAATCCGCATCTCAACGAGGCAGAGCGCGAACTTCTGCGCGACGCCTCCGCGAACGCCAGCGGGCACGGCGACGTGCCGTGGGGCCGGTTCCTGCGCTCGCGGCAGGTGTGGATGGTCTGCCTGCAATACTTCTGCCTGTCCTACGGCTGGTATTTCTATGTGACCTGGCTGCCCACGTATTTCAACCAGGCGCGGCATCTGGATCTGAAATCGGTGGCGTTCTTCAGCATCGCGCCGCTGTTCTTCGGGGGACTCGGCAACCCGGCCGCCGTGCTCATCGGGACACGCATCGCGCGCGCTACCAGCGTGACGTTCGCGCGCCGCACCATGGCCTACATCGGCTTCACCGGGGCGGCGGGATTCCTGGTGCTCTCCACCCGCCTCAACGATCCCGTGCTGGCGACGCTATCCATCGGGCTGGCGAGTTTCTCCAACGACCTGGTGATGCCCGGCTCCTGGGCCGCGTGCATGGATGTGGGCGGCAAGCACGCCGGCTCGCTCTCCGGCGCGATGAACATGGCCGGCAACATCGGCGGCGCGATCAGTCCGCTGGCCATCGGCTACATCCTCCGTTGGACGCATAACGACTGGAACCTCACGTTCTACGTCTCCGCCCTCATCTACCTGGGCGGCATCGTGTGCTGGAAGTTCCTGGATCCGGTAACGCCGATCGAGCCGGAAGGCTGACGGCGATTTCCTCGCGGGAGCCAAAACCGCGGCGAGGATCTCAGCTCAACCCATGGGATCGGGCGTAACCGGGCGGCCGGTCGCGGCGGAACGGAACACGGCGTCGATCACCGCCATGTTGCACAGCGCGTCCTCCAGCGGCACCGGCGGAGCGCCGCCTTCGCGGATGGCGCGGCTGAAGAGGTCGCCCTGCAGCGTGTACTGATCGCACGCCGGGATCTCCTCCACCACCTGGCCGCCGCCGTTGAGGTCGCGGCCGTCGTCTATGATGACGCGCGTTGTTCCGCCGGGCCTGGCGTTGAATGGGATCTCCGGCTCGATGCGCCCGTGGGTGCCGTAAAAGCGCATGCTCTGCTGTAGCGCGATCTGGGTGCTGCACGTAAAGACGCAGTGGCCGGACGGGTATTCGAGCACGGCGCTGGTCAACATATCGATACCGAACCCGGGATCCCGCGCGACCGCGGCGGAGACGCGCACCGGCTCTTCGCCGAACACCATGCGCGAGGTCTTGATCGGGTAGCAGCCGATATCGTAGAGCGCGCCGCCGCCGTACTCGGGCTTATTGCGGATGTTGTCCGCGTCCAGCTTGAAATAGCTGAACGTCCCCACGGCGGAGAGCAGTTTGCCGATGCGTCCGGCGCGCACCAGTTCGATCACGCGGTGCCACTGCGGGTGCGCGGCCACCATGAAAGCCTCGCCCATGACTACGCCGGCGCGGTCGCGGGCGGCGATGAGTTGCCGCGTCTCGGCCGCGTCCATGCCGACGGGCTTCTCGCAGAGCACGTGCTTGCCGGCTTCCGCCGCCCGGATGCTCCAAGGCACATGCATGTGGTTGGGCAGGGGATTGTAAATGGCGTCGATCTCCGGATCGGCCAGCAGTTCTTCGTAGGAGCCGTAGGCTTTGGGGATGCCGAGCTGTCGCGCGGTATCGCGGGCGCGTTCACCGTCGCGGGACGCGATTGCGGCGATCTCGCAGAACTCGCCGGCCTGCATGCCCGGAATCACGCGGTTCACCGCGATGCGCGCCACGCCCAGAACTCCCCATCGGACTTTGGTCATGCAGGGATTGTATCGCGACCGGGGTTTACGTTTGTTTAAGCACGGTACCGAACACCCCCGCGATACACTGAAATGACATGTTGCGATTGCTCGCCGGGGTGCTGGTCGCGCCCCTGCTCTTTGCCGGAGGAAAGGACCTGGTCGTGTTCGACACCGATTCGGGTCTCTTCGGCGACGATGGGGCCGCGCTGGTCATGCTCGCGCGCAGCCCGGCGCAGATTTCGCTGCAGGCGGTCACACTCGTTCCCGGCAACGTCTGGCCGCTACAGGGCGCCGAGTATATGTTTCACATACTCGACCTGCTGAAGCGTCCCGCCGTGCCGGTGTACAACGGCGCCGAACGCCCGCTCATCAATACTCCGGAAATGGCGCGCGAACAGGAACGGCGTTGGGGCAAGCTCAGCTACACGGGCGCCTTCACCTGGAATCCGAATTCCATCGGCCCGGCGCCGGGCGCGAAGTTCACCCTGCGCAAGGCCAAGCCCGGCGCGGTCGCCTACCTGATTTCGGAGATCGAACGGCACCCCGGCGAGGTGACCATTCTGGCGCTGGGTCCGATGACCAACATCGCCACGGCGCTGCGCATGGAGCCGGACATCGAAACCAAGATCAAACGAATCGTCTTCATGGGCGGCGCGTTCCGCGTACCCGGCAATGCCAGTCCGAACGCCGAGTTCAACTTCTGGTTCGATCCCGAGGCGGCGCGCATCGTGCTGCGCTCGCGCATCCCCCACAAGGTGATGTTCGCGCTCGATATCTGCAACCTGGCGCCGGTGCGCAAGGCGCAGTTCGACCAGATCGCCAACGTGCGCACCCCGGTTACCGACCTGTACCGCGAAGACCTGGGCAACCGCTATCCCGGCTTCCTGCAGCATCCCGACGCGGTGTCCTACATGTGGGACACGCTGGCCGCGGCGTACCTGCTGGATCCGGACTTTGTCACCCGCTACGAGACGCGCTACCTGGATGTGCAATCGGCCTGGGGCCAGTTTTATGGCGCGACGATTCCTCTGGACCGCCGGCTGGCGCCCATGGCAACCCCGGTGACCTTCATGCTGGGACTGGACTACCGGCGGGTCTTCGGACTGTTCAAGGCCAAGCTCATCGAGAAACCAGTACGGACGCAATAGCCATGCGGATCGAAGACGCTCACGGCGAAGACCACATCGCGCGCGTGCGCGGACTGTTCGAGGAATATTGGCGCGAGTTCGACTTCGCGCCCTGCTTCCAGGGCTTCGCGGACGAAGTCGCCGCCCTGCCCGGAAAATACGTCCCGCCCCATGGCGCGCTGGGCCTGCTGTGGAGCGGCGATCTGCCGGCGGGCTGCGTGGCGCTGCGCCGCGTGGATGAGGCCCGCGGCGAATTCAAGCGTCTCTACGTGCGCCCGGCGTATCGCGGAATGGGCGCCGGACGCATCCTGCTGGACTGGGTAATTGGCCGCGCGCGGCAGGCGGGCTACCGCGAACTCCTGGCGGACACCATGCCGCAGATGGCCTCCGCGCTGGCCATGTACGAGCGCGAAGGCTTCGAGCGCACCGCGCCGTACGCGTCCGACCCCACTCCCGGCGCGATCTACCTGCGCCGCGCACTCTGACCGCCACTCACGCGCCGGCGCCGCCGCCGGTCTTGGTCACGCGGAACGACGGCGCCTGATACGTGCCCGGAACGTAATCGTCCGGAATCGCGATCCGGTTGGCGTCGCGCAACGCCGCGAAGTGCGGCGAGCAGATCTCCACCCCGGCTTCGTTGAAGCGGTCCTGAATGTTCTGGTGCAGGTCGCTGTAGATGCGCACCATCTCGCCGGGGTTGGCGGTGTAGGCGTTGATCTGGTAGTTGACGTAGAAATCCGAAAGCGCGGTCTGCAATACGAACGGGGGCGGCTCGCGCAGTACCTGGTCCGTGGCCAGAGCCGCCGAAATCAGCAGTTCGTGCACCTGCCGCCACGGCGCGTCGTAGCCGATGGTCACCGTTGTGTAGAGGATCAGCGCGCCGTCCCGGCAGCAGGAGGTGTAGTTGACGATGTGGCTGGAGAGCACCATGGAGTTGGGCACGGTCACGTCCTCGTTCTTGATCGTGCGCACGCGCGTGGCGAGCAGGTTGCGCTCCACGATGTCGCCCATGGTTTCGCCGATCCGCACGCGGTCCCCGGCGCGGAAGGCGCGGGTATAGGTCAGGAGCACGCCGGAGACGATATTGCCCACCGCGCCCGCGCTTCCCAGGGAGACCAGCACGCCGATGAAGATCGAAAGGCCGCGGAACGCCGGCGAATCGTGCCCCGGGATATACGGGTACACGAGGATGACGGCGACCGCCAGCATCAGGAAGCGGACGATCTTGTAGGTCGGCTCGGCCCACTCCCGGTAGAAGCCGGCGATCGTCAGGTTACCGGATTCGACACCCTGGAACAGGAAGTGGCAGAGGCGGATGGCGTAGCGGGTGGCCACCGCAATCACCAGGATGGTGAACAGGTTGGGGGCGTATCCGGAAATCGCCCCGGCCACCGCCGAAAGGCCGGAGTTGACGTAAGTGAAGATCCACGTGGCGAAGTCCCTGGTGGCCGGGAAGATGCTCAGCACCACCACGATGTAGAAGTAGAGAATCACCACCACCGCCAACCCGTACAGGCCGCGCGCGGCGCCGGTGAGCAGCCACAGGACCCGTTCGGCGGGCAGCAGTTGCAGGCGCTGGATGCGCACGTCGCGGATGCGCGTCGCCAGCCGGGCGTCGATCAGCGAACGCAGCCGGCCGAAGCCCGCGCGCAGCAGCCACAGGACCGCCACCAGCAGGGCGCTGACCGCGATGCCGAGCGCGGCGTCGGCGAACAGGCTCTTGATGCTGTGTTCCCGGCGGGAGGCGCGCAGGGCGCTCTCCAGAATCCGCGCGTCCTCCCGGGCCATGGCCTGGCGCGAGCGGCCGCTGCCGGCGGCATCCTGGTCCGTGACCGAGAGGATCACCATCCCGCCGGCGGCGATGTCGCTGGAAGATTCCCCGTCGGTCACGGTCAGCCGCCCGGCATTCGTCTCCGGATCCCGTGTGAGCCGGGTCAAGCGGTCCGCGACGGCGTTCGCCCGCTCCTGCGCGGTGAACGATCCGATGCCGTGGGACAGGGTGAATAGCGTTCTGCCGTTGAACCGGACCGGTACCTCGGTGGCCGCGGCGGAAGGTGCCGCCGCGAGGAGGAGGAGGACCAGGGTCTGTATAAATCGGGTGAACATGTCGATCCCTCATCGAAATTGTAGGCCGGGAGAGGTTCGGAAGTGGAAGGCGGGAGGGGCGGGAAGACGATGGAGTCGGGCCCAAGTCGCAAAGTGGGGCCGCACATGCCGCCAAGTCGTGACCGGGGCCCGTTCCGGGCAAGAGGGACCAGGGCATTGGGTGATGCGAGGCCCCGTACAAAATCCTAACGGAGGGCCCGGTTCAGCCGGAAGCGCAGAAATGCGCAAATATGCGCAAACAGGGTCTCTCTTGGTATTACGCGACGAAGCGGTCGTCGATCTTCACCTGATAGCCGCTGGCCAGCCGGTTGGTCTCGTTGGCCATTCCCACGACCGCCATGAGTTCGGCGAACATGGCGTCCGTCATCCCCTGGCGCCGCGCGGAGGCGGTGTGGCTGGCGATGCAGTAGGCACACTGGTTGGTTGCGCTGACGGCGAGGTAGACCAGTTCCTTGGTGAGCGGATCGAGGGCTCCCGGCACCATGATCTGGCGGATGCTGTCCCAGGTCCGGCGCAGGGTGGGCGGATCGTTGGCCAGCGCCTTCCAGAAGTTGTTGATCCAGTCGGTCTGGCGTGCGGTCATGATTTCGTCATAAATGGCGCGCACCTCCGGGGAGGCGTCGGCATATTCCACGAGTCCTAAAGTAGCCATGTCGATATATCCCGCCGGGCGCGGTTGGGTACTGTGCGCCCGTGTACGGTTAGCATAGCAAGTGACTGGACTGCCTAGATCTTAAGGTCCATATCCAAAGCGGGGTTATTATTTCGATGCTGACCTGGGGCAGACTACCAAGTAGGAAGGAAGGTAATAACCGTGCACGTTCTATTGATATTTGGACGAAGCCGGGCAGAAGAAGCGCTGCTGTTAAGCGCGTCGGAGGACCGAATCCGGATCATGCGGCGAGGGCAGGCGGATGCAACGGAGATCCGCCGCGTGGATGGACAGTGGATGTGCGAGAGCGGGGCGTCCGTCGAGATCGGCGCGGTCTTGCCGGTTATGCCTGTGACGTGGGAGACGGCGCGGTTTGCGCGGGCAGTCGCGTCGCGCATCGGGTGCCGGGTGGAGGGCCTCGGCAGCCGGATGACGAATTAACCCGTCAATCTCCGTCGTCCACCGCTTCGCGGCGGTACTTGGCCATCGGGTTTTCCGGTTCCACGCGCTCGGGCCAGGTTTTCATCAGCACCAGGGCGACAATCGGCATCGCGATCAGGATCGCCAGGAGGATGAAGGAGAACGGCGCCCAGGACACCATCCAGTCGCCGAGTCCTTGGGCGGACGCCGCCAGCATCGCCCGCGACGAGGGCGTCAGCAGAATGAAAACCAGGCAAAAGAGGCAGAGGCCGAGGATCATCACGGCGTCCGCACCTCCCAATCCAAAGAATGAAATTTAACGTCCCAGTGTGACCCAAACGGGGGGCGGTGTCACTACTCGCTTTCGTCACTACGGGTTTGATTCCGTGGATGCTGTCGCTGACGGGGTGGCGATCTCCGGCCATCCCGGAGGTGTTACACTGTAGTCTCGGGTCCAATTTCAACTTCGGGGTTGTGTTTGAAGGTTCGCGTCCTTCTTTGCTTGTTGGGTGTAGTTCCGTGGCTCGTGGCCGCAGATTCGGCCCCGGCACCGGATACGATCGTCACCCACTACTGCGCCGCGACGCGCGCGCAGGAGGGTTCCCTGGCGGGAGCCTCGATGGAAGTCGATATCGACGGTTACCTTCCGAAGCTGAAGAAACACGGTAAGTTGCACGCATTACGGCGGATTTCGCCCCTGGGGCTGATCAAGTACGACATGCTCCGCTTCGAGGGCGACCGCACGGTCAATAAGGAAGTCATCCAGCGCTACCTGAACGCCGAAGCCGACGCCATCAAGGAGCACCGCTCCGATACCGCAGTCACTCCGCAGAACTATCACTTCAAGTTCAAGGGGATGAACCAGTCCGAAGGCCGGCCCGTGTTCGTCTTTCAGGTGAATCCAAAACAGAAGCGGGAGAATCTGTTTCGTGGGGAGATCTGGATCGACGCCAAGACCTACTTGAAGGTGCAGGAGTCCGGCTACCTGGTGAAGAGCCCGTCGTTTCTGATCAAGAAAGTGGCTTTCATCCGCCAGTACGAGATCCGCGACGGCGTGTCGGTGCCCAAGCATGTACTGAGCGTTGTGAATACGCGGCTGGTGGGCACGGCGGAACTGACGATCGACTTCACCAACTTCGAGATCGACCCCTTGCGGCGGGCAGGCGCCGAATCGGGCGACCAGTAGCCGTGTCCCGGTCCCTACGGAGATTTTCATGAGAACGCTATTTCTCAATCCGCCCTCGTTCGAAGGTTTCGATGGGGGGGCCAGTTCGCGCTGGCCGGCTTCGCGCGAGATCGAGTCCTACTGGTATCCGGTATGGCTGTGCTACCCCGCCGGAATGCTGCCGGATAGCAAGGTCGTGGACGCGCCCCCGCACAAGATTTCGATCGAGCAGACGGTGGAGATGGCCAAGGACTTCGAACTGCTCGTGCTCTACACATCGACTCCTGGTTTTCACGTGGACGTGAAGATGGCGGAGATGATGAAGGACTCGAACCCGAAGCTGAAGGTGGCCTTCGTCGGTCCGCCGGTGACGGTGGAGCCCGAGAAGACGCTGCGCAATACGCCCGCCATCGATTTCCTGGTACGCCGCGAGTTCGACCATCAGATCGCCGGATACGCGCAGGGCAAGCCGCTCGACGAGTTGCCCGGCGTGAGCTTCCGCAAGAACGGCGGGATCGTACACAACCCCGAGGGGCCGGCAATCGAGAACCTCGACGAACTGCCCTGGGTCACCAAGGTCTACAAGCGCGACCTGGACATCACACGCTACAACGTCCCCTTCCTGCTCAACCCGTTCATTTCGTTTTACACCTCGCGCGGCTGCCCGGCGCTGTGCACGTTCTGCCTGTGGCCCCAGACCCATTCCGGGCACCGCTGGCGCCTGCGCTCGGCCGACGACGTGGCCAACGAGGTCCGCTACGCCAAGGAGCAGTTCCCGCACGTCAAGGAGATCTTCTTCGACGACGACACCTTCAACTACCGCAAGGAGCGCACCATCGAGCTGTGCAAGAAGCTCAAGCCGCTCAACTTCACTTGGAGTTGCACGTCTCGCGTCACCACGGATTACGACACCCTGAAGGCGATGAAGGAAGCCGGTTGCCGGCTGCTCATCGTGGGCTACGAATCGGGGGATCCGCAGATCCTCAAGAACATCAAGAAGGGCGCCACCGTGGACATGGCGATGCGCTTCACGGACAACTGCAAGAAGCTGGGCCTGGTGGTCCACGGAGACTACATCATCGGGCTGCCCGGGGAATCGCGCGACAGCATCCGCCGCACCATCGATTTCGCCAAGCGGCTGGACACGGAGACGATTCAGGTCTCGATCGCGCATCCGTATCCCGGCACCGAGTTCTACGAGTACGTCAAAAAGAACGATTTGATCACGATCGATTCGATGACCGATGAGACCGGCCATCAACTTCCCAATATCATCTACCCCGGCCTGGATCGCGCGGAACTGGTGGATTGGGTGGAGCGCTTCTACGGCGAATACTTCTTCCGGCCGCGCGTGGTGTGGCGCATCGTGAAGAAGGCGATGTTCGACGGCGAGGAGCGCCGCCGGCTGGCCAAGGAAGCGCGCGAATACATGGCGCTGCGCGCCAAGCGGAAGAAATTCGTGGCCGACCAGCGTTCCGCCGCCAAGCCCGCGCCGGCCGCGGCGCAATCGGGCGATTAGCGCGGGCGCATGCACTCCGACGCCGCACGTCTCCGCGTCAAGACCTGGCTCTTCACCGTGATTGTGGTGTTGAGCAACGCGTTCGGCGATTTTTTCATGAAGCGCGGGATCCCCGACACCGCGCGCCTGGCCACCCCGCTCGAATACATCGCCGTGCTGTTCCAGCCGTGGGTGGCGGCCGGCGTCGCGCTGCTCATCGTCTGGCAGATGTCGCGCATGGCTCTGCTCAGTTGGGCGGACCTAAGCTACGTGCTGCCCGTGACCAGCATCGGCTATGTGGTGGTGGCGTTGCTCGGCAAGGTGATGCTCAATGAAACCATCTCGGCCAAACGGTGGGCGGGCATCGCGCTGATCGTGGCCGGAGTCTCGCTGGTGAGCGCCGGCACGGAGGTGTCCACGGTGAAACGCGCGGAGGCCCCGCGATGAAGTGGCTGCTGGTGGCGCTGATCGTGGCCACGACGACCGTGGGCGAAGTCCTGCAGGCCGCGGGGATGCGCAAGCACGGCGAGATCCGCGACTTCCGGCCCAACGCGCTGGGGCGCGCCCTGGCGGCGCTGGCGCGGAACCGCTTCGTGATCGGCAGCGTGCTGGCCATGGCGGCCTCCTTTTTCGCGTTCCTGAAGCTGCTTTCGATCAGCGACCTGAGCTTCGCGGTGCCGGCCAGTGCGGCCACCTACGTGGCGGAGACGCTGCTGGCCAGGTACGTCCTCAAGGAGCATGTCAGCCCGCGGCGCTGGGCCGGCGCGGCGCTGGTCATTTTCGGGGTGGCGCTGATCTCACTGTGATCTGGCCGGCGATTCCCGCAGCCGCGGCGGCGGCCTACTACCTGCTCGCGATTGCCGCCTGCGCGCGCTGGAAACGCTCATCCCCAAGGAGTCCGAACGCGCCGCCGCCCGTCTCCATCCTCAAGCCCGTGCACGGGCGCGATCCGCGCTTCTGGGAGGCCATTTTTTCGCACGCCGCGCAGGAGTATCCCGAATTCGAAATCCTGTTCGGGTTCAACACCGCGGACGATCCGGCCCGCGAAGAGGTCGAGCGGCTCCGGCGCGAGTTCCCGCGCCTGCGGATCGAAGCCGTGCCGGTGGAGACCGCCGCGCCCAACGCCAAGGTCGGCGTACTGATCGAACTCACCCGGCGCGCCCGCTACCCGGTGCTGCTGGTGAACGATAGCGACATCGTGGTGGACCCCGGCTACCTCCGCGCCGTGACCGCGCCCCTGGCGGACCCCGCGGTCGGGATGGTGACCTGCCTGTACCGCGCGGCGTCGTCCTCGGTCGCTTCCGCGATGGAGGCGCTCGGCATCGCCACCGAATTCGCGCCGAGCGTGCTGGTGGCGCGGTTGCTCGGCGTGGCGGAGTTCGCGCTCGGCTCCACTATGGTGTTCCGTGCGGAAGATCTGCGCCGCATCGGGGGCTTCGAGGCGATCGCCAACTTCATCGCCGACGATTATCAACTCGGCCTGCGCATCGCCGGCCTCGGACTGCGCGTCGAGTTTGCGCCCCAGGTGGTGGAGACCGATCTCGGCGCCGGAAGCTGGGGCGCTACCTGGCGCCACCAGTTGCGCTGGTCGCGCACCATCCGGGTCTCGCGGCCGGCGGGCTATTACGGGTACGTGGTCACGCACGCGACGCTGTGGTCGTTGGTGGCGCTGGTTGGCGGACACTGGGGCATCGCGCTGGGCACCATGGCGGTGCGCCTCGCCGCCGGAGTGTGGACCGGCGCCGGCATTCTGCGCGACTCCAGGGTGGCGCGCCGCTGGTGGTGGATCCCGCTGCGCGACATGCTGGGCTTTGCCGTGTGGCTCGGCGGGGTCTTCGGCAACACCGTGCAGTGGCGCGACCGGCGGCTGGTTCTGCGCAGCGATGGGCGCATCGGATAACGCCGGGCACGGCCCCGCGGTCCCGGTTGACGCCGCGCGCGCAGGGGGCTAGGCTTCTAATCAGGCACGGGCCGGTACCTAAATAAGACTTTATAATCTGTATATCTTTTTTTAATTTGCGGCTCGACAGCCTGGAGGTTGTGTGATTCTATTGCTGTTCGGGCCGCCAGGGTGCGGCAAAGGTACGCAAGCTGCTTTCCTTGCGGAACGGTTTTCCATACCGGCCATCTCAACCGGCGAGATGTTCCGGGCGGAGTGCAAAGCCGGTACGGATCTCGGCAGGATCGCCTGCCAATTAATCAGCAAAGGCGCGCTGGTGAGCGACGAAATCGTCGATCAGATGGTGGCGCGCCGCATCTCCCAGGCGGATTGCCGCGAGGGCTTCCTGCTGGACGGGTATCCGCGGACGGTGCCGCAGGCGGCGGCGTTCGCCACGCTGGTCCGCTCCAGGGGCCTGCCGGAACCGGCGGTCATCCACCTGGATATTCCCGATGAACTGGTTGTGATGCGGCTGACCGCGCGCCGGCAATGCCCGCTCTGCAAGCGCATCTACAACCTGCTCTCGCGGCCGCCCGCAACCGCCGGTATCTGCGACGATGACGGCACTCCGCTCATCACGCGCGACGACGACGGGGAGGACGTGATCCGCGACCGCATCCGCGCCTACCACCAGCAGACCGGTCCGGTGTTGCGCTGGTACAACTCGGCGCGGTTGCACCATGTGGACGGATCGCAACCGCCCGACCGCGTGGCGCGCGATGTGGCCAACGCGGTCATCGAGGCCTCGCTCGCGGTTCCGATCACGTGACGTAAAGGTGGGCCGGCGCCGGCAAACCCGGTGCCGCCGCCGGCCTACTGGTTCAGAAGATTCGCCAAAAGCGTCCGGCTCAACGGCCAGTAGCCCGCCACTCGCGCGCCCTCGCGCCGGAACGTGCCCGAGGTCAGAAATCCGCTCAGGTCGGCCGGATTCGGCTGCTTGTTTTCGCGGGTGATGAGTTCCCTGAGCAGGCTGGTGGTCCGGGTGAGTTGTTGGGCAAGCGTGGCGGCGTCGTCCTCGGTGGCGCAGCGCACATCGAGCCGGGCGGCGTAATCAGCACCCTCGGGCGCGAACGCGAGCGTCACCGTCTGCGCCCGTTCCAGGCTGCGCGCAAACATCTGCGTGCCTTCCGGCAGGGACTGGCCGGAGTGTACGATCGAGGGCGGAATCGACAACCACACGGGCGCCCCCGGGAGCACCCGTTCCGCGCGCGAATCCACGCTGTTCATCCTTAGCGCGGCGCTCTCATCCGCGCTTACCGCCAGCGCCATCAGCGAGGACTGCAGCGGGAAGAATGAAATGCGTCTCTCCGGCGTGCTGCCCTGCATCCTGCAGAAGGAGTTGTTGCAGCTTCCACCCTGGCTGCGCGCGTAGTTGTTCAGGCTTTTCCAATCGAACCGCCCCTTGAGCAGCATGTATTTGCCCGAGGGAGCGAACGCCACCATGGCCGCGTCGAGATCCTGCTTGTAATCGAACTCCGTCGCTTGGACGAAGCTGCGGTATTCGGGATCCTCGCCCACTTTCGCTCCGTCCAGCATCTGCAGGATGCCGGCGTTGCGCAGTGCGGCGAAATCGATGTACACGACCAGCGCATCCGAGGAGGGAAGCCGCTTCAGCATGGCTGCCGGGGTCAACGCCCGGGAGCGGTACCAGACAACGCCCCAGAGAGCCAGGCCGCACAGCGCAAACACGCTCAGGAGCAGCAGCCAGGCCCGTAACTTTGCCGTCACGTTTCGAGTATCACACAGCCGCTGTCTCAGCGTCGCGTTCTACCGCGCGAGCCTGGTTCCAGAGCCGGATGTATGGCGCGAGGTCGCGCATCATGCGGCCGAAGTCCTCCAGCGTGAGCGATTGCGCGCCGTCGCTGACCGCCTTCTCCGGACACGGGTGCACTTCCACGATCAA
>JAFDVU010000095.1 GCA_018268835.1 Acidobacteriota bacterium | reverse complement strand
AGGCCACGGCGGCGATGGCCAAATACCAGGAGATCCAGAAACGCAATCAGGAGGAGAAGGAAGCGGTGGCGCGCGAGGCGCAGATCGGTCCTCCGCGATGAGGCCGCGGGCGGCAGCCGCGTTCGCCGTTACGGGCGCGCTGCTCGCGGCCGCGGCGGCGCGCGTCCCGCCCATCCGCTTCGAGGATGTGGCCGCGTCCGCGGGCGTCGGCTTCGTGCTGGAGAATCATCCCACGGATCACAAGTACATGATCGAGACCATGCCGGGCGGCATCGCGGTCTTCGACTACGATGGCGACGGCCGCCCCGACATCTACTTCACCAACGGCGCGGATATTCCGTCGCTCGAGAAGTCGGAGCCGGGCTACTGGAACCGGCTGTACCGCAACGAAGGCAACTGGAAATTCCGCGACGTGACGGAGCAGGCCGGAGTAGCCGGCGCCGGCTACTCGATGGGTGCGGCGGTGGGCGATTACGATAACGACGGACATCCCGACCTGTTCGTCGCCGGCGTGAATCGCAACGTGCTGTATCGCAATCTGGGCAACGGGAAATTCGAGGACGTGACCGCGAGGGCGGGAATCGCCAGCGGCGAGTGGGCGGTGGCGGCGGGCTGGTTCGACTACGACCGCGACGGCAAGCTGGACCTATGGGTGGTCCATTACGCGAAGTTCTCCACGGCCGACGACCGCTATTGCGGCGACCGCTCGCGCGGACTGCGCATCTATTGCCACCCGAAATACTTCACGCCGCTGGCCAACACGTTGTATCGCAACCGCGGCGACGGCACCTTCGAGGACGTGAGCGCGAAGGCTGGGATCGCGAAATTCGCCGGCCGCGGCATGAGCGTCGCCTTCGCCGATTACGACGGGGACGGCTGGCCGGACGTATTCGTGACCAACGACAACATGCCCAACTTCCTGTTCCACAACCTGGGCAACGGCAGATTCGAGGAGACCGCGCTGTTGGCCGGCGCCGCGGTCCGCGACGACGGCAAGCCGGTGGCTGCCATGGGCGCGGAATTCAAGGACTACGATAACGACGGCCTGCCCGACCTGCTCTTCACGGCGCTGTCCGGCGAGACGTTTCCGCTGTTCCGCAACGCCGGCAAGGGCGGTTTCGTGGATGCCACGCTCCAGTCGCGCATGGGCGCGGTCACGTTGAAGCACAGCGGGTGGGGCGTGGGGATGTTCGACCTCAACAACGACGGATGGAAGGACGTGTTCACCGCCGATTCGCACGTCAACGACCGGGTGGAGATGTTCGAACCGGCGGTCTACAAGGAGCCCGACAGCGTTTTCGCCAACTCCGGCGGCGTATTCCAGGACGTGAGCGCGGAAGCGGGGATGACGTCCGCGAAGGCGCATCGCGGCGCGGCATTCGCAGATTTCGACGGTGACGGGCGCATCGATGCCGTTGTCTCCGCGCTGGGCGCGCCGGCGGAGTTGTGGCGCAACGTGAGTCCGGAGCCGCGCCACTGGCTGATTCTGCGATTACAGGGGACCAGGAGCAACCGCGACGGCATCGGCGCGCGCATCCGCATCGGCAGCCAGTACCAGGAGATGACCACCGCGGCGAGCTACGCGTCCTCGTGCGCGTGGGGAGTGCATTTCGGACTCGACACCATGGCGGTGGCGCCGAAGATCGAGATCCGCTGGCCCAGCGGGACGGTGCAGACGCTGCGCGACGTGAAGGCGGACCAGGTACTGGCAGTGACGGAACCGCGGTAGCGGTCAGCCGGCGTAGGGCATCGGCGGCACTTTTCCGAGCAGTCGAGAGTACACGGTGAGCGCGCCACGGTGATGCGCGGTGTGCTCCACCATGGCCCACACGATTTCGGTAATCGGCTGCCCGCCCATCACGGGACCCTGTGGGAGCGGACGCGCAAGCTCCTCCGCGCTGCGCGAGCGGAGGAACTGTACGGCCTTATCGTAGGCCGCCTGGAGCCACTGCCGGGCGGCGGCGAGCGACTTCACTTCGGCCACAGTGCGGGCGTGTTTCTCGAAATTGAGGTCGAAGCCCTCGGCGCGGGAGGCGCCCTCGATGAACCACTCGAGGGTCTGCGCCACGTGGGCTACCAACTGGGCGGCGGTCATCATCTCGCCGCGTGGACGGAATTCGCTGTCGGCTTCGTCCAGGACGCGCGTCGAGCGGTCGAAAAAATCCTTGCTGGCGAGCAACTGGGCCGCGTAATCGTAGGATTGGAGTTTCGGGCTCATGGCCGGGACTATAGCAGAGCATGAGCCCGAGGTAGAACCGGTGAATCCCCCGCGACTGTTAGAAGATGAACTTCAGCGCGAGTTGGAGTTGGCGCGACGAGCCCGAGTCGCCTACCGGGAAGCGGGTCGAGGTGATCTGGCCGAAGGTATTGCCCGCCGCCGCGGAGACGCTCCGGTTCGGCTGGCCAAAGTTCGGGTGGTTGAAGAGGTTGAACGCATCGGCGCGGAACTGCACGTTGTAACGTTCCTTGAAGCGGGTGTTCTTGAGCAGCGAGAGATCGACGTCTTCGAAGCCGGGGCCGATGAACACGTTACGGCCCAGGCTGCCGAAGTGGTTGGCGATCAGCAGGGAGCAGCCCGCGGTCATGGTGGTGCACGCGGTGGCCTGGATGTACTGCGGGTTGCCGTTAGCCGCCGAGGTCAGCCCGACGCTCACGGGTCCGATGAGGTCCGGACGGATCGAGGTGACGCCGGTGACGGTGTTCACGGTGGTGATGAGGTTGAACGGGTTGCCGGTTTGCAGCTGCACGATGGGCGAGAGTTGCCACCCATCCACGAGTTTGCCGAGCGACTTGCTCTTGAACGGGAATTCGTAGATGCCGCTGAAGGTGAAGCGGTGCGCGGCGTTGAAGTCCGACAGTCCGCGGTCGCTGGCGATGTTGTTGGAGTCCTGCACGGTGAGCGCCGTGGAGTTCAGCGAGTTGTAATCGAGCGACTTGGACCAGGTGTAGCTCATGTTGGCCTGCAGGCCGTGCGAGAAGCGCTTGGTCGCGGTGAGCCACAGAGCGTTGTACGAGGAGTTGCCGGCGCTGTCGGCGTAGGTGATGTTGCCGAGTCCGGCGCCGGGTTGGATCGGGCTGCTTGCCGACAGCTTGGCCCACGGACGGACACCGTTGATGAACTGGTTGAGGTTGCGGCCCAGGCGCAGGTGGCGGCCGGCGTTGCCGTAGTAGCCGGCAGTGACTCCGAGCGTCTCGCTGACTTCGTGCTGGATGTTGAAGTTGTAGGAGTAGACGGTGGAATTGGTGTAGTCGGGATTGATTGTATTCGGAGAGAGCGAACCAGCGGCGGCGGCCGAGGTGAGGGCGTTGGCGAACGTGATGGTGCCCGGCCCGTTGAAGGAGACCGGATTGGCCAGCGGCGGATTGGACGCCAGCGGACTCACCAGGTTGGTCACCGGCTGATCCACTGAAATGGCCCAGGCGCTGCGGATGATGGTTTTGCCGGTGCCAAACACGTCGAAAGCGAGTCCGACGCGCGGTTCGAACCACTTGTTGTTGGTCTTGTAAACCTGGCCGATGCCCGAGCCGACGCGCTGCAACGCGCCGGTAGCCTGGTCGAAGACGATGAAGCGGTTCATGGCTTCCACGGGCGTGAAGTTGGCGTCGTAGCGGAGTCCGAGATCGAGCGTGAGCCGCTTGGCGACGCGGTAGTTGTCGGTGACGAACAGGCCCAGGGCGTTGACGCCGATGCGGCTGTTGGTGGGCAGCGTGTTCACCGTAAAGGAAGCCGCCTGGCCGTTGATGAAATCGCTCACGGTGTTGAAAGCGAACGTGCCCGGATCGTTGCCGAAGTTGTCGTTAATGAAGCGGCGGAACTCGCCGCCGAACTTGAGCGAGTGCTTGCCGCGCAGCACGCTAAGGGTGTCGGAGAGGACACCGGTAGTGTCGCCGCGGCCCTGCGGGAAGCCGGAGGGGCCGCCGAAGTTCAGCCCGATGTCGCGCAGGGTGATCTGCGGCAACCCGATCGCGGAGGTGACGCCGTTGCCTATGCCGAAGCCGGCCGGATTCAGCGGGTTAGCGGGAGCGAATGTGATCGCGATTCGGTTGACGCCGAGGCGCGCCTCATTCACCATGCCGCCGTTGAAGACGTGGGTTTCGTTCAGTGTGGCAAGCCAGCGCTTGCCTTCGCGATAATCGCCGAAGCCGGGTATGGTGTTGCCCTGGAGGGTCGGCTCGGTGCGCAGATCGTGCTGATAGGCGAAGTAGAAATTGAGGCGGTCGCTGGCGCTCAAGGTGTGGCTGATGTTCGCGGTGCCCTGGTCGATGTCCACCGGCGCCGCCCCGGAGCCGAGGAAACGCGACGTGCCGGTGTTGGCCTGTGGGATCAGAGCGAGCAACTTCGTGACAGTGGGGTTGTTGATGGCCGCGGCCTGCGCGCGCTGGTCGGCGGTGAGCACACCGGAATTGATGGTCACGCCCTGACGCTGGCGTAGCCCTTCCCAACTCAGGAAGAAGAAGGTCTTGTTCTTGATGATGGGACCGCCGCCGTCGGCGCCGTACTGGTTGCGGATGAACTGCGACTGCGGCACGCCGACCCGGTTAAAGTAGTTGCGCGCATCCATCGCCCAATCGCGCAGGTACTCGAACACTTCGCCGTGAAAATCGTTGGTACCGGCGCGGGTTGCGATGTTGACGATGGCGCCGGAGTTGCGTCCGTACTCGGCGCTGTAGGTGGAGTTGTCCACCTTGAATTCGGCCACCGTGCTGATCGTCGGCTGGAACGTCACCTGGTTCTGCACCATGTCGTTCAGGTTGATGCCGTTGATCATGAAGTTGACGGTGTCCTCGCGGTTGCCCGCGGTGTTAAAAGCAAGCGAACCCTGGCCGCGCAGCGGCGCGGTGAGGAAGCCGCTCTGCGGAGGCGTCACCGACCCCGGGATGAGCAGGCCAAGATCGACAAAATGGCGGCCGTTCAGCGGGAGTTCCTGCACGGTGCGCTGATCGATGACGGCGCCAACGGCCACGGTGCCCGTATCGATCACGGGAGCCGCGGCACTGACCTCGACGACCTCTGAAGCGGTCGAGAGCTTGAGCGAGAAGTTCTGCACGACGACGCGGCCGACCTCGAGTTGCAGTCCGCTGGCCACGTACCCCTGGAAGCCCGCTGCTTTGGCCTCGATGCGGTAGGAGCCGGGAGTCAGCGAGGGCAGCGCATACGCGCCGGACTCGTCCGTGGTGACGGTGCGCTCTTCGCCCGTCGCCAGGTTCTTTGCGGAAACCGTGGCTTTCACGACCGCCGAACCGGAGGGATCGGTTACGGTTCCCTGGATGCTGGAAGTTGACTGCGCCCTCAACTGCGGTATGAGACTGAGGACGAGTAGAGACAGAACGGCTAGGACCCAGTGACTGCGACGTTTCATTTTCGATTAAGCCCCTTTGGAACTTAGATGGGATCACGGCGTAAAGGTTACGAAAAACACAAGAAATCCCGCTCAGTTCCGATTTATTTGTGTGGTAAATCGCAGCAGACGCGCGCTATTTTCCCGTAGCCTTGCGCCGCGCTGCGATCGCTTCGATCGCTTGCCTGGCGATTACGGACTGCGGGTCCAGACGCTGGACCGCTTCGAACTCCGCCTGCGCTTCGTCGAGCCTCTCCTGGCGTGCGTAGGCCATGCCCAGGCGGACGTGAACGGCCGGGTTGGAAGCCAACTCCGGCATCGCCTCGCGATACATGGCGATGGCTTTGGTATCGTCGCCGGCGCGGGCGACCTGATCGGCCCAGAGTACGAGCACCTCGGCGCGATGTTGGCGCGCCGGCTGGTTGTCGGGCTGATCCTTGAGCACCTGCTCGTACTGGCGCGCGGCCTCTTCGAACTTCCCGCTGGTGGCCAGCACACTGGCCAGGTTGTAGCGCGCGTCGGTGTAGGTGGCGTCGATTTCGAGCGCGTGCCTGAGAGCCTCGATGGATTCGGGGACCTTTTTCGCGGCGAAGAGCGCATTGCCCAATTCCGTGGCCGCCACCACGCTATGCGGGTCACTCTCCGCCGCCTTCTGGAAATACGGGATCGCGTCGTTCGGGTCATTGCGCATGAGCATCAGGTCGCCCATGCGGAAGTTGGCGGTGAAATCGTCCGGGTACTTCTTGATCTGCTGCTCGCTGATGGCCGCCTGAATCTCCGCGCGATGATCGCCCGGCTCCACCGGCAGCACCTGCAGCCACAGGTGGCCCATTTCCGATTTGGCGTCGGGACCGCCCTTCACTTCCTTCGGCGGACTGTTGGGATTGCGCACGTTGTCGGCGGAGTTGTCGTAGTGGTAGCGCATGCTCACCACCGAGCCCTTGGGGAGGAACACGGGCTTCTGGTAGCGGAAGACGCCCTGCCAGTTGAGGTCCCAGTTGGGGATGCGAACCAGCCACTTGCGCATGCCGTCGGGCAGCGTGGCATAGCCTTCCATGACGTGGCCCAGGTAGTGCGCGTGCGGGTACACGGCCAGGACGTTGAGGTCCATCGGCACGGTGAAGTCGTCGCTCACCAGGAAGTCCTTGTCGCCGGGCGGAATATCGAGGGATCGATCGTGCTCCAGCTGAATCAGCATCGGGTAGAGCGTGCGCGGCTTGTCCGTGAAGTACAACCCCACCACAGGATCGACGGTTTCCTCCTTGCCGGTCGGCTTGATGTGAACGTTGAGGATGAGATCCATTCCCGGGTCCGCGCGCCAGGCCATGCCGTCTGGCTCCACCACGGGACTGCTGCCCGGCTTCCAGGAGAGGAAATTGCCGTCGGGTTCGAATGAACTCTCCTCAAAGATGACGTCCATCCCGGCAAAGCCGGAACCCGGCGAGGACTCGCGGCGGCGCGCTGCGTGCGCGCGGTCGATGATGACGTTGACGTGGTGAAAGACCTGCGGATTGCCGGGGCGGATTTCGATGGCGCGGACCCAGCGGGTGGCGGTGATGGGCACCGGGAGGATGAAATTCCAGAAGGTTTCAGGAGCGTCGGCCGCTACTTTGAACGGGCGGGCGGTGTGCAGCACCAGGTCCGGTTGGCCCAACACCCAACTCGTGACCGGCGGCGCCGCGAGTTCCTGTTTGGTCTCGACCCCGGCGGGTGCTCCGCGCGCGGCCCATTCTTCGAACAGGCGGATCTGTTCATCGGTGAGCCGGCGCTCCTCCTTGAACTCCCCGTAGCCGTGCTCAGGCAGCCACGGAGGCATGAAGCGGGTCTTGACCACGCGCGCGATCTGCGTGGCGTGGCGGCGGACCTGATCGTAGGTCAGGAGCGGAAACGGAGCGGACTCGCCTGGCCGGTGGCAGGCCGAGCACTCCTTCGCCACGATGGGGGCGATGGTTCCGTAATACGTCACGCGCGCCGGGGCGTGGGTCTGGGCGGCAACCACCGGAGCCAGCCAGAGAAGCGAGACCGTTGCACTGCTGCGGAACATCGCGAGAGTGATCCTATGATGCGGCCTCGCGCGGCGGCCGCACTTCCGTGACTAGCGTCCGGGAACGCCGATCCATGTGCGCGTGGCGAAATCGGTCAGGGTGAGGAGCAGCAGAATCGCCAGCCACAGGAGTCCGCCGACGACGACCAGTTTGGTGAGCTTGGTGCTGTGGCGGATGTGCATGAAGAAGAGGGCCACCAGCAGCATTTTCGTGCAGGCAATGCCGAGCGCGATGACGGTGCTAAAGTAGCCCAGGTCCACATACGCTACCGCGGTGGTCAGGATGGTGAGAAAAAGCAGCGTCACCAGAACCGCGACATAGGTCCCGGCGGAATCGACGTGATGTTGTGGGGAATCGATTTCGTCTTGCATCGCTATACCTTCAAGTGGCGGTCGATCAGATAGAGAAGCGGGAACAGGAAGATCCAGATGATGTCGACGAAGTGCCAGTACAATCCGCCGACGTCTATGGGTGTGTAATATTTCGCACTGAACGTTCCCTTGCGCGCCTCCAGCAGCAGCCAGATCAGCATGCCCGCCCCGACCACCATGTGCAGGGCGTGCAGCCCGGTCATCGAAAAGTAGAGTGAGAAGAAGATCTGCGCGTGGCCCTGCTCGCTCTGCGGCAGGCCTTCCAGATGGAATTCGGCCTGACCGGGAATGTGGTGCTCCACGAATTTCTCGTGCCACTCAATGCCCTTCACCCCGAGGAACGCGCCGCCGAAGATCAGGGTCAGGATCAGCCATCCGACGATGGCCTTCTGCTTGCCGAGTTGCCCGGCGCGCACGGCCATCACCATGGTGAAACTGGACAAGAGCAGCACGCACGTATTGAACGCGCCGATCTTGGCGTTGAGGCTGGTGGAGGCGATGGCGAACACCTCCGGATAGAACTGGCGGTAGATCGTGTAAGCCGCGAACATGCCGCCGAAGAACATGACTTCGGTGATGAGGAAGATCCACATCCCCAGCGTGGAGCAGTCTTTCTGCTGCTCCGCCGTATCGAACTGTACCCGAAGATCGAGCGTCTCGGTATGCGAGTGGTCAGCCAACTTGGATCTCCTCTCCGTGCACCGTGGAGTAATCGTACGCATCGTGGGTCACAATCGGAGTCTCGTCGAAGTTGTGGACCGGAGGCGGCGACGCGGTCTTCCATTCCAGCCCGGTAGCGCCCCAGGGATTGGCGCCGGCGACCTTACCGTATTTAAGCGACCACGTGAAGTAAACCATCGGCATCAGGTAGCCGATGGCGAGCACGCTGGCGCCGGCCGTGGAGAGAACGTTCAGCACCTGGAACTCGGGAGGATAGGCGTGGTAGCGCCGCGGCATCCCCATGTAGCCCAGGATGAACTGCGGGAAGAACGTGAGGTTGAACCCGACGAAGACGATCAGGGCGCTCAGCTTGGCCCAGCCTTCCGGATACATGCGCCCGGTGATCTTGGGCCACCAGAAGTGCATGCCGGCCAGGAAGGCCATGATGGTTCCGCCCACCATCACGTAGTGGAAATGGGCCACCACGAAGTAGGTGTCGGTGACGTGGATGTCGATGCCGAGAGCCGCCAGGAACAGGCCGGTCAGCCCGCCGATGGTGAACAGGCCGATGAAGCCGAAGGCGTACAGCATCGGGGTCTCGAACGATATCGAGCCCTTGTAAAGGGTCGCGGTCCAGTTGAAGACCTTGATCGCCGAGGGGATGGCCACGAAGTAGCTCAGGAAGCTGAACACCAGTCCGGCGAACGCGCTCTGCGTGCTAACGAACAGGTGATGGCCCCACACCAGGAAGCCGAGCACCGCGATGGCCACGCTCGAGAAGGCTACAAACGCATAGCCGAACACCGGCTTGCGCGAGAAGGTGCTGATCACTTCGCTGATGACGCCCATGCCGGGCAGCACCATGATGTAGACCGCGGGGTGCGAGTAGAACCAGAACAGGTGCTGGAACAGCACCGGATCACCGCCGCGCGCCGGATCGAAGATGCCGAGGTGGAAGACGCGCTCCACAAAGAGCAGCACGATGGTCACCGCGAGCACCGGCGTGCCCAGGATCTGGATCAGGCTGGTAGCGTAATTGGCCCACACGAACAGCGGCATGCGGAACCAGGTCATACCCGGCGCGCGCATGCGGTGCACCGTAACGATGAAGTTCAGCCCGGTGAGGATCGAAGAGAATCCGGCGATGAATATGCCCAGCGCGGTTGCGATCACCCATCCGTTGGCGTATGTGGTCGAGTACGGCGTGTAGAACGTCCACCCGGTATCCACACCGCCGGCGATCATGGCAAACAGGGCGAACGCGCCACCGGCCACCAGCAGATACCAGCTCAGCAGGTTGATCCTTGGGAATGCCAGGTCGCGCGCGCCGATCATGATCGGCAGGAAGAAATTGCCCAGCACGGCGGGGATTGACGGGATCATGAAGAAGAAGATCATCGCAATCGCGTGCATGGTGAAGAGCCGGTTGTAGACGTCGTCGGAAACCAGATCGCCTTGTGGAGTAAGCAACTCCAGGCGAATCAGAGTCGCGAACGCGCCGCCGATGAAGAAGAACAGCGTGATCGTGAACAGGTAGAGCAGCCCGATCCGCTTGTGGTCCTTGGTCAGGAGCCACGACTTCAGCCCGTAACTGGCGTTTAAGTAATGTTCTCTTTCTGCGGTCAGTTGCATAGGGTTCTAACGTTTCGCGGGCGCGGCGCCCGGAGTTGCTGGTTTCTCAGCCGATGCCGGGCTGTTCGGCGCGGAACCGGGGGCCGGCTTGGCCCCGATCGACCGCACATATTCGATCAACTGCAGAACCTGATCCTCCGTGACGAGTCCCTGGAAGGTGGGCATGACCGGCTCGTATCCGGCCACGATCTTGGCCTGCGGATTCAGAATGGATTCGCGGATGTAGGCTTCGTCGGCCTTGACAGTGGCGCCGCCGGTGAGGTGCACGGTACTGCCGAAGACCCCGGGCAATGCCGGGCAGCGGCCGGTATTGTCTTCCTTGTGGCAGTTACTGCAAGCCAGGTCCTGGAACAGCTTCTTTCCGTTTTCCGCCAGTGAGCCTTGCGCGGCGCCGCCGCTGAGCCAGTTTTCGTAATCCTGCGGCTCCATGGCGTAGAT
Source organism: Acidobacteriota bacterium (assembly GCA_018268835.1). Lineage (GTDB taxonomy): Bacteria > Acidobacteriota > Terriglobia > Bryobacterales > Bryobacteraceae > Solibacter. The sequence goes on along the minus strand of JAFDVU010000095.1, from coordinate 18,181 downwards.
CCAGCCGATCATGCCGGAGTGTCGCGTGCCGCAGTATTCGGCGCAAAACAAGTGATACTTACCCGGCTTGGTGGCCTGGAACCAGACGGTGGAGTAACGCCCCGGCACCACGTCCTGCTTGGTGCGGAAAGCGGGCACGAAGAAGCTGTGGATCACGTCCTCGCTGGTCATGGTCAGGCGCACCGGCTTGCCCACGGGGATGTGGAGTTCGTTGATCTCGCGGCGGCCTTCCATGTGCTCGAGCTTCCACATCCACTGCTTGCCGACCACATAAATCGGTATCGCGTCGGCGGGCGGACGGGCCGCCTTGAAAAATACGCTGGCGCCCCAGGTGAACATCACCATGGTGATGCCGAACGGAATCACGCTCCACAGGATTTCCAGCGTGTAGCCGGTGTGTCCCGCTTCCGGCAGTTCGTTCGCGGCGCGCCGCCGATAGCGGATCGCCAGGAAGAAGATGGCGCAGAAGATCAGCAGCGTGAAAAACGCCGAGACGGCAAGGAAGAAGTACAGCAGGTGGTCCACCTCTGGCGCGAGAGTGGAGCCCTGAACCGGAAATAGTTGAATGTTGCCCATCGTGTCCTATCCAACCCGCTCTTTCGCTGCCCGGCTGCTCTTTACGTCGCGCCGGAGTACGATGGCGAGCACGGTACCGCCGATCAGCACCAGGCCGGCACCGGCGGCGCGAACGAGGTTCATGGCCACCGCGCCGTACTTGCCGGTAGCGGGGTCGTAGTGGAAGCAGTACAGCAGGATCTGGTCTACCGGGTTGCCGATCTTGTTTTGCGACGCCTCAACCAATCCCAGGCGCACATCGCGCGGCGAGTACTCGATACCGTAGAAGTAGCGCGAAAGGTGCCCGTCGGGAGTCGCGATCATGACGCCGCTGGCGTGCGCGTACTGATCCGTCTTGGGATCGTAGCGGTAGTGGAAGCCGAGCGCGTCCATCAACTGCTTGATGTTGGCCTCGTCGCCGCTGAGCAGGTGCCAGCCGTTGGCGGCGTTGGGACGCGCGTAGCGGCGCAGGTACAACTGCTTCTTTTCCGCGGCGGTCTCCGGCGTATCCTTGGGGTCGAAACTCACCGCGACCACCTGGAAATCCTTGCCGGCGTCCAGGCTCACGGCGCGCAGCGAACCGGCCACCGCGTTCATAATCTGGGTGCACAGCATGGGGCAGCGGTAGTAGACCGGCACCAGGATCACCGGCTTACCGCCTTCGAAGTAGTCGCGCAGCTTGACGGTGCGGCCGTAGTCGTCTTTGAAAGTCGTGTCCAGCGGCAGTTGGGCGTTGAGCCTCTGATCGATGCCGACGCCGGCGAGCGCCCCCGGGAGGGCGGGCTTGAGATTGCCGTCCTGCAACGACGACTGCGTGGCCGGACCGAGAAGCTGTCCCGGCTGTGCCGCCAGCGTCCCCGACAGGACGAGGGCGGTAACTACAACGGACTTGATTCCCGAGAACATTACTTACTGGTTTCCTCTTGGGGCTTCTGTTGGGGCTCGCCGAGACCGCTCTCGGTCGGCAGGCTCACGTTCGAAGCCGGGCTTGCTGTTTGCTGGCGCACGGGCAGTCCCTTCCTGGCCAGCACATCGATCGCCAGGTCCACCGGGATGCGGACGACGCCGTTCTTGGGGTCTACCCAGGCGTATCCGTTCAGGACCTGATCTTCGGTGGCGCGGTATTGTGCGAGATTTCTCGGCTCGTTCTGCAGTAACTGCGGGCTGGGAAAAACCTTGAGCGGGTCGATGGCCTTGTCCGACGCGGTCTCCCGCGACAGGAAGAACTGGAAGACGCCGATCAGCAGGCCGATCGAGAGTAGCGTGACGGTGACCAGGGCAACGCCGAACTTACCGACGGCCCAGATGTTGACGTCCGTGGTCTCGTGTCCGATCCCGCGCGGGTCGTGCGGATGTTTAGTGTTCGCGTCCATGCTCCAGGGTCTCCTCGAGGTTCGGGTCGTTGACGGGCATCAGCGGGCGCTGCTGCAGGTTGGTGAAGAAGTATGCCAGCCACAGCCCCGTCATGCCCACAGGTGCGGTGATGTCCATCCAGCTCAGGTGGAAATTCTCGTAGGCGAACGGCTTGGTCAGCCAGAACAGGTCCACGAAACGCATCACCAGAATAAAGAACGCGATATTGCGCAGCAGTTTGTAGTTGCGCTTGAGGTCGCGCGAGAGAAGCAGCGCGAAGGGCAGGGCGAAGTGGCCGAACACGAGCAACAGTCCGACCCATCCCCAGCCGTGGTTCATGCGCCGCAGGTAGAAGGGAATTTCTTCCGGCAGATTGCCGGCCCAGACGATTAGGAACTGGGAGAAGGAGAAGTATGCCCAGACCATCACCAGCGCGAGCGTGAACTTGCCCAGGTCGTGCAGGTGCCGCGCGGTGAGGACCTCGCGCATCGGGCTGTAGCGTTGCAGCATGACCATCACGGTAATCAGGAAGGCCACGGCGGTGAGCAACTGGCTGGCGATGAACAGCAGGCCCCACATGGTGGAGAACCACGTCGGATCCTGCGACATCGCCCAATCCACCGAAAGGAACGTCACGGCCAATGCCTGATAAATCAGGCCCGGGCCGGCGAAGAACGTCAGCTTGCCACGGGCGCGCGTATCACCCGAGTCTTCGCGGGCGCTCCACTTGTTGTAGTGCAGGATGAGGAGCACGAAGCCGAACAGGTAGATGAACGCGCGAATGGACCAGGCGGTGATGTTCAGGTAGGCCGCTTTGTGGAGGACAGTCGGATGCGACTGCACGTAGGCGGCGTGAGTCCAGGGATAGAGGTTGTTGGCGCCGACCAGGATCGGGATGAACAACAGGATGGTAAGCCAGATAGTGCGGCTGGCCGCTTCCGCGGGCCGCCGGATGACCACGCCCCAGGCGCCGCCGGTGGCGTACTGGAGCATCAGCCAGCCGAGCGGGCCCACCGTCAGGCCGAGCACGAACAGATACGACCAGAGCCACGACCGATAGAAATCGGTCGGCCCGACGACGAACATTCCGGCCAGCGTGGCGGCGACACCGATGACCCCAACCGCAAGCGCCCGCGTGCGCAGGCTGGAGAGATCCTGTTTCAGGTCGACGGGAACACTGTAATCGATACGTTCCAGTGTCACTTGGCTGCTCCCTGCCCCAGTTGGGCGCGCTCCGCGGCGGGCACGTCGTTAATCGATGCCTCCTGGCTGTACTGCAGCGCGCGAATGTAGGCGGCCACCGCCCAGCGGTCTTCCGGCGTAAGTTGCATCGAGTAATCCTGCATGGCGCCGAGGCCGTTGGTGATCACGTCGAAGAAGTGCCCGGCCGGAGCGTTGCGCAGCCGGTCGATGTGGTAGCTCGGGGGATGGCGGAAGCCGCGCTGCACCACCATTCCGTTGCCGCTGCCGGTGTAGTCGTGGCAGGGCGTGCAGTAAATGTTGAACCGGTTCTGCCCGCGCAGCAGGATCTCTTTCGTGACGGCGAACGGGAACTCGGCGACGAGTTTGCCATTGGCGTCCTTCCCGGTGTAGTACGCGGTATCTTCGTCCAGATGGCCGCGAGCCACGGTGCCCTCGATGATCGGGCGGGCGCTTCTGCCGTCCGAGAAGAACGTACTGGGCCGCAAGGGGATGAATTTGGGCTGATCGTGCATATCCTGCCGGCACGCGGCGAGCGCGGCAACACTCAGCACGAGGACGCCCAGTTGGAATCTAGTGCGCAACTTCGGACACCTCTTTAGCCTCCAGCGACTCCAGAAATTCGCCCGTCTTCGTGCGGTCGAACAGCGGGTCGGTGGATTCGATACACAGGAAAAACCGGTCGTTGCTGGCCATCGCGAATCGCGGCACATTGAACGTCGGATGGTACGGCATGGGCAACCCGCACAGAGCGAACAGACCTCCCACCGCCGAGATCGACGCCAGCAGAATCGTCAGTTCGAAGGTGATGATGATGTACGAGGGCCAGCTGTGCAGCGGCCGGCCCGCGATATTGATCGGGTAGTAGATGACCGTGATGAAATACTGCAACAGGTAGCCCAGCGTGCCGCCGCAAATCCCGCCGAGCAGCACGATCAGGGGCAGTTTGTTGTGGTGCAGGTGCATGGCGTCGCTCAGTTCCTCGATGGGGAACGGCGTGTAGGCGTCGAACTTCTTGTAGCCCTTGGCGACCGTCGCTTTGGCGGCGCGCACCAGGGCGCCCGGAGTTTCGAACTCGGCCATTACTCCGTAGACCGGGGCCTTCATCCTTGGACCTCCTCCTTGACCCGCGATTGGGGCAACAGGGTACGAACTTCAAAGATGGAAATCATCGGCAGCGCTCGGATAAACAGGAAGAACAGGAACGTGAACAACCCGATGGTGCCCAGGAAAGTGAACACGTCCCAGCGGGTTGCGTGGAACAGGCGCCAGGAGCCGGGCAGGTTGTCCTGCGCCAGGCTGCTGACGATGATCACAAAGCGTTCGAGCCACATGCCCACCAGCACGATCAGGCTCCAGACAAAGAGCAGCGCCGAGTTGCGGCGAATGCCCTTGAACCAGAGCGCGTTGGGCGCGATCACGTTGCATGAGATCAGGATCCAGTAGTAGACCTTGTAGGGGCCGAACATGCGGTGCGCGATGGCAGCCATCTCGTAGGTGTTGCCGCCGTACCAGGCGGCGAACGCTTCCATGATGTACGAGTAGCCCACGATCAGGCCGGTGGCCATCATGACCTTGGCCGCGTTATCGAGGTGCTTGTCGGTGATCAGGCCCTGCAGGCCGTACACCTGGCGCAGCGGGATCGCCAGCGCCAGCACCATCGCGAAACCGCTATAGATCGCGCCGGCGACGAAGTAAGGCGGGAAGAACGTGCTGTGCCAACCGGGCACGATGCCGATGGTGAAGTCGAAGCTGACTACCGTGTGGACGCTGAGAACCAGCGGCGTGGCCAGGCCGGCAAGCAGCAGCGATGCCGTCTCATATACCGACCAGTGGCGCGCGCTGCCCCGCCACCCGAGCGACAGGATGCCGTAAGCGACCTTGAGAATACGCGGCTTGGCGCGATCGCGCAGGGTGGCCAGATCGGGAATCAGCCCCACGAACCAGAACAGCGCCGACACCGTAGCGTAGGTCGAGACCGCAAACACGTCCCACACGAGTGGGCTGCGGAAGTTGGGCTCGATCCCCATCGTATTGGGATACGGGAACAACCAGTACATCAACCAGGGACGGCCCAGGTGCAGGATGGGGAACATGCCCGCGCAGGCCACCGCGAACAGCGTCATGGCTTCGGCGAAGCGGTTGATGGAATTGCGCCAGCGCTGGTTGAGCAGAAGCAGAATCGCGGAGATCAGGGTACCAGCGTGGCCGATACCGATCCACCACACGAAGTTCGTAATCGCCCAGCCCCAGAACACCGGCGTGCGAAGTCCCCACACGCCAACGCCGTATACGAGAAGCTGCCCGACCGCGAGCAGGAAAAGGAATAGCAGTCCCAGCGCCGCCGAGAAAGCCGCAAACCAGAACTTGGGTGTGTGCTTGGTCAGCACGACCGCCGCAATCTGGTCCGTGACGGAAGCGAACGAATACCCGGGCGCTATGATCTGTTCTTCGGTGGGCCGTTCCACAACTTGTTGGTCCGCCATGGTTATGCCTCGATCTCCGGATTGGGGTTGCGCAGCGTCGCCAGGTACGTGGTGCGCGGCCGCGTGTTCAGGTCGGCCAGAAGGGAGTAGTTGCGTTCGTCCTTCTTGAGCTTCGCCACCCGGCTGTTCGGATCATTGATGTCGCCGAAGACGATCGCCTGCGCCGGGCAGGACGCCTCGCACGCGGTCTGGATCTCTCCGTCGCGGATCTTGCGGTTCTCGCGCTCGGAGTCGATCTTGGCGGCGTTGATGCGCTGCACGCAGTAGGTGCACTTTTCCATGACGCCGCGGCTGCGCACGGTGACGTCCGGGTTTTGCAGCAGTTTCAAGCTCGGCGTTTCGTAATCGCTGAACAGGAAGAAGTTGAACCGCCGCACTTTGTAGGGACAGTTATTGGCGCAGTAGCGGGTGCCCACGCAGCGGTTGTAGACCATGTCGTTGAGGCCCTCGCTGGAGTGGCTGGTGGCCTGCACCGGGCAGACCAGTTCGCAGGGGGCGTTCTCGCACTGCATGCACGGAACCGGCTGGTTGTAGATCGCCGGGGCGGCTTCCGAACCCTGGTAGTAGGCGTCCACGCGCATCCACTGCATGATGCGGCCGCGCCGCACCTGGTCTTTGCCCACGACGGCGATATTGTTTTCCGCCTGGCAGGCCACGATGCAGGCGCTGCAACCCGTGCAGGCATTGAGGTCGATGGTCATGCCCCAGGCGTAGCCCTTCGAGTAGTCCCATTCGGGATAGATCGTCAGGCTCCTGGGAGGAGCTTCGGCGCCTTCGTGCACACTTTCCGGATTCTTTTTAAACTCGGCCAGCGTGCCGCGGTGAATGATGTGCCGGTCCGCGTTGTCGGCATCCAGCGCGTGATAATCCTGGGTGGCGGCGAAGGCGTGTTCCCCATCGGTCTTCACCGCTTCGAGCCCCACATCGTGCCACAGCGCTTTCGCCGTGCGCAGTCCGTAGGGATTGAAGCCCATGCCGTTGGCCGCGTTCCCGCCGCGCGTGCGCCCGTAACCGAGGTGCAGCACGATCGTACCCTCGGCCATGGCGGGCTGCACGAAAACCGGTGCGTTCAGGCTGCGTCCCTGGTAGGTCAGCTTGAGCATCTCGCCGGCGTTGCTGTTGATGCCGAGGCGCTGTTTATCGCGCGGGCTGATGAAGGCCGCGTTGTCCCAGGTGAGTTTGGTGACCGGCTTGGGGAACTCCTGCAGCCAGCCGTTGTTGGCGAAGCGTCCATCGTAAACGCCCGGGTCGGGCCGGAAGATCACTTCAAACTTGCCCGCCAGTTTTTCCGGCGCCACGCGCGTGGCCAGCGCCTCGCCGCGCACCGCGATGGTCTTGGGGGGCAGCGCGCTGCCGGCGATCAGGCCGTCGTGGATGGAGCGGCGCCACCATTGCTCGAAATCGAGGCCCTTGTGCTGGTCGCGCCAGTAGTTCTTAACAATGTTGTAGGGCGTGGTGTCCGGCTGCTCGGTGAACAGTTGCAGAAGCTGCATGGCCGAGCGCCCGTTATACAGCGGCTCGATCAGCGGCTGCTGGATGGAGACGGTGCCGTCGAAGGCGCGGGCATCGCCCCAGGTTTCCAGGAAGTGCGTCTCGTTGATGTGCCACTGGCAGACTTCGCTGGTCTCGTCGTCGTAGAGCCCGAGGCGGACGCGCGTCCTGGCCTTCTTCAGCCGGTCGCGCATGCCCAGTTCCACGGGAGCCGTGAACGCGGGATTGCCGCCCAGGATGAGCAGCAGGTCCACCGCGCCGGCATCCAGATCCTTCACCAGGTCGTTGAGCGAAGCCACCTGGTCCACGGGGTTCGCCTCGATCGGATCCGTGTAGAACACGGTTGTGCCGACGTTGCCCAGCTTCTCGTTGAGGATCGCGGCCACCGCGTGCACGATCGGCGGCTGCTGTTCGCCGGCGATGACGATGCAGGCGCCCTTGTTCTCTTCAAGGTCGCGGCTCACCGGACCGGTCCAGCGATTGATGTCGCCGTTGTCGGTTTCCTTCGGCCCCTGCGCCACGCCGAGCGAGATGGCCAGCGTCCACGCCAGCTTCTCGATATCCCCGGCGCGCAACAGCAGGCGGTGGTCCGCCTTGGTGCCGGTCGGCGTGGGGAACGGCTCCGCCACATAGAGCCGGTTCATCTTCTCGCCGCCCTCGCCCACCCGGCGGCGCTGCGCGAACTGGCGCGCGTAACGCAGGCTGGCCGGACCGGAGTTCAGGAAGTCCGCATCCAGCGATACAACGACGTTGGCCTTGGAAAAATCGTAGTAGGTGTTGACCGGCTGGCCGAACGCCAGCATGGCGGCGGCGCGCGCGCTGTGCGGTCCGGCCGGATCCCACTGGTGCCACTTGGCCTGCGGGTAGATCGCCTGCACCGCCTTCAACTGCGCCGCCATGGTGGGCGACGTGATGGTTTCGGTGAGGATGCGGATGCCCGCTCCGCCCTTGGCTTTCTGCTGCGCAAGCTGGTCGCGGAAGGTGGTGACGAAATAGGGCCAGGAGCGGATGGCGCCGTTGAGCTGTACCGTCTGGGAGCGGTCCGGATCGTACAGCCCGAGCACGCTGGCCTGCGAGTAGACGTCCAGCGCGCCCAGCGACGCCGGATGCTCCGGGTTGCCTTCGATTTTGGTAGGGCGCCCTTCGTGGCTCTCCGCCAGGACGCCGGTGGCCACGCCGTTGAGCGTGGTGGCGGTGGCGAAGAACATCGGCCGGCCCGGGATCAGGTCCTCGGGCTGCCGCACGTAGGGCATGATGAACTCGGTCGGCTGACGCGTGCAGGCGGCCAGCCCGCCCAGCGCCAGCGATGCCCCCATCAGCTTGAGGAAGTTGCGCCGCCCCTGGTCGGGGTTCTCGTCCTCGCTCCAGCCGATCGCCTGACGGGGGAACTCGCGTTCCACCATCTCCTTGAATTCGGGAGTCGCGCTCAGCTCATTGAGGCTCCGCCAGTATTCGGGCCCGCGAGCGCCTTCCAGCCGCGCGCGCACGGCGGCCAGGTCTAGTTTCTGCGGTGAGTCACTCATCGGTGGCAAGTATTACAGCTCGTCAGCGTCCGGGGATTCTGAATGTGATATTCCGCGACCAGCTTACGGCCAATCTCTTCCTGATCGCCCGCCGGCTGGTAGCCCATCGTGGTGATGAACTCGCGCGGCCGCACGTAGCGTTCGGGGTTGCGGTGGCAGTTCAGGCACCACTCCATCTGCAGGGAGTTCTGCTGCCAGGTCAGCGCCATCTTGTCCACGCGTCCGTGGCAGGTTTCGCAGCCGACCCCCTTGGCGACGTGGATGCTGTGGTTAAAGTAAACGAAATCGGGCAGGTCGTGAACGCGCGTCCAGCGAATCGACGTGTTGTCGCGGAAGCTCGCCCGCACCGGCTCGAGCGTCGGGCTCGTCAGCCAGATCTGCGAATGGCAGTTCATGCAGATCTTCGTGGGAGGGATGTTGGCGAAGCTCGATTTTTCGACCGACGTGTGGCAGTAGCGGCAGTCCAGCCCCATGCCGCCCACGTGGTGAGCATGGCTGAACGGCACCGGCTGTTCACGAACCATCTCCGCGCGCGTGACGAAATCCGAGCGCGATCCCCGGTCCATCACCCAGCCCGCGAACAGCAGCAGGGCGGCCAGCAGGACAAGACTCATCTTCGCGATGTAATTCGCGGTGTGGTGAAAGATCTGGGACATAGCTCTACGCCCGTCCCTCTTTCCAGAAGCAAAATGTGGTGTATCGCATCAGGAAACAGCGCCCAGTTATTCAGTGACCCTTGACTGCCTCTAAGTTCACCATCCGGCTCAACACCCGGCCGGACAGGCACCTGACCGAAGGATGCTGAATTCGGAAGTTAGTTTCAACTTTATCGAACCAGCGCTACCCAGACACCTTTCGCGCCGGCTCGAAGCCCTCAAGATCTACGTTCCAACAGAAACACCGCGTCCTGCCGGTGACTCTGCCCTGTACCATTACAGACAGCAAACTGCGTGACCGGTCCCCCCGGCCGCGTGCGGTCCCACAAAGAGGCGCCGCAATAATCCCCATCCTTACTCATTACGTAAAACTGCAAATCCACCTGCTTGAGCCGCTCCATGTCGTTGTCGAAGTTGCGTGCCACCCGCTTGAGCGTATCCAGAGCCGCATCCTTCGCCGACATCCCGTGCCGCATATTCTCGACACAGGTGTGCGCGCCGCAAACGCGCAGATTTTCCTCGCCGAGCCCGGTAGAGCCCGCCGCCCCAACGTCCTGGTCCAGCCACAATCCGCCACCGATGATGGGCGAATCGCCCACCCGCCCGGGAATTTTCCACGCCATCCCGCTAGTGGTGGTGACCGCGCTCATTTCCCCTTTTTGATTGAGCGCGATACAGTTGATCGTGCCGTGCGGCGGATGCACCGCAAAATCGACGCACTGGGCCAGCCATTTTTCCCCGGCGCCGGGAAATTCCCGTTTCAATTGCTCCAGGTCCAGCGCGCCGGTCTTCTTCGCGGGCGGTGCATCGATGCCGGGCACCCAGTTGTTGCGTCCGTTGGAATCGCGCAACGAGCGTTTCCATACCAGCCACGCCTGCCGCGATTGTTCAGTCAGCAGATTCTCTTCCTGAAACCCCAGAGCCTTGGCGAAGCGCAGCGCGCCATCGGCCACCAGGAACATGTGGGCGGTCTGTTCCATGACCGCCTTGGCCACTTTCGACGGGGTCTTGATGCCGCGCAGCGCGCCCACGGCGCCAGCGCGGCGCGTGGGACCGTGCATACAGCTCGCGTCGAGTTCCACCACACCGTCTTCGTTGGGCAAGCCGCCGTAACCCACGCTGTGGTCGTTTGGGTCCAGTTCCACGATGTTCACCCCGGCGATGACCGCGTCCAGCGTATCCTCTCCGGCGTGGATCAGTTCCATGGCTTTCGCGCACGCAGCCACACCGTTGCCACTGGAGATGACCAGCGGTTTGGTGCCCGACTGCGCTGCGGCTCGTCGCGCCAGGGGAAGCGCCGCCGCCCCCAGCATCACCGCCCGCCTGCTGAAACTGATGTCTTTCATCAACGGTTCTCTTCCGCCGCGAAGGCTTGTTTTCAGGCCCCCGTCAAGCGCCGGAAACCCACGGAACACAGGCTATCAGCGAAAGAAGTCACATTATGTCACAGGCCAAGCGGGAGGGTGTACTCCGTTTATACAGGAAATTTCGGGCCATTTCCGGGGCGGAACCAGCCCGCCGCCCGGAGCCGGGGCGCACCTGCTAAACTGACGCCAATGAGGTTGCTCGTCCTATTCCTTTCCGCGTGGTCTCTGATGGCGTTCGGACCGCAGAAATCGAAGAAACCGGCCGACGTTCAGATGGTGGAGACCAGGGCGGTGCGCGACGCCGGCATCATCAAAGTCGATGGCAGAGTCCGGGTCACCGGCGAAAAGCCACTGCGCGGTCTGGTTATCGTTTTCGACTTCCGTTCTCCGGAAAAGGAAGTGGTCACCGCGCAGAAGGCGGTGATCGACACCGAAACCATGACGCAAGGCCAGGAGGGGGTCTTTCACAACGAAATGGTGGACGCGCCCCGGGCCGTCAAATACACCATCCGGGCCTTCGACTCGCACGAAAAAGAGCTGCGGGTGGCCAACCCGGGACCTTACATCATCGAATAGCAAGCCCCCGGCAGGCGTTTTTACATCTTTTTTACAACCCGGCCATCACATAATTTCGTGCCGCCCGTAGGATACGGTTAGAGGCCCGAAGGAGGGATCAATGGGATCGCTGCAGGCTGTGAACGAACCGACAGTTTTGACACCTTACCGCGACGAACATCTCACCCTGGATTTCAACCGGCAACACGTTACCCTGGACACGGACCGCCTCACCCTGACCCGCAAGGAATACGAACTGCTTGCCCTGCTGGTGGAGCACGCGGGCGAAATCATCCCGCGCGAGACGCTGCTGATGAGGGTATGGGGCTACGGTGGCGACATCCGCACCCGCACCCTGGACGTCCACATCCGCCGGCTGCGCAAGAAACTCGGTGGCTACGCCGACCAGTACATCGAGACCATTTTCGGCATCGGCTACCGCTTCCAGCCGTGGCGCGCCCCGCGCTTCCTCCCAACGCAGACGTCGCGTCCGGCGATGGCCTGGGGCGCGTAGGCTTCCCCGCATGCACGAAGGGCCGGAGCGGCTTCCGTCCGCCCCGGCCTGTTCTTCGGGCTACTGGGCTTTCGTCGCCCAATTCACGTAGCATTTGTTGTCCGTGGCCGCAAGATTCCGCTGGATGAGGAAGTTCAGCCCGTTCAGCGTCATGTTGTAGTAGGCGCCGTTGGCCGCCACCTTCAGGTTCTGTCCGAAGGTCCACGCGCACTTATCGGCGTTTTCCGCGCCGCTCGAGTCGTACCAGGCGTTGAGCCGCGGATCGGTGTTGGTCTCCTCCAGTTCGTGCGCGACTACACTCAACATGCCGTCCACTCCCGCGTTGCCGTTCGGCCCGACGGTCTGCGCCGCGCAGGCGTTGAGGCAGCGGTTGGCATTGCCCACGAACGAGTACTGGATGGTGGTTCCGGAATAAGACATGTAGGTGTGCCATCCGCAGTACTGCGAGCAGAACCCGCTCTTGGCGATGTTCGAGGACGTGAGCACGAAGTACAACCCGTTCGGATCCGGACTGCCGAGCGCACCGCTCTTGAGCGCGTTGGTGACGATGGTCTTGATGCTGCGATCGTTCAGGCTCGTCCCCTGCGAACCTTTGTCGGTGTATTCCTTGCTGTTCAGGTTGTCGAACCCGCTCACGCCGGGGTAGGTGGTGTTGATCTGATAGTACGGCGAGTTGCTCAGTCCGGCGAGAAAGCTGCGGACCAGGCTCTGTCCGGCGGGCGTATCGCTGCCATTGCTCTGGTTCCAGTTGCCGTACCAAATCAGGTACACGTTGGGAGAGCCCAGCACGGGGCCTCCGTGATTGCTGATCGGCGAAAGCGCTCCCGTGCCGCCGGCGGCGGGCGCGAAGCCTTCCACCGGAGTCCGGGAATGAACGCTGATCTGGCCCTCTCCCTGATCGTCCATCTGCTTGCCGCCCTGGTTGCCCTGTCCGCCCTGGTTGTTTTGGGCGAGCAGGCCGGCCGCACAAACCGCCATCACGACAGGCGCGAACAGAATACTCGTGAAAATTCGGCGCTTCATAGGAACTTTCCCTCCATTACGTCTGGTGCCACCAGGCACCGGATTAGAGGGAGTATACACCGGCCTTGGGGAATTCTGGCAAGACTCTTAACCAAAGAGAGTCCGGCGACCGCGGCTCAAAAACGATGTTTGACACCCTCATTCGGGTGCTGTTAGCCTGAATTTTCATGTCTGCCGCGCCTGGCCTTCGTGCGACTCCGCTCAACGCCCTGCACCGCTCACTCGGCGCTAAAATGGTGGACTTCGGAGGCTGGGACATGCCCGTCCAGTATTCCGGAATCATCGAAGAGCACAACGCCGTGCGCACCGGCGTGGGTGTCTTCGATGTCAGCCACATGGGCGAAATCGAGATCCGCGGTCCGGAGGCCGCCAAACTCACGGATTTCGTCACCACCAACGCCGTCGCCAAACTGAAACCGGGACAGGCCCACTACTCCGGCCTGCTCTACGAGCACGGCGGCTTTGTGGACGACATCCTGGTTCATAAGGTGGCCGGCGACCATTTCTTCCTCTGCGTCAACGCCTCCAATCAGGACAAGGATTTCGAGCACATCGTCGCTCACAACCGCTTTGATTGCACGGTGGAGAACGCGGGCGACCGCTACGCGCAGATCGCCATTCAAGGGCCGAAGGGCGCCGCTACTCTACAGAAACTGACCCCGGTGGACCTGAGCGGCATCAAATACTATTGGTTCGCCGACGGCGAAGTGGCCGGCACGCCGGCGCGCATCGCTCACACCGGCTACACCGGCGAGGACGGCTTCGAAATCTACGTGGCTCCCCCGGCGGCCGAACGCATCTGGAAACTGGTGATGGACGCGGGCGCGGAATTCGGCATCAAACCCTGCGGCCTGGGTGCGCGCAATACGCTGCGCCTGGAGGCCAAGATGGCGCTCTACGGCCACGAGATCGACGCCTCCATCACACCGCTGGAAGCCGACCTGGGGTGGATCGTCAAGCTGGATAAGGGCGACTTCGTGGGCCGCGAAGCGCTGCTCAAGCAGAAGGAAGCCGGCATCCGCCGCAAACTGGCCGGCTTTGAGATGCGCGGCCGCGGCATCGGCCGCGACGGCTACGAGGTCTTCCTTGACGGCGCCGCCGCCGGCTGGGTCACCAGCGGCGGTCCCGCGCCCTGCCTGGGAAAGAACATCGGGCTCTGCTACTTGCCCGTGGAGCATTCCGTCCCTGGCAAAACCATTCAGATCATGATCCGCAACCAGCCCGTGGATGCGGTGACAGTGGAAACCCCCTTCTACAAACGAGCGAAATAAATGTATCCAGAAAACTTCCGCTACACGAAGGAACACGAGTGGGTGTCCGTGGAGGGCGAGACCGGCACGGTCGGCATCACGGACCACGCGCAGGCCGAACTGGGCGACATTGTTTATGTGGACCTGCCCAAAGTCGGCGCGCATATTGAGCAGGGCAAATCGCTGGGCTCGGTGGAGAGCGTCAAGGCGGTGTCCGACATCTATTCCCCGGTCTCCGGCGAGGTCGTCGCCATTAACACGGATCTGGCCGACCATCCCGAAAAACTGAATACGGACCCCCACGGCGATGCCTGGCTGGTCAAAATCAAACTCGGCAATCCCGGAGAAGTTCAGAATCTGATGACCTCCGCGGACTATCTGAGTTATGTAGGAGCCGAAAAGTAGTTGCGTTACCTTCCGAAGTCCGATTCTGAACGCCGTGAGATGCTTGCCGCCTGCGGCGTGAATTCTCCCGAGGAGTTGTTCCAGCACCTGCCGGAAGCGGTCCGGCTCGACCGGCCGCTCGACCTGCCTCCCGGGATCAGCGAATACGAGATCGTCCAGTACTTCCGCGACCGGGCCGGCGACACCGCGCTCGGCTACGCCAGTTTCCTGGGCGCCGGCGTGTACAATCACTACCGTCCGGTCCTGGTGGATACCGTGGTATCGCGCGGCGAGTTCCTCACCTCGTATACGCCCTACCAGGCGGAGATCTCGCAGGGCACGCTCACCACCATCTTCGAATTCCAGACCATGATCTGCCAGCTCACCGGCATGGACGTGGCCAACGCTTCGATGTACGACGGCTCCACCGCCGTGCCCGAAGCCGCGATGATGGCGGTGCGCGCAACCGGCAAGGGGCGCGTGGTGGTCGCGCGCAACGTGCATCCCGAGTATCGCGAAGTGCTGCACACCTACGCGAAATACCAGGGGATGCCGGTGGAGGAGTTCGGGTACGCGAGCGAGACAGGCGGCATCGATCTCGAGGACCTCGAGCGCAAGATGGACGATCTCACCGCCGCGGTCATCATTCAATCGCCCAACTTCTTCGGAATCGTGGAACAGGTGAAGGCGGCGGCGGAGATCGCGCACAAGCGAGGCGCGCTGCTCGTGGTGGTATTCACCGAAGCGGTGTCGCTGGGCATCCTGGAGCCGTGCCCCGACGCCGATATCGTGGCCGGCGAGCTACAGAGCTTCGCGATTTCGCCTAGCTACGGCGGACCCTACGCCGGCATCATCGCGACCAGGGAGAAGTTCCTGCGCCAGATGCCCGGACGGCTGGCCGGGCAGACCACGGATTCGCGCGGCAACCGCGCCTTCTGCCTGACCCTCTCCACCCGCGAACAGCACATCCGCCGCGAGAAGGCCACCTCCAACATCTGCACCAACCAGGCGCTGATCGCGCTCATGGCGACGGTCTTCATGACCGTGTACGGCAAGCAGGGCCTGCGCGAACTGGCCCGGCAGAACCTGGCCAAAGCGCACTACCTGGCCGGCAAACTCGACCTTCGCTTCAGTGGAAAGTACTTCAACGAATTCGTGGTGCGCGCGCCCGAAACCATCAACAAGGAACTGCTGAAGAAGAAGATCATCGGCGGCCTGCCGCTGGGCCGCTTCTATCCCGAATTGAAGGACTGCATGCTGCTCTGCGCCACCGAAATGAGCAAACGCGCCGACATGGACCTGATCGCCTCCCACGCCGCGAAACCCCAGGCGCAGCCGCAGGAGGTGATCGCTTGATCGACAAGGTCACCCCGCACATCACACAGAACGAGCCGCTGCTCTTCGAGCGCTCCTCCCCGGGCAAGAAGGCGTATCAACTGCCCGAACTCGACGTGCCCGAGGTGGATGCGGCCGAAGCGCTGGGCGCGGAAAACGTGCGCGCTGAGATCGCCGGCTTCCCCGAAGTCAGCGAGGTGGAGGCCATCCGCCACTTCACGCGGCTCTCCACCTGGAACTTCGCCATCGATTACGGCATGTATCCGCTGGGCTCGTGCACCATGAAATACAACCCGCGGATCAACGAGCAGGCGGCACGCACGGAAGGTCTGGCGTGGGCGCATCCCTACCAGCCGGAGGCGCTGGCGCAAGGCTGCCTGGAGGTGATGGCCACGCTCGAAGCCGCGCTGGCGGAAATCACCGGCATGGACGCGGTGACGCTGCAACCCGCCGCCGGAGCGCACGGCGAACTCACCGGCATCCTGCTCATCCGCGCGCTGCTCGAAAAGCGCGGCAACCCGCGCAAGAAGATCCTGATCCCGGATTCGGCGCACGGCACCAATCCGGCGACCGCGGCCATCGCCGGCTACGCCATCGAAAACATCAAGTCGAGCGAGACCGGCGTGCTGGACGTCGCCGCGCTGGAGCAGATCGTCAACGAAGACGTCGCCGCCCTGATGGTGACCAACCCCAACACGCTGGGCGTCTTCGAGAACAACATCGCGCACGCGGCGGAGATCCTGCACGGCAAGGGCGCCATGCTCTACATGGACGGCGCCAACATGAACGCGCTGGTGGGCATCGCGCGTCCCGGCGATTTCGGCGTGGACGTGATGCACCTCAACCTGCACAAGACTTTCTCCACGCCGCACGGCGGCGGCGGTCCCGGCGCCGGTCCGGTAGCGGTGAAGAAGGTGCTGGAGCCGTTCCTGCCCGCGCCGCGCCTCAAGAAGTCCGGCAAGCGCTGGGCCTGGGACTACAGGCGCAAGCACTCCATCGGACGCGTCAAGGCCTTCTACGGCAACTTCGGTGTGCTGATCCGCGCGCTGGCGTATATCCTGGCGCACGGCGGTCCGGGACTGCGCAACGCCACCATGGACGCGGTGCTCAACGCGGTCTACATCCGCAAGCGCCTGGAAGCGTATTTCGACCTGCCGTACCAATCGCCCAACATGCACGAGGTGGTTTTCAGCGACGACCGGCAGGCCGCCAAGGGCGTACGCACCGGCGATTTCGCCAAGCGCCTGATCGATTACGGCTTCCACCCCTACACCGTCAGCTTTCCGCTGATCGTGCACGGCGCCATGATGATCGAGCCCACCGAGACCGAGGGCAAACGCGAGATCGACCAGTTCATCGACGCCATGATCTCCATCGCCAAGGAAGTGGAGACGGATCCGCAACTGGTCAAGACCGCGCCGCACCTGACCCGCGCCAGCCGCGTGGACGAAACCACCGCCGCGCGCAAGCCCATCTTGCGATGGAAGCCCGCGTAACGCGACGGCCGCTGCTGCTCTTACTGGGGCTGGTGCTCCTGCTCCGGCTCCCGTTTCTCAACCAGGCGATCCAGGGCGACGACCACATCTACCTCACCGAGGCCGAGCACGCCCTCATCGATCCGCTGCACCCCAACAACACGCACTACGTGTTCCTCGGGATCGACGTGGATCTGCGCGGCCACTCGCACCCGCCCGGCAACGCCTGGCCGCTGGCCGCATTGATCGCCATCTTCGGCGACGTGAAGGAGGTCCCCTTCCACGCCGCCTACATCGTGTTCTCGCTGATTGCGGTGTGGGCCGCGTGGAGCCTCGCGGTGCGCTTCACCGAGCGGCCGGTATGGGCCGTGCTGCTGTTCCTCGCAGTCCCGGCGTTCGTGGTGAACGGCAACTCGCTCGAAAGCGACCTCCCGTTCCTGGCCTTCTTCCTGGCGGCCATCGCATTGAGCAGCGCGGGCCTCCTGGCCGGCTCCTGCCTGGCCATGGCCGCGGCGGCGATGATGGCCTACCAGGCCGTGTTCCTGATCCCGATCCTGATCGTCCACACCTGGATCTTCCATCGCCGCGACCGCGCGCGGTATCTCGCGGCCTTCACACCCGCCTTCACCATCGCGGCGTGGCAACTCTTCCAGCGGATCACCACCGGCGCGGTCCCCGCGAGCAAACTCGCCAATTACCTGGTGGACTACAAGTTCGCCGCGCTGCTCAGCCTGCTCAAGGGCGCGGCGATGCTGTCGATTCACTTCTGGTTCATCCTCTTCCCCGCCCTCGTGCCGCCGCTGGCCATCGCCGCCTGGCGCCGCCGCCACGAGCCCGCGACGCGCTTCCTGGTCCTGTGGATCGCCATCTTCTTCCTCTGCGGGCTGCCCATCTTCTTCGCCGGAAGCGCGCGCTACCTGTTGCCCATCGCCCTGCCGCTGGCGATTCTGGCCTCGCGCCTCCCGGTGAAGTGGATCGCGCCCGCCTTCGCCCTGCAACTGGCGTTCGCGCTGG
>JAFDVU010000094.1 GCA_018268835.1 Acidobacteriota bacterium | reverse complement strand
ACGTGGGTGCTGGAGAGTTGGGAAAACATGTCCGGGAAGTTCATCAAGGTCTTCCCGCACGAATACAAACGCGTGCTCGGCATCGAGCGGCACGCGATGGCGGTGGCGTAAATGGGCAAAGTAACCGGATTCCTCGAATACACGCGCGAAGTTCCCGAGCGGCGCGACCCCGCGCTCCGCGTCCAGGACTGGTTTGAAATCTACCAGCCATTCCCGGAGGAGAAGTTGCGGACGCAGGCCGCGCGCTGCATGGATTGCGGCGTACCGTTCTGCCACACCGGCTGTCCGGTGAACAACATCATCCCGGACTGGAACGACCTGGTCTACAACAACCGCTGGCGGGAAGCGGTTCGCCAGTTGCACGCCACCAACAACTTCCCCGAGTTCACCGGGCGCATCTGTCCGGCGCCGTGCGAAGCCGCCTGCGTGCTGGGCATCAACGAGCCGGCGGTCACCATCAAGCAGATCGAAAAGACCATTATCGACCGCGCCTGGGAGCAGGGTTACATTAAGGCCGAACCCGCCGCCGTGAAGAGCGGCAAGCGCGTGGCCGTGATCGGATCCGGTCCCGCCGGGCTGGCCGCGGCGCAGCAACTGGCGCGCGCCGGACACGATGTCACCGTGTTCGAAAAGAACGACCGCATCGGCGGCCTGCTGCGCTACGGCATTCCCAATTTCAAGATGGAGAAGCACCTCATCGACCGCCGGGTGGTCCAGATGCAGGCCGAAGGGGTGCAGTTCGTGGTCAACGCCCATGTGGGCGTCACCACGCCGGTGGAAGACCTGCGCCGGGAGTTTGACGCTATCTTGCTGGCCGGCGGCGCCGAGCATCCGCGCAATCTCAACGTGCCCGGGCGCGATCTCGCCGGCATCCACTTCGCCATGGAATTCCTGCCGCAGCAGAACCGCCGCTGCGAAGGCGACCAGGTTCCGGAGCAGATCCTGGCCACGGGCAAGCACGTGGTCATCATCGGCGGCGGCGATACCGGAGCGGACTGCGTCGGTACCAGCCACCGGCAGGGGGCGCGCTCGGTCACGCAGTTCGAACTGCTGCCCAAGCCGCCGGACACGCGCGCGGCATCCACTCCGTGGCCGCTGTGGCCGATGCAGTTGCGCATCGAGAGCTCGCACGAAGAGGGCGGCATCCGCGATTGGAGCGTCAACACCATCGGCTTCACCGGGAATCAACAGGGCCGCGTGACGCAACTGCACGCGGTGCGGGTCGGCGCGCCGCCGAGGTTCGAAAGCGTCCCGGGGACGGAGTTCAGCCTTCCGGCGGACCTGGTGCTGCTCGCCATGGGTTTCACCGGTCCGGTGAAGTCGGGGCTGATCGAGCAACTCGGGGTGACTCTTGACCCGCGGGGCAACGTGGCGGCGGACGCCAGCTACATGACCAGCGTGCCGGGCGTGTTCGCCGCCGGCGACATACGGCGCGGGCAATCGCTCGTGGTGTGGGCCATCTCCGAGGGCCGCAAGGCAGCCGAGGGCATCGACCGGTTTTTGCGCGCGTAGCGCGGGTTCGAGGTATACTGATCCCCATCCAAACCGGAGGGGATCCATGCTGGTCCGAGTTTTCTGTGCCGCAATTGCACTTTCCGCTACGCTCTTTGCGGCGGAGCCCAGCCCGTACTATCTGCCCATCCGCAACGGCGATCTCGCCGCTCTGCACTCGCTGATCCGGACGCCCGGGCCCAAGGCGCGCGACGCGCGCGGCAACTCGCCGCTGATGTACGCCGCCGCGCTGGGCAACCTGGAAAGCATGCGCCTGCTGCTCGAGGCCGGAGCCGATCCCAACGCGGCCAACGATTTCGGCGCGACGCCTCTGATGTGGTGCGCCGGCGATGCCGCCAAGGTGCGGCTGCTCCTCGAACACGGCGCCAACGTCAACGCGCGATCGAGACTCGGGCGCACGCCACTGCTGGCGGCCGCCGCGTACGACGGCGCTACCGAAGCCGCGAGCCTGATGATCGACAAGGGCGCCGACGTCAACGCCGGCGACGAAAGCGGCATGACGGTACTTGAGCAGGCGGCGGGTGTGAATCACATTGAACTCGTCCGCCTGTTGATCGCAAAAGGGGCCAAGGTCGACACCGTCGATAAGGGCGGAGTTTCGCCGCTGATTGCCGCCGCCGGGTCCGGCGATCACGCCGGACGCCTGGTGCAACTGTTGCTCGATCACGGGGCCAATGTGAACCGGCCCTGCGCGGACACCCTGGACGTGGTGAAGAACGGCCCGATCCAACTCGGCCGCGTCACGGCGCTGCACGCCGCTGCGGCGATGGGGGACTACGAATCGGCCGCCGCCCTCGTCCGCGCCGGAGCCGACGTCAATGCGCTCGACGTGCGCAAGGCTTCCCCACTGGTATGGGCGGTGGCCACCGACCACGCCGACCCGCGCATCGTCAAACTGCTCCTCGAAAAAGGCGCGGCGCGCGAGTCCGCGGCCGGGTGGGCGCGGCGCTATCGGAATCCGGCAATCCTCCCGCTGTTCGGGCTCGCTTCCGCCAAGCCTGACGACCCGCCGGCTGCCGCGACCCCGGCGCGCTCCGTGCCCGACGCCATCGCCAAGGCCCTGGCCCTTTCACAGCCCACGGCGCAGAAGTTCCTGGAGACCGGCGGTTGCTTCTCCTGCCATGCGCAGTACCTAAACGGAGTGGCCGTCTCGACTGTCAAACCGCTCGGTCTGCACGCCGATTACGATTTGGAAGCCCGCGAGGCCCGCGCCGATGCCGCGCTGATCAGCGGCCTGGAACAGCAACTGTTCCAGGTGCAGGATCCCACCACGGGCGTGGACGGCCTGGAGTTCTCGCTCCTCGAGATGGCTGCCGCGGGACTGCCCCCCACCATGTCCACCGATGCCATTGTGCATCACATCGCCGCCATGCAGCGTAAGGAGGGCGATTGGCCGAACTACTTCGAGGCGCGGCCGCCGATCGAGGACGGCACCTTCACGCACACCGCCAAAGGGGTGCGTGTGCTTCGCCTCTACGGCAGCCCCGGCCGCAAGGCCGAGTTCGACGAACGCGTGGCGCGCGCCGCGTCGTGGCTCGAAAAGGCCGAGCCGAGTTCCACCGAGGATCGCGCGATGCAGATCCTGGGGATGGTGTGGGCCGGCCGCAAGGCGCCCGCCGCGTGCGTCCGCCAACTCGTCGCCAGGCAGCGGCCGTGCGGAGGTTGGGGGCAGACCGATGACCTCCCCGCCGACGCCTACGCCACCGGCGAAGCTCTATACGCCCTGCACGAGGGCGGCATGAGCCCGTCCGACCCGGTGTATCGCCGCGGCGTCGAGTATCTGCTCGGCACCCAGGCTGCGGACGGCTCGTGGCATGTGGTTACCCGCTCCTTGGGCTTCCAACCTTACTTCCAGAGCGGCTTCCCTTACGGCCACGACCAATGGATCTCGCAGGCCGGAACCTCCCGGGCGGTCATCGCGCTCGGCTTCGCCCGCTGAATGCGCTTGCCGTTTGGTCAAAAATAACGCTAACTTCCCTGAAAATCGTGCTAATATCCACGAGATAGTCAGCCGGCCACGTCGCCGGCTCCGGGTTCCCCGGGTGGGATTGCGCCAGTCTCATCCCGAGGGGTCTGCCTACGTAAGGGAGTTACTTTCCATGTACGCTCGCTCTGTGTGCCGCGGCTACGGCTTCCGTTTCGCGGCGTGCTTTCTCGTCGCGCTGCTGACCGCCACCGCCTTTGGACAATCTGTCACTGGCGGTGGCACCATTCAGGGCACGGTCCGGGATTCAGCGGGATTGGTCTTTCCCAATGCTAAAGTCACCATTACCCACGTCGATACCGGCACAGTGCTGAACCTGACCGGAAACAGCGAGGGCTACTTCGCCACGCCGCCGACCAAGATCGGCAGGTATAAAGTGCGCGTCGAATCCCCTGGTATGAAGACGTGGGAGGGCGAAATCCTGCTGGAGACCGGGCGCACCGTCGATATCGAGCCGGTGCTCGCCCCGGGACAGGTCAACGAGACGGTTGTGGTCAACGAGACGATTCCCCTGGTCACCACTACCGACCCGACCGACGCCACCACCCTCGATGCCCGGCGCATCCAGGAACTGCCCATCAACGGCCGCGACATGAACACCTTGCTGGCCGACGTGACCCCCGGCGTGGAGCAGGTGATCGACGTCAACGGCGGCGTGCGCAGCGCCGGCATGATGGTGTACTCCACCAATTACGTGCAGGACGGCGCGGCGTCGAACAATCGCGAGTTCGGTGGCTCGATGAACCTCTCCGGTCTCGAAGCCGTGGGCGAAGTGCGAGTCGAGACCAGCACGTCCAACGCGAAATATTCGAGCCCCGCCTCCGTCATCGTCACCACCAAGGGCGGCACGAATCAGTACCACGCCGCGGTCTATGAAACCGTGCGCAACAACGCCTTCGGCGTGGCGCGAGCCCGCCAGGACGTCAACTACAACGGCAGTCCGTACCAGGTCCCGAAACTGATCCGCAACGAATTCGGCGGATCTATCGGCGGACCGGTGTACCTGCCGACTTTCGGTCTCAACGGCAAAAAGGTCTATAACGGCCACAACCGGACCTTTTTCTTTTTCTCCCGGGAAGGACAGGAACTCCGGCAGGGCATCAGCAAGGATTTCAAAGTTCCCACCGCCGCCATGCGAAGCGGCGACTTCAGCCAGTTATACGATAGTGCTGGCCGCTTCATCACCCTCTACGACCCGATGACCTCGGCGACCGTGGCCATCTCTTCCACCCGCCATACCACCCAACGCCTGCCGTTCCCCGGCAACATCATCCCGGTCACGCGCGAAAGTCCGTTGGCCAAGTACATCTACGGCATCACCCCGTTGCCCACAGACATCACCAATCCGCTGGTAACCACCAACCTCAAACAGGTCGTCGCGACCAACGGCCTGCCCAACCAGAGCAACAACCCGTCCACCGTGCGGCTGGACCACCGCTTCAGCGAGCGCGACAACATCTTCGTCAAGTTCAACGGTGGCAACCTCTACACGAATTTCCAGGGGACCGGCAGCGCCACCGGCGCGCCTACCCTTGGCCTGGAGGCCAACCAGACCTATCTGTTGATGGACGCTCTCACCGGTGCTTTCAGTTGGACCCATCTCTTCAGCAACTCGCTGTTTATGGAGACCAACGGCAACCGCACCGGACAGAGCACTAAGACCGTGAACGGTCCCACGCAGGACAACTGGGCCCAGCAGTTGGGACTGCCGAATCCGTATGGCGAGATCGGGTGGCCCGCTATTCAGAACATCGACTTCATGAACTACGTCGAAGGCGACAACCGGCGACAGTTGCGCAGCCTGGTAGACAACTGGGAGCAGAACTTCACCTTGATCCGCGGCACACACAACCTGCAGTTCGGCTGGCGCTTTCACCGCGAAAAACAGACCCTTCTGCCGGACCAGGGTAACATCTCCGGCTGGAGCGATTACAACAGCCTGGCCACCGCGCTGCAGAGTCCCACGCTGGGCAGCGATACC
Source organism: Acidobacteriota bacterium (assembly GCA_018268835.1). GTDB lineage: Bacteria > Acidobacteriota > Terriglobia > Bryobacterales > Bryobacteraceae > Solibacter. Next base: position 23,208 of record JAFDVU010000094.1, on the reverse strand, counting down.
GCTCCGCAGGCGGTGCCGCAGACAGGCGACAACGCGGCCAACTTCTTCCTCGGCTACGGCGCCGACTACAACGTCGGGCTCAAGCGCGGCTTCTTCTACGTGGTGGACCGTAACGCGGGTCTCTACCTTCAGGACAACTGGAAGGCGACAAGTCGCCTGACCCTCACTTACGGCCTGCGCTGGGACGTCAACCCGGGGCTCACCGACGAGCGCTACCTCATCAACAGCTTCGATATCAAAAACCACGCCATCGTTCTGCCGCAGCCGCTGGATTATTACTACAAGATCGGCGCCACCACTCCGAAGATCGTCTCGCAATACGAGGCGCTCGACGTGAAGTTCGAAAGCGCCAGGGACGCCGGCATGGACACCAATATCTTCCAGTCGAACTTATACGACTTCGGCCCCCGTGCCGGCTTGGCCTATCGCGCCCTGAGCGGCAGGAAGAGTTTCGTCATCCGCGGCGGATACGGCCTCTACATTTCGCCAGTCCCCATGCGCACCCTGCTCGCCCAATACTCGAGTTCGATCCCCTTCCGCACCACCTATCAGTACAACGTCAACAGCGCCATTTACAGCCCGGACGGCATCCCCAACTGGCTGCTGCGCAATGCGCCGGTCTACACCGCCGGGCAGAACACCAACGATCCCAACATGATCAACCTCAACAACCCGGCGGCGATCGGCCGCGGCGCATCGGTGGTCGGCATGGGGCCGCTGCCCAGCATGAAGATCCACGAGTGGAACGTCGCGCTGGAAAAGGAGTTGAACCGCGCCACCGTTGTGCGCATCCGCTACACGGGGCGCCACGGCTGGAATGCGGATCAGTTGGACAACATCAACCCCAGCCAGCCATCCAGTTACGTCTGGTACGTTACGACGGGCCTGCCGCTGCCCACCGGCACGTATTCCGGGGAAGCGCGCCGTCCCTACGACCAGACCGCCTACACCGACATCAAGATCCTCACCAAAACCGGGACCATCAATAGCTCCACGTTGACCGTGGAGTTCGAGCGCCGCTTTACCAACGGCCTCTCCTTTCAGTTCTTTCACACTGTCACCAACGCCACCCGGTTGGCCGGCAATTCTTTCCGCGACGGCGCCGGCACCGTGGCTGACGTGTATATCCCCGGCACCGTCCCCACCGACCCCTCGCAGTTGAACCGCTTCCTCAACTATCAGCGCGATACCTCGATCCCCAAGCACCGCACGCGCTGGAACTGGAACTACGACCTGCCCATCGGCCGCGGCAGGCTGCTCGCCCGCAACGCCCCGAAGTGGCTCAATAACCTGATCGGCGGATGGCGGTACTCGGGCAGCGGCACAATCGTCAGCAGTTGGTTCTCTCTGCCCGCGAACAACTGGGGGGAGTTCACCAATTTCGAAGTCTACGGCAAGAAGTACCCCATCCTCGATTGCCGCGCGACCCCTGCCACCGCCCGCACCGCCGCCGACGAGCGCTGCTTCCAGGGCTACCTCTACTTCAACGGCTACATTTCCCAGCGCTACATCAACAGCTACAACGCTAACGGCATCCCCAACGGCGTCTTCGGACTGCCGGCCGATTACCATCCCGCGCAATCGCCTATCAACCCGTGGCCCAAGGACGGCAAAACCACCGACGCCAATGCCGCCCTCTACGACACCAACAACGTCAACCTCAAGCTGAAGGACGGCAGCACCGTGCTGGTGGGTGTCGATACCGGGCTCCACCCGTGGCGCCAGCAGTATCGCCTGGGACCCTTCAACTGGACCGCCGACAGTTCGCTGCTGAAGCTGTTTAACATCCGCGAACGGCTCGGCCTCCGCATGAGCTTCGACGTATTCAACATGTTCAACGTACAGGGGCTGAATCCGCCGGGTAGCGACGGAGTGGTCACGCTGCAAAACTCCTACGGGGCGTTCGGCTTCCGCCCGCGCCAGGTGCAGGTCAAAGCCCGACTGGAGTGGTAGTCGCTGTGCGCGCGGCTAAGGCTTCCCCCCGGTAATCAACCGGGCGCCGCGGTTGCGCGTGATGTAGTTGTAGACCCACTCGGTGAGCACCAGCAGGCGGTTTTCGAATTCCACCAGGTACATCAGGTGAACAAACACCCAGGTGAACCAGGCGAAGAATCCGCTGAGCCGCGCGAAGCCGAAGTCGGCTACGGCTTTATTGCGGCCGATGGTCGCCAGATTGCCCTTGTTGACGTAGCGGAAAGCCGGGGGCGCGGCGCCGCCGGCTTCGCGCCGCCGGATCAATCGCGCCACGTAGCGGCCCTGCTGCATGGCCACGGGTGCGACGCCGGGCAGCGGCTTGCCGCCATGGTGCGGGAAACTGGCAAGGTCGCCGATCACGAAGATTTCCGGATGCCCGCGGACGCTCAGATCGGGTTCCACATGCACCCGTCCGGCGCGGTCGAGTGGCGCGCCCGTGCGCTCGGCAATCACCTTGCCGAGGCGGTTGGCGCGCACCCCCGCCGCCCAGAGCACGGTGCGCGCGGCGATGCGGTCATGGACCTCGCCGGACTCGATCGTGACGCCCTCCGGATCGATCCCGACCACGCGCGTGCCGGTGCGCGTGCGCACGCCGAGCCGGATCAACTGCTCCTCGGCGCGCGCCGACAGGTCCGGTGGAAAACCCGGCAGCAGGCGCGGCTCGCCTTCCACCAGCGTGATCTGCGCCTCCCTCGGGTCGATGTGGTGGAAATCGTGGCGCAAGGTATCGTTGGCGATCTCGCCCAGGGCGCCGGCCAATTCCACGCCGGTCGGCCCACCGCCCACAATGACGAAGTTCAGCCAGGGGCGACGTTTCGCCGGGTCGGGCTCCCGTTCGGCGTGCTCGAAGGCGGCCAGGATGCGGCTGCGGATTTCGGTCGCATCCTCGACCGTCTTCAGCCCCGGCGCAAGTTTCGCCCAATGGTCGTTGCCAAAATAGTGATGGGTTGCGCCGGTGGCCACGATCAGGTAGTCGTACCCATACTCCGCGCCGTCCCGCAGGACCACCTTGCGGCGCTGCACGTCGACATCGGTGACGTCGCCGAGCAGCACTTCCGTATTGCGGTTGCGGTTCAACACCACGCGCAGTGGCGAGGCGATCTCGCCCGGAGACAAGGCGCCGGTCGCCACCTGGTAGAGCAGCGGCTGGAACAGGTGGAAGTTGCGCCGGTCGATGACCGTGAGCGCCACCGGCGAGCGGCCCAGGATCCTGGCGGCATCCAGTCCGCCGAACCCGCCGCCGACGACAATCACCCTCTTCGCGCGATCCTGTCCAGTGCCCACTACCCTCACGATGCTTTACGGGGCCGGCAGGACTCGCCGCGGGCGTCCTCGGCGGCGCCCTCGGCCGAGCCGGAGTCCTCCACGGCGGATTTCAGATACGGAGCCGGCGCGAAGCGGGGTACGCGGCGCGCCCGCACCTCCATCGATGAGCCGTTGCGGGGATTGCGCACCCGCCTGGCTTTGCGGTGGGAGACGTCGAACGTCCCGAATCCGGAAATGGTCACCCGGTCCCCTCGAACCAGGCTGGTATGTACCCCCGCAACAAAGGCGTCCAGGGCACGAGCGGCCTGCGCCCTGGTCAGTTTGGCCCCGTTTGCGATTCTGTCGATGATGTCCCGTTTGTTCACCGTGGCTGCTCCGATGCCCGCCTTTGATATCAAAGCCGGTGCCCGGTGTCAATCGCCGGGGTGGGTTGTTTTGTCGCCGTGCGGCTCGACAGATTGGCATAAGGCTTGCTATGATATAGCTCAGATCATTGTGGTACTGCCGCCCGATCATTCTTGCCGCACTCAACCGGTACACTCTATCCCCAGAAATCCAGGCGAGGAGTAAGCCTTAAAGAAACCTATGGCATCCAACACGTATTCGCAGGGCGCCCAAGTCGAGCATCAGAAGTTCGGTTTGGGTACCGTCATGTCCAGCAGCGACGAGCGCATGGTCATCAAGTTCGATGATCATGGCGAGAAGAAATTCGTCACCCAGATGGTGATGGGTAGTCTGAAGAAGAGCGACCGGCAGCCGCCTGCCGAGAAGAAGGGTTCCCGTAAAAAGAAAACCGCCCCCGCCGCGGTCTGACGGAAGCGGCGAGAACAAGGAACGATACTTTTGAACGCGCGTCAAAAACGGTTATTTGAAGAGGCCCGCAAGCGTAACCCGGACCTCAAGATTCCTTCCGAGAATCAGCCGCCGGCCGATTGGTCGGAGGCCGACCTTGCCTTGATCAAGCAGGGTGTCGGCGACAAGAGCAGCAGACCCGCGAGCGCGGCCGCCGAAGCCGCGGAGGAAGCGCCTACCGGCGAGCAGGCCGGCAGCGTCGTGACCTACTTCGAAGCCAAGGGCTTCGGATTCCTGCGTCCGGACGATGGTGGAAGGGACATCTTCTTCCACGTTTCCCGCCTTGCCGAAGGCCTGGCGACGGACCTGCGTCCGGGCACTCGTGTGCTTTACGAGTTGGGCATGGATCGGACCGGAAAACTGGCGGCCAGCAGCCTGCGCATCGCGCCCGCCGAATAACCGCTATAATGGAAGCACCGCAGCGCTCCGGGAGGCGTCAGCCTGCCCGGAGTCTGGCCTGTTCTCATGTTCGACAATCTATCGGATAAGCTGCAGCGGGTCTTCAAGAACCTGCGCGGCGAAGGAAAACTCTCGGCTGAAAACATGGAAGCCGCCTTGCGCGAGATCCGCATGGCGCTGCTCGAAGCCGACGTCAACTTCAAGGTTGTCAAACAGCTCATCGAGAACATCAAGGTCAAGGCCATGGGCCAGGATGTGCTCCTGTCCCTCTCGCCCACCCAGCAGGTAGTCAAGATCGTCCACGAGGAGCTGATCAAGATCCTCGGGGCGCACGAATCCAAGCTACGCTTCGCCAATGAGCCGCCCAGCGTGGTGCTCATCGTCGGCCTGCAAGGCTCCGGTAAGACCACTTCCACTGGAAAACTCGCACGCTGGCTGTCGAAGAACGGGCATCGTCCGCTGCTGGTTTCGGTGGACGTGTATCGTCCGGCGGCGCGCGAGCAGTTGAAAGTGGTGGCGCGCGACATCAATCAGCCGATCTACGATGGCGCGCCCGGCGAGACCGCACCCCTGGACCTGGCTCGGTCCGCGCGCCGCGAGGCGGCCAACACCGGCCGCGACGTCCTGCTGGTGGATACCGCCGGCCGCCTGCATATCGATGACGAACTCATGGTCGAGTTGCAGCAACTCAAGGAGCAACTCGGCCCGGTCGAGATCCTGTTCGTGGCCGACGCCATGACGGGTCAGGACGCCGTCAAAAGCGCGGACGAATTTCACAAACGGCTGGGCATCACCGGCGTCATCCTGACCAAGATGGATGGCGACGCGCGCGGCGGCGCGGCCCTGTCGATCCGCCACGTGACCGGTCAGCCGCTCAAGTTCGTCGGCGTCGGCGAAAAGAGCGACGCCCTCGAACCCTTCCATCCCGACCGCGCGGCCAACCGCATCCTCGGGATGGGCGACATCCTCAGCTTCATCGAGAAGGCCGAAGAAGCCATCGATAAGAAGCAGGCCGTCGAGATGCAGCGCAAGCTGATCGAGAACGATTTCACGCTCGAGGATTTTCGCGACCAGCTCAAACAGATCCGCAAACTCGGACCGCTCGAGTCCCTCCTCGGCATGATGCCCAAGGTGGGGATGCTCAAGGAACTCAAAGACGTCAAGGTCGATGAGAAGGAAATCAATCATGTGGTGGCGATCATCGATTCGATGACGCCGCACGAACGTTCCAATCACATGATCATCAACGGAAGCCGCCGCCGCCGCATCGCCAAGGGCAGCGGCACCTCCGTGCAGGAAGTAAACCAGTTGTTAAAGCAGTACGCCCAGGCTAAGAAGATGATGAAGAGTTTCTCCGGCGGATTCCTCGGCAGGAAAATGGGGAAGATGAAGTTGCCGGCGGGCTTTCCATTCGGCGGATTTCCCGGGCAGTAAGAGATGACGAATTCAAACACCGGCGGGATGTTGCCCGCCTCTGGAGTATAGATGCTGATGATTCGCCTGGCGCGGTTTGGCGCCAAAAAGAAGCCGTTTTACCGTGTGGTGGTGATCGAGAAGGAGCGCGCCCGCAATGGCCGCCACATCGAAGTACTGGGTCACTTCAACCCGCTGACCCACCCGCAGCAAGTGGTCCTGAAGCACGACCGCATCGAACATTGGACCCGCAGTGGAGCCCAGATGAGCGATACGGTCAAGCGCCTGGTGGAGAAGAATCCCGCCGTGCAGCCGGTTGCCTGATCATTACAATCGTGTGTTTCTTAACCGCGCCCGGGACTACTAATCCTTTGGGCGCACGCGGTTAGGCTACCATGAGAGTGGTGGAGGCGGGGTGATGAAACAGTTGATCGAAGATATCGCGAAAGCTCTGGTCGACATCCCGGAAGAAGTTTCCGTGCGTGAAGTCCTGGGCGAACAAGTGACCGTGCTGGAGTTGAAAGTCGCCCCCAGTGATCTCGGCAAGGTGATTGGCAAGCAGGGTCGGACGGCTCGTTCCATCCGTACTATTCTCGGTGCGGCCGGAATGAAGTTGAACCGCCGCTTCACTTTGGAAATTATCGAGTGAGCGGAGTACAGGACGCGTGGGTCACGATTGCCTTGCTCGGCAAGACGCGGGGCAATCGTGGCGAACTGACGGCACTGCCCCTGAGCACCAGGCTGGAGCGGTTCGACGCACTGACCGAAGTGTATCTCTTTGGATCCGGTGAGCGGTTCGAAGTCGAATCCACCTGGTTCCACAACGGAACCCTCATCTTTAAGTTCCACGGGATCGATACCATCTCAGACGCCGAACGGCTCTGCGGCGCCGAAGTGCGCGTTCCGGCCGCGGAACGCGTTCCCCTGGAAGAAGGCGAATTCTTCCAGGACGATCTTATCGGCTGCGATGTGATCGACCGCGCCACCGGGCGCTCGCTCGGGCACGTGACCGGGTGGGACGACGGCGGCGGCAGCGGCCTGCTCGTGGTCGGCTCCGGCGACAGCGCCCTGCTGATTCCTTTCGCGCGCCGAATCTGCGTCGAGATCGATCCTGCCGCAAAGCGCATCGCGGTAGAATTGCCCGAGGGATTGAAGGACCTGAACCGGCCGTGATCTTCCATGTCCTGACGATCTTCCCCGACTTTTTCGCGGGGCCGTTCGCATACGGAGTGGTCAAACGCGCGCACGATGCCGGCCTGCTCGACATCCGCATCCACAACCTGCGCGACTGGACGAGCGACCGCCACAAGACCGTGGACGACCGCCCGTTCGGCGGCGAAGAGGGCATGGTGCTCAAGTGCGAGCCCATCTTCAGCGCGGTGGAGACCATCTGGCCGGAGAAGCAACCCGGCCGCAAAGTGGTGCTGCTTTCCGCGCAGGGACGCCTGTTCGACCAGGGCGCAGCCAAGCGCCTCTCCGCCGAGAGCGAGTTGCTGCTGATCTGCGGCCGCTATGAGGGCGTGGACGAGCGCGTCGCCGAGCACCTCGCCGATGAAGAACTCTCGATCGGAAATTTCGTGCTGAGCGGAGGCGAACTCGCCGCTGCCGTAGTGATCGATACGGTCGCGCGCCTGATTCCCGGCGTCCTCGGCAACGAGGCGTCGAGCGAGTTCGAATCCTTCTCCGAGACCGGGCACGGCGAAGGCTTGCTCGATTGTCCGCACTGGACGCGGCCGGCGGAATTTCGGGGATGGAAGGTGCCGGAAGTGCTACTCAACGGCAATCACGCCGAGATCCGCAGGTTCCGTCAGGCCTCGGCGCGGGACAAGACGGCCCGGCTGCGGCCGGATCTGTTAACCGAATAGAGTAGAATTTGTGCTCGCCCGAGCCGCGCGAGTGTGCGATCCTTCGCAGCGCGGTTCGAGCGACTGTGATATCCAGGGACCATGTTCCGTGCTCGTGTCGCGTTCGGGATCCTGGCGCTGAGTGGTTCTGCCGCCGCGCAGCAGTACCTGATTTCGACCTACGCCGGAGGCGCTCCTCCGCCCACTCCGATTGCCGCGCCGAACGCCGCCATCGGCCTTCCGCAGTGTGTGGCCGTGGATTCCGCGGGCAACGTGTACTTCAGCAGTTCACTCAGCGCCGTGTTCCGGATCGACACCAGCGGCATCCTGACCCGCGTGGCAGGCAATGCGCGGATGGGGTATTCCGGCGACGGAGGCCAGGCCGTCAACGCCCAACTCGCCGGGGTAACCGGCATCGCACTGGATCGCCTCGGCAACCTCTACATCGCCGACACGCTGAACAACCGCGTACGCGAAGTCGCCGTATCCGGCACGATCACGACCGTGGCCGGAAATGGCGTCGCAGGGTACTCGGGTGATGGCGGGACGGCGACACAGGCGACGCTTTCCGGGCCCACCGGCGTCGCAGTGGATCCGGCAGGCAACCTGTACATCGCCGACGCCGATAACTCGCGGATACGCAAGGTCTCCACCGGGGGCGTGATCACGACCGTCGCCGGCACCGGGGTCCGCGGCTACTTCGGCGACCAGGGAGTGGCGGCGAACGCCCAATTGTCCCTCTCGTCGCAGTTTGGCCGGCCGTCCGGCCTGGCGATGGACAGCGCCGGCAACCTCTACATCGCCGATACCCTGAACAACCGTGTCCGCATGATCTCCGCGGCGGGAACCATCACCACCGTCGCGGGCAACGGCTCCTCGGCGGGCGTCCCTTCGGCTGGCGACGGCGGGACCGCCGTCAGTGCGCAGGTGGCCGCGCCCACGGGCCTGGCCTTTGACAGCGCCGGCAACCTCTACATAGGCTCTTCCGCGCAGGTGCGCAAGGTATCCACGACAGGCTTCATCTCCACCGCGGCGGGCACTGGCACGCCCGGCTATTCCGGGGACGGCGCTCCGGCCATCGGCGCCGCAATGGGCCGCGTGCCGGGAATCGCCGTGGACGGCGCCGGAAGCCTCTATATCGCCGACGGCGAGAACCACGTGATGCGCAAGGTCACACCGGACGGCAATATCGCTTCGATCGCGGGCAACGGACTGATCAGCTACTCCGGTGACGGAGGTCCCGCGACCATTGCCCAATTGTTCTTCCCGACGGCCCTGACCCTGGATGGCTCCGGGAACCTCTACATTGCGGATACGTCGAACAACCGCGTGCGCAAAGTCTCGCCGGGCGGCACGATTACCACCGTGGCGGGCAACGGTGTCCCCATCTCCTCGGGCGATTACGGTCCGGCGGCGAAGGCGGGCTTGAAGAAGCCCCGCGGTGTCGCACTGGATGGACAGGGCAACATCTATATCGCGGAGTCCGACCGCATCCGGATGATCGGCAGCGACGGAACCGTCACAACCGTGGCCGGGGGCGGCTCGGGCGGGCTGGCCGATGGCGGTCCGGCCACCAGCGCCACCCTGGTGGACATCACCGGCATCGCAATCGACACCTTCGGCAACCTGTTCATCGCGGATCCCTATAACTATCGGGTGCGCCGGGTCTCCGCCGGCGTCATCTCGACCTACGCCGGCGGCGGCACGGCCACCGGGACGTTCGGCGACGGCGGACGGGCGACCGACGCACAACTGTCCCAACCGCAGGGAATCGCCGTCGATGCCTCCGGCAACCTCTTCATCGCGGACCCCGTCGATGGGCGCATCCGCAAGGTTACGCCGGCGGGCGTCATCACGACCGTCGCCGGCAACGGCTCGCCGGACGGCGCCGGAGACGGTGGCCCGGCCACGAAGGCCCTGATCAGCCCCGCGGCGGTGGCCGTGGATGCCGGCGGCAATCTTTATGTCGCGGATAACAGCCTTCCCGCGGCGCGTGTCCGCAAGGTCACGACCTCGGGAACCATCACCACGATCGCCGGCAGTGCCGCCAGCGGATATTCCGGCGACGGCGCGGCGGCCACCGGCGCGGCGCTTTCCTCCGCCGTGGGCCTCGCCGTGGACCGGGCGGGGAACGTGTATGTCTCCGACTCGAACCAGAATGCGCTCACCGGCCTCGGCAACAGCGCAGTCCGGCTGCTGCAACCCCAAAACACGTCCGTCGCGGCCAGCATTCGCAACAGCGCCAGCAATCTCCCGGGTGCGATTTCTCCCGGGGAGATCATCGTGATTGTGGGGGCGGGGCTCGGACCGGCGCAGTTGACGCTGAATCAGCCCGGCGGTTCGGGCAACTTCGGCTGCCAGCTCGCCGGCACAGCCGTTTCTTTCAACGGGACGTGCGCTCCCATGATCTATACTTCCGCGACGCAGGTCGCCGCCGTAGTGCCTTACTCCGTTTCCGGCGCCACGGCGCAGGTCAGCGTGTCCTATCAGGGGCAGACCGCGGCATCGCTGGAGGTGCCCGTCGCCGCCGCCGCGCCCGGCATCTTCACCCTGGATTCCTCCGGCAAGGGGCCGGGGGCGTGCATCAATCAGGACGGTTCCATCAATACCCCTTCCACTCCCGCAAAGGCCGGCGATTTCATCGCCTGCTTCGCGACCGGCGAGGGCCAGACTTCGCCCCCCGGGGTGGACGGGAAACTCGCCGCCTCTCCGCTGCCGCGGCCGAACCTGCCCGTCAGCGTGTTGATCGGCGGTCAGGTGGTGACGCCCCAGTATGCCGGCGGCGCGCCCGGGCTGGTAGCCGGAGTGATCCAGGTCAACGCGCAGATTCCGGCCGGCATTCAGACCGGTAACGCGATACCGCTTTTCGTGCAGGTGGGAAGCGCCACCAGCCAGTCCGGAGTGACCATCGCGGTCCGGTAGAGGCGCGGACTTAACTCCGCAGAATCTCCTTCACCGCGTTCCCGCCCACGTCCGTCAGCCGGAAATGCCGGCCCTTGAACTTGAACGTCAGGCGCGTGTGATCCACTCCCAGGCAGTTCAGGATCGTCGCCTGCAGATCGTACACGTGCACCGGGCGGTCCGTGATGTTGTAGCAGTAGTCATCCGTGGCGCCCAGCGTGATTCCCGGCTTGATGCCGCCGCCCGCCATCCACACCGTGAAACAGCGCGGGTGGTGGTCGCGCCCGTAATCGTCCGGGGTCAGCCGCCCCTGGCAGTAGACCGTACGCCCGAATTCGCCGCCCCAGATCACCAGCGTGTCGTCGAGCATGCCGCGCTGTTTGAGGTCCGCGACCAGCGCCGCGGTGGGCTGATCGGTCTGGAGGCACATCTTCGGCAGTCCCTTGGGCAGCCCGCTGTGATGGTCCCAATCGCGATGGTAGAGCTGGATGAAGCGCACGCCGCGTTCGGCCAGGCGCCGCGCCAGCAGGCAGTTGTAGGCGTATGTGCCGGGCTTGCGCGCGTCCGGCCCGTAGCTTTCGATGGTGGCGGCGCTCTCCCTGGAAAAATCCACCAGATCCGGCACGGAGGATTGCATGCGGAACGCCATCTCGTACTGCGCGATGCGAGTGGTGATTTCCGGATCCCCGAACTCGTCCATCGTGCCCTGGTTCAGCTTCGCCAGCGCATCCAGGTAGTCGCGCCGCTGCTCTCCGCTGAACCCCTCGGGGTTCGAGAGGTACAGCACCGGATCGCCCACGCTGCGGAACTTGACGCCCTGGTAGCGCGAGGGCAGGAAGCCCGCGCCCCAGAGCCGGTCGTAGAGCGGCTGCCCGCCCCCACCGCTGCCCGGCGAGATCATCACCACGAACGCGGGCAGGTTCTCGGTCTCCGATCCAAGCCCGTACACCACCCACGATCCCATGCTCGGGCGCCCGGCGATCTGCGAGCCCGTCTGCAGAAACGTCACCGCCGGATCGTGGTTGATCGCGTCCGTGTAGGTGGACTTGACGAACGTGAGGTCGTCCGCGACCTTCGCCGTGTGCGGCATCAGCTCGCTCACCCAAGCTCCCGACTGGCCGTGCTGCGCGAACGCAAACTTCGACGGCACCACGGGAAAGCTCGCCTGCGCAGAAGACATCTGGGTCAGCCGCTGTCCCTGCCGGATCGATTCCGGCAGGTCCGTGCCCTGAAAGTCCTTCAGCCGTGGCTTGTAGTCGAACAGCTCCATCTGCGAAGGGCCGCCGGACTGAAACAGGTAGATGACGCGTTTGGCCCGGGGCGCGAAGTGCGGCAGCCCGGGCAGCCCGCCCTTGGCCTCCGCCGTCTCGCCGGCGAGCGACCACAGCGCCGCCGCTCCCAGCCCCGTCGCGGCGCGTCCGAAAAAGTGTCTGCGCGTGATTGCGTTCATTGCCGGGTCACCGCCTCGTCCATGTTCAACAACAGGCTCGCCACGCCGGTCCAGGACGCGAGTTCGACCGGTTCGATCGATCGATCGCGCGGCGAGTCGCCGTGGCTCAGGTACTTCACCGCGTCCTCGGGATGCGCCTGATACCGCGCGCGGAATTTCTCGAGTGCGCCCTCCAGCACGGCGCGCTCCATCGCGCGCGGCTCGCGCCCCAGCACCAGACGCGTGCCGGCATCGATGCCGCCGCCTTTCACCATGCGCTCGGCCAGCTTGCGCGATGCCTCCAGGTAGATGGTGTCGTCCATCAGGTTCAGCGCCTGCAGCGGCGTGTTGGTGCGTTCCTCGCGCACCACGCACACCTCGCGGCTGGGCGAATCGAAGCTCATCATCGCCGGCGGCGCCACCGTCCGCCGCCAATAGGTGTACAGCGACCGGCGATACAGCCCCTCGCCGGTATCCGCCACGTAGCCCTTGCCGCCGAACAGTTCCTGCCATAACCCGGGCGGCTGATACGGCTTCACCGAAGGACCGCCCACGCGTTCCACCAGCAGTCCCGATACGGCAAGCGCCTGGTCGCGGATCATCTCCGCCGGCAGGCGGAAACGCGCGCCGCGCGCCAGCAGGCGATTTTCCGGATCCTTCTCGAGCAGTTGCGGCGTGACCTTCGACGCCTGCCGGTAGGCGGCGCTCATCACCATGGTCTTCATGATGTGCTTCACATCCCAGCCGGAATCCATGAAGTCCACCGCCAGCCAATCGAGCAACTCCTGATGGAGCGGCCATTCGCCCTGCGATCCGAAGTCCTCCACCGTCTTCACCAGCCCGACGCCCCACAGCATCTGCCAGAAGCGGTTCACGGTGACCCGCGCGGTCAGCGGATTGCCGCGGTCCACCAGCCAGCGCGCCAGCCCCAATCGGTTCGCCGGCCAATTCGGCTGGAACGGCGGCAGCACCGCCGGCGTGCGCGGCTCCACCTTTTCGCCGGGCGCGTCGTACGCGCCACGTTTGAGCACGAACGTATCGCGCCGCTGGGGCAACTCTTCCATCACCATCACGGTGGGGATCGTCGCCAGCAACTGCGCGCGCCGGCTCTCCAGCCCCTGCAACTCCGCGCGCGCGGCGGCGTACTCCGGCGGCGGCGCCAGATCCAGGAACGCCTCGCGCGTCCGGGCGCGCGCCGCGGCGTCCGTCATCGCTACCAGCGCGGCTTCACGCGCGGAGAGCGCGCGATCGTAGATCCGCACGTCCTCGATTTTCCCGTCCCAGCGCAGACCGCCGCCCGCGCCGATGCGCAGCGGTTCCTTGTTCTCGATCGGCCAGATGCCGTAATCGAACAGCACCTTGAGCGGCATCTCGCGCCCGTCCACGTACATGTGGACGCCTTTCGCGCGCATGCCGCCGTCGTAGGTCACCAGCACGTGCTGCGTCTTGGCGAGGGGCAGCGCGTCCGCCGTCTCCACCCGCAGGCTCAGGTCGCTGTAGCGGAAGGTGACGTGCAGGCGCAGTTTGCCGTCGATCAGGAAGAGGTAGTGGCCCTTGCCTTCGAAGTAGTCTTCGCCGATCGAAAGAATCGCGCCCTTGGGCGACTTCGGCGTGATGCGCGCCGCGAACGTGAACGGATCCTTATAGTCGAACCGCGGTTGCCCGGTCACCAGCCCGTCGCGGACGTTCCAATCCGCGGGCGGCGTCCACGCGGCGTACGCGCGGTCCACTGCGGGCTCGAGCGACGCCACTTTTTGGCGCGCGGCGGCGACCTTCGCCTCCAGCGCGTCCAGTTTCGCCTGCTGCCCGGGCAGCGGCGCGTAGATGTACGGCGGCTCGTTGCCGAAGTTGTAGACGAAGCCGCGGTCGGGCGTATTGTTGAAGAATGCCGAGAGCTGGTAATACTCCTTCTGCGTGTAGGGATCGTACTTGTGATCGTGGCAGCGCGCGCAACCGATGGTCGTGCCCAGCCACACCGTGGAGGTCGTCTCCACGCGATCGCCCACGTAGCCCAGCCTGAACTCCTCATCCACGATCCCGCCCTCAGCGCTGGTGCGGTGATTGCGGTTGAACGCGGTGGCCACCCGTTGGCTCACGGTGGCGTTCGGTAGCAGGTCGCCGGCGATCTGTTCCACGGTGAAGCGGTCGAACGGCATGTTCGTGCGGAACGCATCGATCACCCAGTCGCGCCACCGCCACATGTCGCGCGGACCATCGTTGCTGTAACCGTTGGTGTCGGCGTAGCGCGCCGCTTCCAGCCAGCGGATCGCCATGCGCTCGGCGTAGCGCGGCGAGGCGAGCAGGCGGTCCACCAGCTTTTCATAGGCGTCCGGCGAGCGGTCCGCCGTGAACGCCTCCGTTTCCGCCGGAGTGGGCGGCAGTCCCGTGAGATCGAAGCTCAACCGCCGGATCAGGGTTGCGCGATCGGCTTCCGGCGCGTGCGCGATCCCTTCCTGTTCCAGGCGCGCCAGTACGAAGGAATCGATCGCATTGCGCGGCCAGGCCTTCTCCCGCACCTCCGGCGGCGCCGTCTTCTTCGGTGGGATCAGCGACCAGTGCGGCTCGTACTTGCCGCCCTGCTCGATCCACCTCCGCAGCACGTCGATTTCGGCGTTGCTGAGGCGTTCGCGGCCCATGTACGCCGGGGGCATCCGGCGGGAGAGGTCGGTCGAGGTGATTCGCTCCAGGATGCGCCCCAGGGCCGGGTGCGCGCTTTGCTCCTGGTCCAGGCGCAGCGGGCTTTTGCGGCTGGCGCGATCCGGACCGTGACAGGTGTAGCACCGATCTGAGAGAATGGGACGAACGTCCCGATTGAATTCCACGGGGGACACGGCCGCGGCAAATAGCGACCCTCCCCACAGCATCCCGGCTACAAGGAAGCGTGCTTGCACTGCCGGATAGTATATCGCTTCCAACCTGGCAAAAAATCCAGAAATTGTTGTAGACTAGTAGATTACGGACATTGTCATGCAGAATGCGTTGTTGACCAAGTTCATTAACAAGAACAAGGCCGAAAAGGCCGCGCCCGAGTTCCGCTCCGGCGATACCATCCGCGTCCACGTGAAGATTAAGGAAGGCGACAAAGAGCGCCTGCAGGCCTACGAAGGCGTGGTGATCGCCCGCAACGGCACGGGGATGGGCGAGAGCATCACGGTACGCAAGATCAGCTTTGGACAGGGCGTGGAACGTATCTTCCCGCTGAACGCCCGGGTCATCGACCACATCGATGTGGTCCGCACCGGCCGAGTGCGCCGCGCGAAGCTGTACTACCTGCGCAACCTCAAGGGCAAAGCCGCCCGCCTGCGCGAGCGCGAATAACACCCGATCCGGCCATGGAGCCCACTGCGGCGAATGGCAAATTCCGCTGTGAAGCCACCCTCGAACGCGAGTTACGCGCGCGCGGGTTCTCCGCCGTCGCCGGCGTGGACGAAGTGGGTCGTGGTGCGCTCTTCGGGCCCGTCTTTGCCGGCGCCGTCATTCTTTCCGGGGATCGTCCCATCCGCGGTTTGAACGATAGCAAACTGCTCGATCCCGAACGCCGCGAAGTTCTCGCCGCGCGCATCCGGGAACGCGCGGTGGCCTGGGCGGTAGCCGCGGTGGACGCCGCCGCGATCGATCACATCAACATCTACCAGGCGTCCCGCCGCGCCATGCGGCTCGCCGTCAGCCGTCTCGATCCCGCTCCGGACTTCCTCCTCGTCGACGCCGTGCCGCTCGATTGTCCGCTGCCCCAGCGCGCGCTCATCAAGGGTGACATGCGCTGCCACGCCATCGCCGCCGCCAGCATCGTCGCCAAGGTGGCGCGCGATGCCTGCATGCGTGCCTGGGACCGGATCTATCCCGTCTACGGACTCGCCGCCCACAAAGGCTACTCCACCCCGGAACACCTGCGCGCGCTGGTCGAGTTCGGTCCCACGCCGCTGCACCGCCTGAGCTTCGAGCCGGTACGCGCCGCTTCGCGGTTCCCGCTTTCGCTCAGTCCCCAAATGGACCTGTTCGCCACGGCGGGAGCGGTATGACGACGCAGGATTCCGGCGCCGGGAGCGCCCCGCAGGCCACTCCCATCGCGCCCGCCCAGCGCCGTCCGATCTACGCCTGGTATCACAAGATATCGGCCGTCATCTTCATTACCTTCTGCCTGGAGATCGGCCTCTTCCTGCTGATCTTTCCCTGGACCGATTACTGGGCCGTCAACTACTTCTCCACCGCCATTCCCGCCTGGGCGCCTTACTGGGACAACATGTACCTGCGCGGCGCCATCAGCGGACTCGGCGTAGTCAACCTTTACATCTCCCTGATTGAAATCTTCCGGCTCCGCCGCTTTGCGAGATCGTAAGTGGCCGGACTCCTGGCGATCCTGGTCGCGCTGCTGCTCTACGGGACTCTCTCCCCGTTCCACTTCGATTTCGCGCGCCCCGGCAGTCCGCTGATCCACTTTCTGCACTCCTGGCCCACCGAACTCACACCGGGCAACATTCGCGACGCCGTTCTGAACGTGGCCATCTTTTTCCCGCTGGGCGTCGTCGCCTGCGCCACCTACACTCGCCACTGGAACCGCCGTGCTGGATTTGTGCTCGCCCTGGTGCACGGGTCCGCCCTTTCGCTGGGGATCGAACTGCTTCAGTATTACGACGCCAGCCGCTTCTGCAGCGCCTCAGACTGGTTATTCGACACACTGGGAACGCTGTTGGGCGCCGCGCTGGCGCTGCTCTTCCGAAGCCGCATCGAGGACGCCACCTCCGCCGCCGAACGCCGCGGCGCCGCCCCCGGACTCCTGCTTGCCGGCTGTTGGATGGCTGCGCAACTCTACCCGTTGATTCCGGTGATCACACGCGCCAGGATCGGCCGCGGCTGGGCCTATCTCATCGCTTCGCAGGTCTCCTGGACGGAAGTGGTGGCCGCCGCCGCCGGGTGGTTCGTCTTCGCCATTGCGCTGCGCGCCACCTGGGAGAAGATCTCCTGGCGATGGGTGGCGCTGGCCATGCTCGCCGTCCCCTTGCGTCTGGTGATCGCCGATCGCGTGGCCGGCAAGAGTGACCTGCTCGCCGCCGCGCTGGCGCTCGCCCTTTGGTGCGCCACCAGCGATAACGCGCGGCTGGGAGCCGGGTGGGTCCTGCTGGTGGTCGCGATCTTCGTGCGCGAACTCGCGCCCTTCCACTTCGGACGGGCGCACGCCTTCTCCTGGATTCCCTTCGCCGCCAGCATGGAAGCCGAGGGCACCACCAACGTCGCGGTCATCCTGCGTAAAACCTTCGAGTATGGTGCCATGATCTGGCTGCTGCGCGCCGGCAAAGTCAAATACTTTGCGGGCGCGGTCACGCTCGCTGTCGCGCTCCTCGCCATGGAGATCCTGCAGACCCGCCTGCCGGGCCGCACGCCGGAGATTACGGATTCGGTCCTGGCCCTCATCATGGGCCTGGTTCTGCGGTTGGTGACCTAGCCACGTTGTGGCGCAAAAATGCCGGCGCCGCGGCGAACGGGATTGCGATTCCAAAGGGCCGGCCGGAGGCCGACGCCACGCGCACCCACGCTACAATTAGGGTTAGTCCACTCCCAAGAAGGAACCCCGTGACAGGTCACGAAATCAGACAGCGCTTCCTCGACTTCTTTGCCGAACGCGGCCATCGCGCCGTAAAAAGCTCTTCGCTTGTTCCCGCGAACGACCCCACCCTGCTCTTTACCAACGCAGGCATGAACCAGTTCAAGGACACGTTCCTGGGGCTGGAGAAGCGCGATTACACGCGCGCTACCAGCTCGCAGAAGTGCGTGCGCGCGGGCGGCAAGCACAACGACCTGGAGAACGTCGGCTACACGCGGCGGCACCACACCTTCTTCGAGATGCTGGGCAACTTCTCCTTCGGCGATTACTTCAAGGCTGAGGCCATCGAGTACGCCTGGGACCTGATCACCAAGGTCTACGGGCTGCCCAAGGACAAGCTCTACGTCACCGTGTTCCGCGAGGACGATGAGGCCGAGGAGCTATGGCAGAAAGTCGCCGGCGTGTCCAAGGACCGCATCTTCCGGTTGGACGAGAAGGACAACTTCTGGCAGATGGGCGAGACCGGACCGTGCGGTCCGTGTTCGGAGATCCACTATGACCTGGGCCCGGAGGCGGCCGAGCCGGGGCGTGAGAACGAGCGGTTTCCCGAAGACGGGGGCGGGCGGTTCGTCGAGATCTGGAACCTGGTGTTCATGCAATACGACCGCGACGACAAAGGCACGCTGACCCCGCTGCCGCGGCCTTCGATCGATACCGGGATGGGGCTGGAGCGCATCGCGGCGGTGATGCAGGGCAAGATTTCCAACTACGAGACGGACCTGTTGGTGCCGATCATCGATCACGCGGCGGGGCTGTTCGGCGTCGCGCCGGGCGGGGACGCGCGCGTGGATACCGTGCTGCGCATCTGCGCCGACCATGCGCGCGCGGCTGAATTTCTGATTCACGATGGCGTGATCCCGGCCAACGACGGGCGCGGGTACGTGCTGCGCAAGATCATGCGGCGCGCCATGCGCAACGCGCGGCTGATCGGGGTGGAGGAGCCGTTCCTCTACAAACTGACCGGGTTCGTGGCGGAACTGATGCGTGGGCCGTATCCGGAGCTGATGGAGAGCGTGCAGCGCGTGGCGCGGGTGGTGAAGGACGAAGAGCACCGCTATGCCACCACGTTCCTGGTCGCGGAGAAGGTGTTCAACGAAGAAATCAAGAAGCTCGGCGGCGGCAGCATTCCGGGCGCGCTTTCCTTCAAGCTCTACGACACCTACGGGCTGGCGCTGGACGAGCAGGAGGAGATGGCGCGGGAGCACAGCCTCACGTTGGACCGCGACGCCTTCGAAGCCGAGATGGAGCAGCAGCGTGAGCGCGCGCGCGCCAGTTGGAAGGGCGCGGAGAAGGGCGCGGTAGTGCCGGCGTACTCGAAGCTGCTGGAGCAGGGGCGCACCAGGTTCCTGGGCTACACGGATCTTTCGGCCGAAGCGCGGGTGATCGGGCTGATCGTCGAAAAGCAGGCGGTGGACAGCGTGCCGGAAGGCGCGAAGGCGGAGCTGGTCTTCGACCGCACCCCGTTCTACGCCGAGACCGGCGGACAGGTGGGCGACCGCGGAGCGTTGTACTCGGCGTCCGGCGAGAAAATCGCGGACGTGGAGAGCGTGTTCCCGGGCGTGCCGGGACTCTCGGTGCACCGCATCGTGGCGCAGGGCACGATCTCGGTGGGCGACGTGCTGCGGGCGGAGGTCGCTGTGCCGCTGCGCGACGCGACGCGGCGCAATCACACGGCGACACACCTGCTGCATGCTGCCCTCAGGCAGGTGCTGGGCAAGCACGTCAAGCAGGCGGGCAGCGTGGTGGAGCCGGGGCGGTTGCGCTTCGATTTCACCCACTACGCGGCGATGGACAAGGCCGAGCTCGACGAGGTCGAGCGGCTGATGAACGAAGAGATCCTGCGCAACACGGAGGTCACGACCGACGTGCTGGCGCTGGAGCAGGCAATTGCCTCCGGCGCCATGGCGCTGTTCGGCGAGAAGTACGGCGAAGAGGTGCGGGTGGTCTCGGTGCCGGGCTTCAGCAAGGAACTGTGCGGCGGCACCCACGTGCGGCGGACCGGCGACATCGGGCTGTGCAAGGTCGTTTACGAGGGCAGCATCTCGGCCGGCGTACGGCGCATCGAGGCCATCACCGGAGAGGGCGCGCTCCGCCAGTTCCAGGAGACCGCGGAGGCGGTGAAGCGCATCGCCGCGATGGTCAAGGCGGGTGAGCCGGAATTGATCGACCATGTGGAGAAGCTGATCGCGGCGCAGCGCGGGCTGGAGCGCCAGGTGGAACAGCTCAAGACGCGGGTGGCGCAATCGGCCGCGGGCGCGCTGGAGGCGCAGGCGAGGCAGGTGAACGGCGCGCGGGTGCTGGCGGCTCGGGTGGACGGGCTGGACCGGGCGCAGATGCGGGCGCTGGCGGATTCGCTGCGCAACAAGTGGCAGAGCGCGGTGGTGGTGCTGGCCAGCGGCGAGGAAGGCAACGTGAGCATCGTCGCGGCGGTCACTAAGGACCTGACCGCGAGGGTGCACGCCGGGAAACTGGCGGGCGCGGTGGCGCTGGCGGTGGGCGGCAAGGGCGGCGGCAGGCCGGACATGGCCGAAGCCGGCGGCAAGGACCTGGGCGCCCTGGATGGCGCGCTGGCTGGCGTGTACCGCGAGGTCGAGGCCAAGCTGTGACGGAATCGGTGGACGCGCTGGTGGTGGGCGCCGGTCCGACGGGCCTGGCGTGCGGGATCGAGTTGCAGAGCCGCGGCGTGCGCACGGTACTGGTGGAGAAGGGGTGCGTGGTGAACTCGATATACCACTACCCCACCAACATGACGTTCTTCACCACCCCGGAACTGCTCGAAATCGGCAACCTGCCGATGACCAGCCTCAACGATAAGCCGAACCGGATGGAGGCGCTCAAGTATTACCGGCGGGTGGCGGATCACTACCGTCTGGACGTCCGGCAGTACGAGAAGGTGGACCGGATCGAAGGGGAAGACAACGCCTTCGAAGTATTCACGACGGATAAATTGGATTGTAAGCACGTGTATCGAGCGCGTAAGGTCGTGCTGGCGACGGGTTACTACGACGTACCCAACATGCTGGGCGTCCCGGGTGAGGACCTGCCAAAGGTACTGCATTACTACAAGGAGCCCCATCCGTACTATAACCACGATGTGGCGGTGGTCGGCGCCAAGAATTCGGCGGCGATCGCGGCGCTGGAACTCCTGTGGCACGGAGCGCGGGTGACGCTGATCCATCGGGGAGGGGAGATTTCGAATTCGGTGAAGTACTGGATCAAGCCGAACATCGAAAACCGGATTAAGGCGGGTGAAATTCGCGCCTACTTTCATTCGAACGTGACGGAAATCCGGGCGGATTCGATCCGCCTGGCGACACCGGAAGGCGAAATCGAGTTCAAGAACGATTTTGTTTTCGCGCTCATCGGCTACCGTCCGGACCTGGAATTTCTAAACGCCACGGGGATCACGCTGGATCCGGCGACGCGGCGTCCGCGCACCAATCCGGACACTCTGGAGAGCGAACGGCGCGGCATCTACCTGGCGGGCGTGATTGTCGCGGGTATGCACACGAATGAAATATTCATTGAGAACGGGCGCTTCCACGGGCAAGCGATAGCCCGTTCAATTGCCGGGCATTTAAAGACTTAGCTGTATAATTCACCTTACATAAGTGTCCGGATCCGTACAGCGACTTAGCCGGGCGTACGGGGTCGAACTGAAACTTTGGCGAGCTTTTCCGTATCTATAAGAGTGGAGGGAGCTCGACATGTTTGAATCCTTCTTTCGGTCGCTCTTTGGGTGCTCCCACAAGAGATTGACTTTTCCCATGACACCCCGGCGCTCCGCCAACGGGCTTGGCCGGGCTAACGCCCACGTAACGTGCCTGGATTGCGGCCAGGAATTCGCCTACGACTGGAACACGATGCAGGTGGGTAAGCAGGTGGCGGCGCGGACTACCGCGGCGCCGGTGGTCGCCGGACGTACGGCGTAATGCTGCCGAGCACCACCTCCTTGCGCGCGCCCGTGGCGGCAGGGAGGTTGGAGGCACGTCCGCGCCAGGTTTCGTGGGCCAGGACGGCGAACGCGATCGCTTCTTTGGCATCGGCGTCCACGCCGAAGTCGGCGGATGTCGCGATGGCGGCGTCCGGCAGGAATGCCGCCAGGTGGTGCATGATCTCGGGATTGTGCACGCCTCCACCGGAAGCGATCAACTCCACGGGCATCCGCGCCGCGCGCCTGACGCCGATCGCAATGGTTGCGGCGGTAAGGACGGTGACGGTGGCGATGAGGTCGCGCAACGTCAGACCGCGGGCTTTGAGGCGGGCCACGAATTCCGCGCCGTACTGCTCGCGTCCCGCGCTCTTGGGATGGCGTTTGCGGTAGTAGGGATCTCCCAACAATTCGTCGAGCAGCTTCGAATTCAGCTTGCCGGATGCGGCGATGTGCCCGCCGCGGTCGCAGGTCAGCTTTCCGCCGGAGTACTCCCTCGCCAGCGCATCGATTACCATGTTGCCGGGACCCGTGTCGAAGGCGATGACGCCTTCGGGCGGCGCGCCCGCCGGGATGACGGTGATGTTGGCGATGCCGCCGATGTTGAGTGCCACGCGCGTCCGGCGCGGGTGGCGGAACAGCAGGTAATCTACGTACGGTACCAGCGGCGCGCCCTGCCCACCGGCGGCGATATCGCGCGCGCGGAAGTTGCAGACGACGGTGACGCCGGTGCGCTCGGCCAGCACCGCGGGTTCGCCTAATTGCAGCGTGTTGGAGCGGCCCTCGTGGTAGACCGTCTGGCCGTGGCAGCCGATCAGATCCACCGGACCGAAGCGGCGCACGGCGCGCCGCACCGCCTGGGCATAGCGTTCGGCGAGCTGATAGTTGAGGCGCGAGATCGCGGCCGTGTGGGTGCTGGCGTTGGACACCGCGAGGATGGCCGCGCGCAGCGCCGCGGGGTAGGGCGTGGACGTGAATCCGATGGTCTCGACGCGGCGGCCGCGGATCTCGACAATGGCGACGTCGATGCCGTCCAGCGACGTGCCGCTCATGATGCCGGCGACTCTCACGAGCGCTTCAGCTCCTTTTGCAGTTCGTGCAGCAGGTGCAAAGCTTCGATGGGGCGGAGTTCGTCGATGTTGAGCGAGCGGATGCGTTCGGCGATGCCGTAGCCGACGGGCTCGAACATCTGGATCTGCACGGGGCCGTGTTCCTCGTGGCGGACGAGTTCGCCGCTGACGGCGTGCTCGGTGCTTTCGTGCAATTGCAGTACGTCGCGGGCACGTTCGATCACCGGCAGCGGGAGGCCGGCGAGGCGCGCGACCTCGATGCCGTAGCTGCGGTCGGCTTTGCCGCGCTCCACCTTGCGCAGGAAGATGATGTGGTCGCCGGCTTCCTTGACGCTCACCTTGAGATTGCGGACGCCTTCGAGCTGATCGGCGAGTTCGGTGAGTTCGTGGTAGTGGGTGGCGAAGAGGGTGCGGGCGCGGGTGTGGGTGTGGATGTGCTCGACCACGGCCCAGGCCAGCGCGAGGCCGTCGTAAGTAGCGGTGCCGCGGCCGATTTCGTCGAGCACGATGAAGCTGCGCGAAGTCGCGGT
>JAFDVU010000093.1 GCA_018268835.1 Acidobacteriota bacterium | reverse complement strand
GAGGCGGCGCGGCGGCGCGGCGCCCTGACGGCGAGGCTGCGATGAAGCGCCTCCTGCTGCTTGCCGGGCGCGGGCTGGTGGCCGCGTTCGTGCTGCTTTCCAGCATCTACGCGTTGCTGGCGTACATTCCGTTCACCTATCAGCAGGTCCACAAGGGCGGGTTGCTCACCCAGTTGACCTGGTTCGGCCACAAGCAGGCCCAACTCTACTGGATCGCGCTGGCACTGGCCCTGGCGACGATTCTGCCCTACTTCCGGCAGCGGCGGACGCGCCGGGCCGCCATCCTGTTCGCGGTGGTGCATACCGGCGGAGGCGTGATGCTGGCCGTGTGGCCGGTGATGGCGCGGTTGCGCAACGATGCGGGCAGCCTGACGATCGCCTTCGTGGCGCTGGTGCCACTGTTATGGCTGGCGGCGTTGGACGCGCTCGCCCACGCGCCCGCGATCGAGTGGCTGGAGTACCGCAAGGAGGACGATCGCCGGATCTTCCGCGCGGTGTGGCACACGGCACTGTTTCTCTCCATCGTTTACAGCGCCATCTCCTGGGGACGCACCGGAGCGAACCCGGCCGGCGAACTACCGGCACTGGGCGCCACCACGCTCTGCCACCTGCTGATCTTCGGCGTGCTCTTCGCCGCGCTGAACCTGGTGCGCAGCGTAGCCAGCCTGACGCCGTGGCCCTCGCCGGCGGAATTCGCGCTCTCTAATCTGCTCACCGCGGGAATCGGCTTCGCCATCCTGAAGATGCTGGTGTTCCATCCGCTCTCCTTCGAGGGGCGGGCGGCGGACGGCTACGCGGCGCTGCTGGCCGGCGCCCTGGTGGCCACTCTCGCCGGGCTGAGCCTGCGGCAGTGGACTCCGCGCGACGGGGCAACGGGCGGCCTGGCGCTGGCCCTGAAAGCCGTATCGCTGCCCGTCTTTCGCGGCCGCTGGCTGCAACCCGTGCCCCTGGTCGGGCTGGCGGCGGCGGCCTGGGTGCTGGCGGTCGACACCGCCATCATGGATTGGAACTACATGTTCCAGAAACTGGCCGCGTGCGCCATCTGGGTGCTCGCGTTCGCGTACCTCTATGAGGTGGCGCCGCGCCGGGGTGACGGGCCGGACGGCCGCATCGCCATCCTGTTCTGGGCGGCGATGACGATGCCGGTCTACCGCGTGATGGCGGCCAACGTGGCGCAAAAGCCCAAGGTGGCCGCGGCGCTGGAAACCTACGCCGGCTTCGACCCTTCCTTCCGGTTGATTCGCGACGCGCTGTCCTCGGCGCCCGGCAACGGCGACTTCTACGCCTTCCTGGCGCGCAACACCAACATCCCGCGGTCCATTCCGACGGCACCGGTGCCGATCGATCCGGCGGGCAAACTGGTGCCCGGCGCCGGGGCGAAGCCGAACATCTTCATCATCGTCATCGACAGCCTGCGCCGCGATTACCTGGGCGCCTACAACAGCGCGGTTCGCTTCACCCCGGAAATCGACGCCTTCGCGAGGGAGAGCACGGTCTTCCGCAACGCCTTCACGCGGTACGGAGGCACCGGCCTGGCCGAACCCTCCATCTGGGTGGGCGGCATGATACTGCACCAGCAGTACGTGACGCCGTTCTATCCCATGAACGCGCTGGCCAAACTGGTGGAAGCCGAAGGCTACCGGAGTTATATCAGCATGGACACCATCCTGCGGGTGATCGTGAAGCCGCCGCCGGGGCTGGTGGAGTTGGATGCCGGGCGCGACACGATGAACTACCGCTTGTGCGATTCGCTGGCGGAACTGCGCGGCAGGCTGGATGGGTACAATCCCGCGTCCGGCCCCATGTTCGCCTACACCCAGCCGCAGGACATCCACATCTCGGTGATCAACCGCGAGGGGACCCGCCCGGTGGATGGGGCTTCGTACGGATCCATGTACGCTCCCTACGCCTCGCGGGTGCGGCGCATCGACGGCTGTTTCGGCGGCTTCGTGCAGGACCTCAAGGCGCGGGGCATGTACGACAACAGCCTGATCGTGCTGACCGCAGATCACGGCGATTCGCTGGGCGAGGACGGGCGCTGGGGGCACGCCTATACGCTGGTTCCGGAAGTGGTGCGCGTGCCGCTGGTAGTGCACCTGCCGAAGATGTACGAAGGGATGGTCTCCCAGCCGCAGGCAGTAGCATTTCAGAGCGATATCACCCCCAGCCTGTATTACCTGCTCGGGCACCCGCCCACGCTGCGCCGGGATTTCTACGGCCGGCCTCTGTTCACGCGCACGGCGGACGAACAGAAGGGCGCGCCCGATAATTACCTGATCGCGGCCAGCTACGCGGCTGTGTACGGCATCCTGGGCGACCGCGGGCGCTCGCTGTTCGTGACCGACGCGGTGAACTACCGCGACGCGCACTACGACATCGGCGACGGCGGCGCCGGGTCCGGCGGCTGGGGCGGCATTACCGGGAAGGCCGAGTCGGAGGCCCTGATACGCAAGCAGGTGGAAGAGATCGCGGCGTTCTACAAGTTCAAGGAACAATAGGCGCGCCGGGCGAAGGGGACGCCGCCGGGGCGCCGCCGAAGCCCTTACGCTCCATCTTTCCCCAGCCGGTCTTCCCTTTGAGTCCGTCCACCAGCCCCTGCACGCGCCAGTAGGTCATCAACTGTTTGAACCCCAGGTTCTCTAGGATGGCGATGACGAAGAGGCGGATCACGTCCAGGGCGCGAGGGTAGCGCCGCTGCGTGAATTCCTCGAGCAGCACGGCGCTGGTGGAGAGCACGATGCCGAACAGCACGGAGACGACGAAGAAGAGGATGGCGACTTCACGGCTGATCAGGCCGAGCGCCAGCCCCAGCCCGGTGGCCACGTATCCGGCGGTCTCCACCGCCGGGCCGAACATTTCAAAGAGCGCGAAGTAGGGCACGGCGAAGACCCCCATCATGCCGAACCTGGGACGCAGCGCGACGCGCTTGTGCAGGGAGATGGTCTCCACCGTGCCGCGCTGCCAGCGGTTGCGCTGGCGGTGGAGCACCTTCAGGCTTTCCGGCACTTCGGTCCAGCACACCGGTTCGGGCACGTAGCGGATCTTGTACTCGGCCTTGCGCTCGCGCCAGCGGCGGTGCAGGCGCACCACCAGTTCCATGTCTTCGCCCACTGTCTGCACCGCGAAACCGCCGCTTTCGAGCACCGCGTCGCGGCGGAAAATGCCGAAGGCGCCGGAGATGATGAGCAGCGAATTGAGGAAGCTCAGCGCCACCCGTCCGCCGAGGAAGGCGCGAATGTATTCCACCGACTGGAACAACGCCAGCACGCTGGAACTCGTGGAGACGTGCGTGACGCGGCCGTTGCGCACCTGGCAGCCGTTGACCACCCGGATCATGCCGCCGCAAGCCAGCGTGCGCTCGGGGTCCTCGAGGAACGGCTTCACCGCCTGCAGCAGCGCGTCCGGCTCGATCAGCGAATCGGAATCGACCACGGCCACCAACGGGGAGCGGGCCACGTCCAGGCCGGCGTTGAGCGAATCCGCCTTGCCGCCGTTCTCCTTGTCCACCACCAGCAGGCGGATCGGGTCGCGCGATTCGTAGATTCCGCGGATGGGCTTGTGCGGGAGCGGCCCCATGGGCGCGCGCGCCGAGCGGTAGAGCCGGAACTCCTCGATCAGGATGCTCAGCGTATCGTCCGTGGAGCCGTCGTTGACCACGATCACCTGCACCCGCGGATAGGTGAGTTTGAGCATGGCCTTCACGCTCTCGCGCACCGTGACAGACTCATTGTAGGCGGGCGCGATGACGCTGATTTCCGGCACCAGCGGCGATTTGATGAGGGCCTCGCGCTGATCCGGGGTGAGGCGGGCGTGGTAGCGGCGCAGGGCGAAGAAGCCCATCACGGTCAGGAAGAAATAGATGGTGTTGATGACCGCCACGTAGACGATGATGCCCTGCACGAAGTAGTTGAACGAGCGGTAGAACAGCAGTTGCCAGTCAATCATGCGGGCACCAGGTGTACGCGTTCGCTGCGGGCGCGTTCCAGGGCCTCCAGCGCGGCGCAGGCGGAGGCGGAGCGGGAGACGAGGACTTCGCGTTCGAGCACGCGGCAGCCTTCCGGGCCGAGCGCGGCCAGGGCATAGGCGGCGGCTACGGTGATGTCCGCTCCGCCCCCGCGCAGGCACTTCACCAGCGCGGCGAAGGCGCTCTCCAGCCGGAGTTTGCCGGCTACCGTGGCGGCGGCGGTGCGTACCGCCTCGTCGGGATCCCCCAGGGCAGCAACGATCAGCGGCGCGCAGCCGGCCGGGTTCAACATCTGCGGCACCACCAGGAGCGCGGCGGCGCGGACGCCGGCGTCGGAGTGGCCGAGCAGGGTATCCAGGCTGGCCAGGGGGACCGACTTGCCCCAGCCGCGGACAATCTCCAGCGCGGTCCGCGCCGTGCGGGCATCGCCGCAGGCCAGCGCTCCCGGCACCGCCGAACCGCACAACATCAACGTGTGCGGGCGCAGCGCCTCGGTGAGCACGGCGCGCACCAGGAGCGATTCCTTGAGCGCGGCTCGGAAGACGGCCGTGATCTCGTCGCGTCCGCCGCCGCGCAGCAGGGCGCGCGAGGCTTCCAGCTTGACCTCATCGTTGGGATCGGCCAGGGCGAGCAGCAGAACCTCATTGGCCGCTCCGCCCTCAAGCTGCCCCAGCCGGCTGATGGCTTCGCGGCGGGCGTCGTCGCGCCAGGAACGGTAGCGGCGCTTCCACACCCGGTCCAGGCGCAGTTCGCAGGCCAGCGCGGAGACGCGGGCGCGGGCCGTCCCCTGCACGAACAGCAGCATTTCGCAGATGCAGCGTTCGACTTCCCGCGGGTGGCGGCGGACCAGCGTGCGCAGGACCGCGGAATCGCCTCCGGCCAGGTACGCCACAGCTTCGGCGGTAATCCGCGGATGGAGCCGCTCCCAGGTCCGGTCGCGGCGGTGGCGCACTGCTTTGAGCACCAGGGAAAGCAGCAGCAGTCCGCCGATCACGCCGCCTTCGGTGAGGCAGAAGGCATAGCCGAAGGCGAGGCCGCGGTCGGGGATGTGGCGGCGGACGTACACCAGGTCCACCACCGCCACCGCGCCGGCGTAAGCGGCCGCCGTGGCCAGGGCCTGCAGGTAGACGGCCGCGCGTCCGGCGCGGTCCCGGGCAGTCACGACACCGCCCGCCGCAGCCGCTTGACGCGCGCGATCACTTCCACGGGGCTGAACGGCTTGGTGACGTAATCGTCGGCGCCCAGGCCGAAGGCGCGCACGATATCGGTCTCCTGCTGCAGGGCGCTCAGCATGAGGACGCGGACGTGCTCCAGCGCCGGGTCGTTGCGGATAGAGGCCAGCACTTCCAGGCCGTCCATGTTGGGCATCATGACGTCGAGAATGGCGGCGTGGGCGCCGGTGGAGCGGACCAGGTGCAGGGCCGCGTCGCCTTCGCGGGCGACGGCGCACTCCATGCCGGAGTTCTCCACGGTGGCCTTGAGCAGGGCGAGGATGGTCGGATCGTCATCGGCGATCACGATTCGCGCCGGGCCGCCGGATGGTTCCGCGGGGGGCACGCCCGGGTCATAGCGGCCGGCCAGCAGACGGCCGGCGCGGCTGAGGACCTCGGCGGCGCTCCAGGGTTCGGCCACGAAGTCCACGTGGGGCGCGGCCAGCAGCGCGTCCGGGCCGGGGCCGCCGGGCGGCGTTCCCAGCAGGAGCAGGCGGCGGCGGGGTTCCCGGCGTGGGCGGACGGCGGCGCGCGCGGCGGCGTTGGCGATGACCAGGTCGCAAGCCGGCGGCTCGTCGCCGGCCGCGCCCGCCATAACGGCGCCGGCGCCGGCCAGCGCGGCGGTGAGGCGGGCGGAGGTGGCGGAGTCGAAACCGATGAGGGCGATCCTGCGCCCGTGCAGCAGGGCCGCCAGTTCCGGAGACACGGGGTTCTCATTCGCGCGGCCGCTGGCCTGTTCGAAGAGCGCCAGCAGACCCTGAAGCCACCCGGTGATTTCGTGATCCGGCGCGCTGTCGGGGC
Source organism: Acidobacteriota bacterium (assembly GCA_018268835.1). GTDB lineage: Bacteria > Acidobacteriota > Terriglobia > Bryobacterales > Bryobacteraceae > Solibacter. The sequence goes on along the minus strand of JAFDVU010000093.1, from coordinate 22,722 downwards.
GCCCCAACCGGTCATGCACCCGGCGGGCCAGAGTGGAGATCTCGGGATATCCGAACGTGCCGCCCAATCCCGCCCACACGTGCGCGGCAGCGCGGATTTCGGCGGCTCCCGGGCCCTCCGCCAGCAGCGCGGCGCAGCGCGACCCGCCTTCGTTGAGGAATTCGCGGCGCAGGGGAGCCGCCCAGGCGGGCAACTCCGCGGCCGAAGGCAGCGGCTCGGCCGCAACCGCGATCTCCCGGCGCCGCTGCAACTGCGCCTGAACGATCCCGGGCAGAGCCCGGGTGTCGATCGGCTTGACGATGAACTCGTCGCAGCCGGCGTGCGCGGCGGCGCGGCGGTCCTCTTCCGTATCGCAGCCCGTGACCACGATGACCGCGATGTCGCGCGAGGCCGGCTCTTCCTTGATGCGGCGGGTCAGGGCCAGCCCGTCCATTCCGTTCAACCGCAGGTCCGTGATCACCACCCGCGGGCGAAACTCGGCGATGGCGTGCAGCGCGGCGCCTCCATCGGAGACCGCGCGCACATCGTAACCCGCGCCGGCGAGGACCCGCTGCGTGAGCTTGCGATTAGTGGGTGCGTCGTCAACGATGAGGATCGGTTCCATGGAAGCCAAGCCGTCAGGCGGTGCGCTTACGCCCCGCAGCGGGTATGGGCTGCGGGCCCAGGCGGGCGGCGCCCGCGGCGGCATCGTGCGCACACGCGGGGGCGAACTTGCCGCAGGGATACCCGAGCACCGGGGTGGACAGCCCCACCGAACGCAGGGCGCGAAGGACGCCGCGATAGTCGTCCACGCCGAAGTCCTGCAGGTCCACGATCGCGGCGACCGGTTGCTGGGCGCCCGCCACGTCCAGGATGCGGCGCAGGTCGCCCAGTTCGACGGTCTGATAGCCGGTGTCTTCCAGCGCCGCGGTCAGCGCAGCGGGCTGCCTGCTCACCACCATCACCCGCAGACCGGCGCGGGCCGGCGCGCCGAACCGCTCCAGGGTGAAGAGCAGGCGGTCCAGGGATTCGCCGCCCACGGGAGCCTCCGCCGCCGGGGGCGGCACCTCCTTCGGTTCATGCCCGGCCACGGCGGTGCCGGGGGATGTCGGCAGGATGGCGTAGAGCACCCAGCCGCGGCCCGGCGGATGGCGGAAGCCGGCGCGTCCGCCTTGTTCCTCCACCAGGTTCACCGCCAGCGCCAGTTCGGAGTCGCCGGCAGGATCCAGCGTGGGCGCGCCGGCGGCATCGCCTGCCGCCCGGCTAGCCTCCACTTCGACGCGGAAGGCCGTGTTTCCATCCGGCGCCGTGCGCACCACGACGCGTCCGTTGGCCGGAGCGTTGCGGACCGCGTAGGCGAGATAGCTGGTGACCAGGCGCTTGAGCCGGAACGGGTCCGCCGGCACTTCGCGCACCTTCGGGTCCAGGTCCATGTCGATGCGCACGCCGCGGCGCTCGCCGTTGAGCACCTGCAGGACGTAGCGGGCGTTGTAAACGATGGCCTCCAGGCCGACGCTCTCCCGCCGCACATCGGGGCGGGTCGACTCCATGCGGGCCAGATCCAGCAATTGATCGATCACCGCCGCCAGATGGCGCGCGCTCGCAAGAATGTCGCCGGCGCACTCGCGCTGGTCCGGGGAAAGCGTTCCGATCTTGCCGTCCACCATCAGTTCCGCGAAGCCCACGATGCTGTTGAGCGGCACGCGCAGGTCGTTGGACACGTTGGAGAGGAAGCGGGTGCGCGCCTCGCGCGCTTCGGCCGCGGCCTTGAGGGCGGCGGCGCGCTCCTCTTCGTTCGCCCGCAGCCGGCTTTCGCACTCGGCCGCGATCCGGGCCGCCTCCTGGCGGGGCGTCCGGTCGATCAGCAGGTAGCGCACGCCGGTCACGGCGCCGGTGGAATCGGTCAGCAGGCTTTCCTCGATTCCGGCCAGAACGCTGTCCGGCCCGCCGCGAGCGAATTCGCGCTCCGACGCCGAGGGTGCCTGCGTGCCGTTCACCAGCGCCAGGGCACGGCTGTGGGCGGTATCGTCGCCGGGGAAGAGGACCTCCGCCGCCGTCAGGCCGCACAATTCCTCCGGCGTGCGGCCGAGAAAGGCCGCGGCGGCACGGTTGACACGCGTGATCACGCCGTCGGGTCCGGTTTCCAGGCAGGGCGCGGGGGATTCCCCGAACAGGCGCCCGGCCTCCTCCCGGCAGCACTCCATCTCGCGTGCCTGCCGCTGCAGGCGCCTCGCCAGGTCGCCGACCGCACGCTCCAGTTGGTTGACCTCCCAACTGTGCGGCAATACCTCCGTCCAGGGGTGGCCCTCGGCGGCCCTCCCTGCCGCATCGCGTATCCCGCGGATGCGGGAGAGCAAACCTTCCACCACCCAGACCGCCGCCGCCAGTTCCGCCACGGTCCAGGGGACCAGGAGCAGCCCGAAGCGCCGGAAACCGGTCAGGCTGAGTGCGAGCATGGTAACGGCAAGCGCAGGCACCGGCAAAAACAGGAAGATCCCGGTTTTTGTGCGCAAGGGCAGGTTGCGCCACACCAGGCCGTACCGTAGTCGTTCCATCCGCTCCATGGCCAGGCGTCTCCCGTGGTAAAGCATTCCCAGAGGTGGGTCTTCCAAACGTATCCCCAGAGATGGGGACCGTCTATATCTCTAATGGTTGTTGCCCCGATCTACCCCTGTGGAGATTGCCCACATGTTAACTAATCGGTACCGGGATCCCGGCAGATCCGGCGGTCTGGCCACCGGCGCGAGCGGCTTTCCGCGTGAATCTGCCGTGTCCTTTGCGTTCCTTCCCGCGTGGGCACTGGAGCATGACAGAATATAGGTGGATAATGGTTCACCGTGGGGACAGCCCCGTTGCCTCCGCTCCTCGGCTTCTACTCCACCAGCTTGCATGAACTCACTGCGCGCGGGCGAACAGCTCGATCACTATCACCTGGAAGAACTGGTGGCCCGAAGCGGCATGGCTTCCATCTTCCGGGCCACTGACACACGCACCGGCCGCACCGTCGCCATTAAGATCCCGCACGAGGAAATGGAAGCCGACCCGGTCCTCTTCGACCGTTTCAAGCGCGAGGAGGAGATCGGTGAAGCTCTGGAGCATCCGGGCGTGATGAAGGTCCTCTCGGACCCTTCGAAAAGCTCGATCTACATGGTGATGGAGTGGGTCCCGGGAAAGCTGCTGCGGCAAGCCCTGCGCGAGCAGGCGCCTTTTCCACCGGAGCGCGCGGCACGCATCGCCATCGCCATCTGCGACGCTCTGGACTACATCCATCGCCACGGCGTGGTCCACCGCGACCTGAAGCCGGAGAACATCATGCTGGACGGCGAGGACCACATCAAGCTCATCGATTTTGGCATTGCGGGAAAAGCCGGCGCGCGCCGGCTGACGTTCGGAAAACTCTCACAGGTGATGGGCACGCCCGACTACATCTCGCCGGAACAGGTGAAGGGCAAGCGCGGCGACGGGCGCAGCGACATCTACTCGCTGGGCATCATGCTGTACGAAATGTTGACCGGGAAGACGCCCTTCACCGGCTCCAATCCGTTCCTGATCATGAACGACCGGCTGCTCAACAATCCGGTTCCGCCGCGCGAACACAACCCCGCCATCACTCCCGAGATACAGGAAGTGATCTACCGCGCGATCGAACGCGAACCGCAGAACCGCTACTCCACGGCCAACGAGTTCGCCTGGGATCTGGAGCACCTGGACCAGGTCGGGGTGGCCGATCGCGCGGAATTGAAGGAGTGGAAGAAGCGGCGCACCCCGCTCGCGCGGCAGATTCTGTTCTACGTGGCGATGGCGCTGATTCCGGTGGTGGTATTCGGACTGCTGATCTTGGTGGCCCGGCACTCGTAGGGCGTGGTTCGCGCCCAGCCGCGCGGCTCGCGTGAGCGCTCAGAATTCCTCGTGGGTCATGAAGTCCGGATATGCGCCGGCGCCGAGCTCGTGCAGGTCCAGGCCGCGGCGCTCGGCGTCCGGCGGGACACGCTGGCTCCGGCGCCGGTCCAGCAGCCAGTTGAAGCCGTAGGCGGCGGGGAGCACGAAGCCCAGCAGCGCGGCGATCCCCACCACCTGCGCCAACCACTGTTCGGGACCGGTGTTGGCCAGCACGCCGGCGGCGAGCAACCCCCAGAGGCCGCCGATGGCGTGGACGCTGACCGCGCCCGCCGGGTCGTCGATCTTGAGCCTCAGTTCCAGCCACTCGACAGAGAAGATCACCAGGGTGCCGGCGACCAGGCCCACGATCACGCTGCCGGCGGGGGTGACGGCGGAACTGGCGGCGCTGGCGGCGGCCAGTCCCGCGACCCACGCATTGGCGCACAGAGACGCGTCCACCACGCGGTAGCGCAGTCGGGTGACAGCGGCGGCCGCCAGCAGCGCGGCGCCGGCGGAGAGCGTCACGTTCAACGGAACTATGGCAGCGCCGCGGACATCGCACCTTGCGAAGAGCAGCGCGCCGGCGCAGTTCAGCCCCAGGTATCCCAGCCAGGCGAGGAAGCATCCGGCCAGAACGAACGCCGCGTTGTGCGCCGGCACGGCGGCCGGCGTTCCGTCCGGATGGAACTTGCCGCGGCGCGGCCCCAGGATCCACGCCAGTGCCAGCGCAGCCAGTCCTCCGGCGGCCTGCACGGTGCCGGCGCCCCCCGTGTCCAGGAAGCCGCCGCCCAGGTGGAAGGTGGCACCCAGTTGCGCCAGCCATCCCCCGCCCCACGTCCAGTGGGCGAAGGGCGCGTACACCAGGGCCGCGAAGCCGGCGGTGGACGCGCAACAGGCGCCCAGGCGCCAGCGTTCAGCTGCGGCGCCCAGGGGAATGATCGCGGCCAGGCAGACGGCGAAGAGGCCGAACATGGTGAACAGGGGCGCGGAGGAGACATCGCCGGACACCCCCAGTAACAGCAATCGCCCGGAACCGATCCAGCCCCAGGGCCGACCGCCGGCCCAGAGCACCGCCTCTCTTCCGCCGGGCGTGCCCTGCCAGGCAGCGCCCACCGCGAAATAGACCACGCCGGCCACCCCCACCGCGCAAAGCGCGCTCAACAGCGAATGAGCCACGTTGCGCGAGCGGGCCAGTCCGGCGGCCAGCAGCGCGAGCCCGGCGACGGCGCAGGGCATCAGCAGCACGCACACAAAGGCCAGCGCCGCGACGTTGTCGGGGAGTACCGGCGGCTTCATTCTTTCTCCTCCGGCCGCGGCAGGTGCGAGCGGATCGCCACTCCGAGCCCGAAACCCTGGATGGCGACTCCAGCGAGCACGAACGCTTCCCGTGCCGCTCCCGGCGGCAGCATGGAGAGCGCGGCCAGGACGATGATCCCTCCGGCCGGCATGAGCAGAAAACCCGCGAGCCTCATTTCGCTCCGCTTCCTCTCATTTGGCCGGGTTCGTCCCCACGCAGGCGGCGATCAGTTGCCGCTGGAGATCTGCCTGAAGCTCCGGCGAGAGCTTAGCCCCCTGGTGGGCCACGTAAAAGACGTCGATCGCGCTGCGCCCCTTGGTGTCGATCAGCACGGTATCGATGTCGCAGTGGTTCCCGGAAAAAACGCTTGCCAGGCTGTAGAGCAGGCCGGGCCGGTCTTCGGCCACGATCTCCACCAGCGTCGCCGTGTCGCAGGCCTCCGAATCGAACTGCACCCGTGGGTCCATGGCGTCCTTTCCCACGGCCGCTTGCGGCCGGTTGCGGAACAGCCTCCTGGCGTCGGTTTTGCCTTGGGCGATGCGGCCGATCAGGTCGCGCAGGCGTTCGGCCTCGGGCGGATTCAGCGACAGCGTACGTCTCGGGTCGGCCACCACGAAGGTATCGAGGATGACGCCCTTCGAATTGGAGAAGGCTTCGGCCTGCACGATGTCCAGGCCGAAGCTGGAAATGGCGCCGGCGAAGGAGGCGAAGAGCGCGGGCCGATCCTGCGCCACCACCGTGAGCCGGTAGGCGCCGCCCACGGGCTCGAGTTCCACCGCCACGCCCGTGGCTGCGCACTGTTCGTAAAGCCGGACGTGCCCGCGGATTTCGGCGGCGCTGCGCGACCGCAGGTAGCGCGTGGGAAAGCCGGTAACGAAATCGCTGGAACCCGCCAGCGCGGCAGGAATCTGCTGGATGCGGTCGCTCTCCAGTTCCCGGGTCAGTTCCCGGCGCGTGGCCAGGTAGGCGCGCCAGAGTTGGTCCAGGCGCCACAGCAGGATCGGCTCCGAATACGTGGCGCAAAGATCGGCGTAGGTGGTCAGGGTCAGGGCGGCAAGCCGCTCCACGGTGCCGGCGCGTTCCGCCGCCAGCCGGATGGTCGCCGGATCGTCCAGGTCGCGGCCGCCCAGCAAGTCGAACAGGCCGGCGCGCGATTCCACCAGGAACGCCACCAGTTCGCGGCCGGCATCGGGGATGCCCACGCGGGCCGCGGCGGCGGCGGCGGACTCGCCCATGTGGTGGAAGAGCAGCGCGAAGACGGTTAGGGAGCGGCCTTCGGCGTCCGGCAGCAGTTCCGCGAAGCGCCGGGCGCCCGCATCGGCTGTGCCGTGGAGGGCGCACAGGTGCTCTACCGCTTTCAGGCTGTGCTCGTCCAGCGTCAGCGTGCGGTCGGGGTCGCCGTCAGCCAGGCCTTCGATCCGGGTCCACTCGGGCAGCGCCGCGGGCAGCGCCTCGGCGGCCTGAAGGGCGCGCAAAGCCGATCCGGCGTGCGGCTGTGAGAGAGTCGCTTTCAGCGCGGGCCAGGACAGCGGCACGGGCGGGCGGGCGGACAGCGCGGCTGCGACTTCCGGGGAAGGCGGCACGCCGCTGCGGGCGATGAACTCGATGAGCCGCGCGGAATCCTCCGGGCCCGCCGCGGACGGATCGCGGAAGCCGACGCGCCCCCGCTCCACCCGGAACGGCGGGTCGGCGCTCACCTCCGGCGCGGGCGACGTTTCGGGCAGGCACTCGTCCAACGTGCGTCGCAAGGCGTGAAACACCGCCCTCGCGTGGCGGAAGTACTCGCGCATCCAGTCCGCGAGTGGGGCCGCCGGCGCAAACTGCGCGACGATTGCCTGCTGCGCGGCCAGGTCCAGCAGATTCCGGTCTTCCCCGGCGCGGAAGTGCAGGAAGCACCGCACCAGGGCGAAGAACGGCGCGGACAGGGAAGGCGGCGCGGCCACCGAAGCCAGGCCGGGGCGCAGCCTGCCAAGCGCCGCCAGCAGGTTGAGATCGCGGCCGCCGCCGGGGGTCTCTTCGGCGTCCGGCTCCCGGTGGGAGGGGGTATCGAGGTACTTGCGGTGCCGCGCCCGCGCCTCTACGGTAAGGCGCTCCGCGAGAGCGCCGCCGCGCTGCGCGAAGGCGGCGTCCAGGTCCCGTTCGAAGCTCGCGGCCAGCGCTGTATCGCCGGCCAGCAGGCGCCGGTCGAGCAGCTTCCGCGCCAGGTCCGGACTGCGGTCGAGCAGCGCCACGCACTCCGCGGAGGTGACCACCCGCAGGCTCGGCAGCACGCCGCGCGCGCGCAACCGCCCCGCGAACCCGGCGCCCGACTCGCCCGGCGCGCGCCGGTCGCTCTCCCGCACCACCAGAATGTCCGGATGCGAGTACGGGTATAGCGTGCCGCGGGCGAAACCACCCACCGCGAACAAGGCACCCATCGGCGACGGCGTGCGCGCCGGCGATTCGTCAAACGACTCTACCGCCGCGGCCTCGGTGATGCGGGTGATGGCGGACTGCGCCGCGGCCGCGTCGCCGGAGGCCAGAAAGGCGGTGCGGATCGCCTGCCAGATGGAACTGGCTTCGAGTGCCAGCCGCCCGCGTTCGGCGGCCTCGCTGCCTTCGTTGGTCGGTTTCAAGGCTCCAGTATCTCTCAACTGCCCTGCCGGGAAAAGACGGCATCCACCGCGATGACCGCGTCCCACCGATAAAAATTGCTGATTTCCGCAATAGGAAAATTGCGCTTCCCCCGCCGCGGTTACCGGGGGATAGTAGAGCGATAAGGACCCCGCCTGTCCTGGCCCCCGCACGGCCGATCCCCAAGTTCTCTACTTTGCATTTACACGACCTTGAAGGAGATGGATATGGCCGACCAATCGGCACCTGAAATGAAAGCCACCTTGGGCCTCACCGGCCTGACGATGAACGCAATGGCCCTCATCGCTCCTGGCGCCTTCCTCTGGCTGACGTTCGTAGCGCAGGGCACGGCGGGCAATACCGCGCCGGCGATGTGGGCGGGGATCTTCTTCGCCATTCTGCTCTGTCTGGCGACGGCGGTCTGCTATGCGGAGTTGTCCAAACTGTATCCGGGTACGGGCAGTTCCTACTATTTCGCCGAACAGTCCTTCCTCAACCACCACAAAGCCTGGCCCTATGCGCGGCTGTCGAAGTTCATCGTAGGCTGGGGCTCGCATCTCTACTACTGGCTCTATCCGGGCGTGATGGTCGGCGTCATGGGGGTCCTTTGCGGCTACCTCGTCGGCACGCTCTGGCCGAATTTCATGAGCGCCTCCAACCCCGGCCCCATGTTCATGATGGCGGTGGCGGTGGTGTTCTCCTTTGGCGTGGCTTACATCGCCCACCGCGGCGTCAACGGATCCACATCCGTCAATGTGGCTATCAACGTAATCCAGATCAGCGCCCTGATCGTGTTCTCCGTGATGGCCCTCAGTTATCGCATGAACCACGCGCCGGGCAGCGTCGCTTACCAGTTCGACTCGTCCTCCGGCGAAGCCTACACCTACGAGTTTCAGACCGAGAAGCAGACCGTGAACGGGCAAGCTGCCGACGTGATCGTGCGCGATTCCGCCGGCGTACCGAAACCTAAACTGGACGCGGCGGGCAAGCCGGTTCCCTTCATCATCGCGTATCCGGAGAAGGACGATAAGGGCAACTTCCAGACCCATCCCACAGCCGGGAGCGTGGTCGGCATACACAACGTCGGATGGATGTTCGTGCAGGCGACTATTGCCATCCTGATCCTGGTGGGGTTCGAGTCCGTTACGGCGATGGGCGGAGAGGCAAAGAACCCGCGCCGCGATATCCCGATTGCGGTGATTGTCTCGCTCCTGGTGCAGGGGGTGTTCTGCTACCTGATCGAGTATTTCGCGGCAAACTACTTCCTGAACAGCGGTTACCCAATGACTGCCGCCACCGGTTCGGCGGCGCCCATCGGGGACATGATGATCGTGGTTGGCGACGCGATCTTCGGGCCGGGCCACGGGCGACAGTTCATGCTCGCCGAAGCCTTCACCGTGTTCCTGGCGATCATCGGCACCACGCTGTCCTGCATGAATACCGGTGCTCGCGTCACCTACGCGATGGGTAAGGATCAGGAACTGCCCGATCATCTCGGACGGCTGCACTCCACCAACCTGACCCCCCACCGCGCCATCTGGACGCTGGCCGCGATCTCCGCGGTGGTAGGCTGCCTGACCGTGTCGAACCTCTTCGGCGATGCCGGTGCGCTGGCCGATTCGGCCGTCAAGGCACTCCCGCAAGGCTTCTGGTCCAGCTTCGGCTACCTCTCCCACGACAAAATGGCCGCGCTGCCCAATTCGCTGCTGACCGTGACCCTGGCCTCCAACTTCGGCACCTTCCTGCTCTATATGCTGAGCTGCATCACCTGCATCGTGGGCTTCCACGGGCACCCCAAGTACAACCCGGTGCGGCATCTGCTCATCCCGATGTTCGGCCTGCTGGCCAACCTGGGCTGCATGGCCTTCTACCTCATCGGACCGTTCCTCGGCTTCGGCACCAAATTGGAGCCTTTCACGGCCCTGGGAATCGCGGCGGTATGGCTGATCTACGGCGGCATCTACTTCGTCCGCTCGAGCAAGGCCACCGGCCGCACCACCATCGTCCAGGCACGTCCCAGCCTGGCGGGCGGCGGCGACTGAACGTCGTCATTGTTTCCGTGGACGGGGCGGACGCCGGAACGCGGCGGCCGTCCCGGCGGCGGAGGTTCAGCTAAAACTTTCCGTTCAGGCAGGACGCTACCTATGAAGATCGCCAACACGGATTCCGCCGCCTTACCGGATACGGCGGAATGGGTGGACCCGAACCCCAGCGAAGAAAGTAAGTGCGAATACCGCAAAATCAGTGTGACCGTGCCTCAGTGGATTTACCGGAAGCTGATCAGCGAATCGGCGCGCCGCAAGATCGCGGGCGAACCCAACCGGTTGGTGTCCGCGCTCATGCGCGAGGCCCTGATGGAATACTTGGCCAAGCTGCCAACGCAATCGTCATGACGATGCCGGCCCCAGGGAGACTGTTCTAGATCGTGCCCGGACTGGAGATCGAGTTTGCCGAAGTGACGGATCCGGGAAGAATCCGCCAGAATAACGAGGATTACTCGGGATACGTGCGTCCAGCAACTGCGGCGCAGGCGCAATCCCACGGCTGGATGTTCGTTCTGGCGGACGGTGTGGGCGGGCAGCAGCTCGGCGAGGTTGCGTCCCGCACGGCGGTGGAGAGCATGCTGGGCAACTTCCGCAATTCCTGCGGAGGCGAACCTCACGTGCCGCTCATCCGCCGCCTCATCCAGGCGGCCAATCAGGAGGTGTACGAGGCCGGACGCGCCGCCGGTCCCGGCGGAGTGGCCATCGCCACTACCGTCGTCGCCTGCTGCCTGCGCTACGACCGGGCGGTCGTGGCCCATGTAGGCGACTCCCGTTGCTACCTGATCCGCGGCGGACGGGCAAGCGCGCTCACGCGCGATCACACCGTCTCCGCCGAACAGGTGCGCATGGGCATCCTGAGCGCGAAGGATGGCGCCGAATCCTCGCAGCGGCACCTGCTGAGCCGCTCCCTGGGCAACGACCTCTTCGTGAGCGTGGACGTCGACGACCATCTGCTCGCGCCGGGCGATGTCCTGCTGCTGTGCTCGGACGGCTTCCACGCGTCCATCGAGGAATCCGACATGGCCCAACTGCTGGGTCCGAACGCCGACCTCGCCCGTGCCGCGCGCGTCCTGGTCGGGCTGGCCAAACAGCGCGACGGAGAAGACAACATCACCGTGCAGGCGATCCGCGTCCGCGATGTTGAGCGGATGGGGATGTACCGCGGCCGCCCCTACCGCCTGCGTTAGCCGCGGCCGGCTGTGCCCGGCGATGGGGCTCAGGGGCCGGATGGCGTTCTGGATCAAAAAGTGCGGCGGGATGAATACTCAAAAGACCGGGATTTCTTTTGAGTCTCGTCGAAACTCCCGGATACGCGGCAGCGATGTCCTGGTACAATCTGCCCAATGCACTCGTTGGGAAAGGTTATTCGATGAAGAAGCTGCTGCCCGCGATTTTGCCGCTCGAGCGGTTCCGCTCCCTTTGCTGCCTGCTGGCTCTGTCCGTCGCGCCGCTACACGGCGCCGGGGTCAATCTGCTGACCAACGGGGGGTTCGAGACAGGGGACTTCACCGGCTGGACGGCGACCGGCCTGGGGATCGGGATTTCGTCCACCTCCTGTTCGCCGGGGTTCCCGCTTTGTACGACGCCGTTTCCGGCACACAGCGGCAGGTTCGCCGCTGTTCTCGGGGGGGCCGTTACGCTATCCCAGACGGTTCCCACAATCTCTGGTCACACGTATTCCTTCTCGGTCTACTACGACTCGAGTCTGCCCGCGACCGGGGATCAACTGACCCCGATCTTTTTCGATCCGAGCAACACCCAAAACGCGAGCCCGGCTGCGCCGATTCACGGAGGGGGGTCCCTGACGGATTCCGGCTATTCCTTACTGTCTGTCACTTTCGAGTGGACAGCTTCGTCCCTCGCGGTTCAATTCGTCGACAGTCCCTGCTGCCAGGGAACGAATATCCAGAGCGGCTCGCCGCTATTTCCTTTTGCGCTGGACGACGTTACGCTGACCGATTTGGGCAATCTGAACAGCGGCGCACCGGAGCCCTCCACCGTGGTTCTTCTGTTGTCGGGACTGATGGGAATCGGGTCAACCGCACGCCGGCAGCGTGGTACTGCTCGTCGGCGTTGACGGGCAGCGCGGACCTTGCGACCGCTTGCGATGAACACCTCGCACTTCCCTTCGTCAAACTCGCACGTTGCTCGAGAGATGCACCGGCCACGCTCAACGCGTGATCCCTGCGTGCGGCAGCAGCGAAAGCAGATGCTCCATTTGCCGCATATGATCAAGCTAACCGAATTTGCAGCGGATCTACGCAACCGCGGGTTGGGTGTCGTTCCTGATTTTGATCCGTTGGACGGAGGAGTTGGCGCCCAGATCCTATTTCTATTCGAGAAACCGGGCCCCATGACTGCCGAGGCCCGGGGCGGCTTGGGGTTCATCAGCCGTAATAACGATGATCCGACTGCCGAGGCCACATTCAACTTCATGGCGCAGGCCGGTATTCCTCGAAAGTTGACCGTCATTTGGAATGTTGTCCCCTGGTGGAATGATACCCGAAAGGTCACTGGAGCCGAACTCGCTGCTGGTGTAGCTTGTGTGCGGGAGCTTATGGCTCATCTGCCCAGCTTAGCGAGCGTCGTGATGGTTGGGACGAGGGCTGCCCGGGCTCGCCCCTTTCTCGAATCGACGGGACTGGTGCTCTTTCGATCGCCTCACCCGTCGCCATTAGTCCGGACAGGCGCACGGGAGAAGTGGAACTCCATCCCCGGCGAATGGTCAAAAGCGATGAGTGTGGTCGCGCATTGACGATTGGACAGTATCTGCGAGAAGATTCGCCATGCCCGCCACGTCTCCCCGATGAAATGCGAGCTTGTGCCGGCGTTCCAGGAAATCCGGCATTTCCAGTTTGTTTCAGGTCAGCTGGAGTCGTCGTCCGCTGCGTCCTGTCGATCGGCCGCCGACGAGGCGTCCGTGGCCGCTCCGATTTTTCTTGAAGAATTCGAAATTCTAAGTCAGTATCAGGCAATGGCTGGGAACGTTCGGCCGGTTATTGCAACCTGGCGACACCGCTGAACGATGGGGGCTGTTTGGAGAGGCAGGGTGAAGATTGATCGAGTATCTTTTTTGAGGCGCTTCTTCTGCGCTGTGGTTCGATATGGGTGTTCTCTCGTCCTGGCCGCGGCAATCATGCCCGGCAGCCGGCATGTGGCTCGTGCCGAAGTAACCGGCCGAGGCTCCTATCAGAGATCGATTGCCGTCGAGGTGCCGGCCTTTCATCGCATTGCCCCGTCGATCGCTCTGCTGTACGATTCCAATGGTGGCAACGGTCCCCTCGGCCTCGGCTGGTCGCTCCAGGCCGGATCGCAGATCACCCGGACTTCCAAGGGCCTCGGCGCGCCGCACTACGACGCCACCGACCAACTCTGGCTGGACGGAACGGAGATGCTCCCTTGCAGCGCGGCGCAGCAGAGCGCGAGCTGCAAGAGCAACGGCACGCACTCCACGCGAATCGAAAGTTACACCCGCATTCGCCAGAACCTCTCCAACGGGCAGAACCGGACGGCCGCGGTGACGGTCAATACCTGGACGGTCTGGAAGCGCGACGGTACGCGCTTCGAGTACCAACCTCACGGCGGCGACATCACTTCGCCCGACCGCACCCAACGATGGCTGCTGGCCGATGCGGTTGACACGCACGGGAACAAGGTCCACTACGAGTACACTTGCGATTCGCGGCTCACCTGCTACCTGAAGGACATCACCTACGGCGCAGGGAAGGCCTGCAAGGGGTCCACACCGGAGACCGGGGTGGGCGCCGGTGCCGGCCTGCCATTGGACGGCGTTGACGTTCATTTCTACTGGGAGAGCCGCCCCGACCCGCAGAGCACCGCAATCGGCGGAGCGCTTCAGGTGATGCTGCTGCGCCTTCGCGCCATCGATGTATCGGATGGTAACCGGCGGGTCAGGGTTTACCAGATCAATTATCAGCCCGAGACTGGCGTGCTTTCCGCCTACAAGCGCTATCAATCGTGGGTCAGCTCCATCCAGACCTTTGGCAGCGACGCCACGCTGGATCCGAGTGGGACCGTGACTTCAGGGACCGCCCTGCCGGCGCACACGTTCAGCGCACCGGCGCAGCTTTACGCGCCCGCACCCAGCTTCGCCAATGTGCTGGCGGCAAATTCCAACTTCTTGACCGCCTCACCCGCCAACTTCAACCTCCCGCCGGTGTATTCGCATCGTACCGTGCCGGCAATCCCCCCGAGCACGGTGATGGTTCCCGCCAACAACGAATTTGGCGCGGTCGCGGTGGTCACCAATACCCGCAGCGTGGCCCTCGGTGATTTCGACGGAGACGGAAGGCTCGATTTTCTCCAGTGGAGCGTAAACTCCGCCTGCGACCAACTGGTCCTGAATACCATCACCGCCAGCGCTGACCCCTCCTCTACTGGGCGATCCGAAACCCACGCGATGCCCGGCGCTAACCTCTGCGCGGTGGCGAGCTATTCGGCGGATTTAAACGGCGACGGGAGGACCGACGTTCTATTTGTGCGATTCCGCATGGACGATCCTACCGATCCAAATGACCATCAATACCTCGCGGAGCTGATTCCGGCCATCTCCAACGGCGACGCGTCGTTCACCTTGGCTCCCGCGACCGTACTGTGCATCGCTCCGGACAACAACACGTTGCTCCAGGCGCGTTGCGGCGTGGGCGATGTGAACGGGGACGGCCGTCAGGACTTTGTCTGCTCCGTGAAGAAAAACGGCGTGTGGGTAATCGTCCAGGCCATCTCTTCAGGCGGCGGGCAGTTCCTCTTTCCCAACCGCCAGGACACGCAGATCAACACTCTCACCGATCAGCACACGCTCGCCGTCGGTGACGCTAACGGCGACGGTCTGTCCGATCTGATGGTTGTAGATCGGCCGGGACCGGGAGCAAACACACTGACATTGAAAATTGGCGTCTCGCTCGGCAACGGCACGTTTGTCTGGCGCAACCAGAACACCAGCCTCAGCGCGCCTGCCACCGGTCAATTCACGCGAACCCTGGTGGGGGACTTCAATGGCGATGGACGCGCCGATCTGGCTTTTGTCGCGGTGAATTCCGACAGCTCCGGCGGAATGTTCACTACCTTCACGTCGAAGGGCGGCACAGCGCATCAGTACGAAACGTTTCAGCAGCCGCTTTCCGGCAACACGCCCGAGTTCAGCGTCGGAGATCTGAACGGCGACGGTCTCGACGATATCCTCGTAGCCGTTCACCACCAGCCTCACAACGCGTCCACCTGTGGTGTAGCGATCGACCACGATCATCCCTCGCTTTACTACGTGTTATCGAAGGGAAACGGGATTTTCCCCATGCCCGACACCTCGAATCCTATCTGCTATCAGGAGGTGGATTGGCAGTGGCTCGGCACGTGGAACGCCGGGGTCCAGGCGATCAATGTCAACGGCGACCATCGTGCCGACGCGTTCCAATTCCAGGTCAAGCTGGTCAACCAGGGTGGCACGCAGGAACGGTTTGAGCTGGTCGATTCGCCCAGTCCCGTGACCGCCGATGACCTGTGGCGCTGGAGACCCGCCGACGTGAACGGCGATGGACGCCCGGATTGGGTTTACACCACCTACGGCAACACCGGCCTCATCGTGGTCACGGTCCTCAGCCAGCCGGACGGCACCTGGCGGGCGTTCCGCCAAACCATACCCTCCACCGGCGGGCCCGCAGCCTCGCGCCCCGCCGACCTGGCTCGCGTCGACGCGGTGGCCAACTGGTTCCTTGCCGATGTCGGCGGCAGCGCCGACAATCACGCCGACGGCAAGGCCGACATCGTCATTGTGGACGAGTTCACCCAGCAGGTCGTCACGCTGCTGAGCAACGGCGACGGCACCTGGCGGAGGATTCCGGCTCCTACATCTCCCACCGTGGCGGGCAACCCCAGCAGCCCCGAGGCGCAGTTCCTCGCCGGCCACGCGGACGTCGGCAACTGGCGCGCCGTCGATGTCAATGGCGACGGCCTGGCCGACCTGGTGCACACCCAATATTGGGGTGCCCCGGCCGGACAGCAGAGAGTTGTTGTGGAAACCCTCCTCGCGAAGGGCGACGGCACATGGGGCGATCCCGTCGTCGAACCGCATTTCGTCGGGCTCTACGGCGACGCCAACGTCCGGGCGTTCATACCCGCCGACATTGATGGCGATGGCCGTATGGACCTCGTCAAGGTGGGCTACGAGTGGGATTCGGCCGGACACGGCAGTCTGGTCCTCTGGAGCCTAGTCGCCCGCGGCAGCGGGTCCTGGGACGAGCCGCCCCCCGTTCGCATTCCGTTCCCGAACGAAGCGGTGACGAAATGGCGCCCCATGGAAATAAATGGGGATGGGCGCACCGACCTGGCTTTGGTGGACTCCACACCCAACCAGCCGCTCATGATCCAGACGATGCTCTCGCTCGGCAATGGCGCATGGCAAAGCTCCTCGACCGGTTTCCCGGTTGGGCCAGCGCCCATGGTTGACACCGAATCCCAGCACGACTTTCGGATTGCGGACCTCGACGGCGATGGAAAGCAGGATTTTGTCCAACTAAGCCAGGTAGGGAGCGGGCAGGCGGCGACCATGGTGGTTTGGAACCATTACCCCAACTTCGTGCAGTCCACAACCCCGGGCCTTGCCCTTCGTGACAGCCACACCAATGCGTGGCAATTGGTGGATACCGATGGCGACGGCCATCCCGAGTTGGTGCACGTCGAAACCAGTTCCGATCCGAGTCTGGACGTGATCTCGATTCCGGTTTTGGAGACCCGCATCACCACCGCCGCAAATGGCATGGGGGCCAAAGAGGATATAGCCTATGGCACGAGCGTCGGCAGCCACGCGGATATGCCGCTGGGCTTCCTGGCCCACGTGGCGAAGTCGCTGGGCATTCGCGCGATCGACTCCAGCGGACCCTACGACTCGCTGACTACGTACCGATACACCGGTGCCACCTACGCTCACGCGCGCCGACTCCGCCGCTTCCTCGGCTTTCAACACATCGACGCCGCGGACACCGTCCGGATCCGCGCCAGCGACTTCGAGCTGACGGATTCCTGCTATGGCCGCAAAAGCCGCGAAGACCTCCTCGATCCGCAATCCCAGCTGCTCAATCGCGTCGCATACCAGTTCGCACCCACCGGCGCAAGCGCTGCCGTGGGCTCATTCGCCCTGTGCCGCACCGACACCGTCCATCGCGAAGAATGGGAGCGCGCCGCCCAGCCGCGGGTCAGCGAAAAGCGGTTGCAATTCGACGACTTCGGCAACGTGAAAGACCAAGTGGAAACGGGCGATCTGGCTGACCCAAGGGACGATCGCGAGATCCGCTCCACCATCAACTTCAACCTGACCGACTTTCTGGTCGATCGCCTGGCCTCTCAGGAACTGTTCGGCATAGGCGGCAACGGACACCTCGAACGCCTCTCGTGGACGCAATATGAGTACGACAATTCCGGAGATTACACCCAGCCTCCTGGTCCGGTCGGCGACCTCACGCGCATCCGGCAGTGGAAGGACCAGACCAATAGTTTCGCCAATACCACTTATGCGTACGACGCTGCGGGAAACCTGCACCAGAGCACCAATCCGGCGATTCCGTCAAACCCCAACGGTGTCGTGATCACCATCGGTTCCGACTGCGAGTACGCGCGCTTTCCCGAGACCTACTGCGATCCCGCGCACTGCACTTCCGTCGTATGGGACAAGCGCCTCGGGAAAGTGCATTCCACAACTGATGCCAACTCTAATCAAACCACCTTCGACTTCGATCCGCTCGGGCGTCCCACTAGCATTACCCGGCCGGACGGAAGCTTCGAGCATTGGGTCTGGCCCGCGCCAAACCAGTGGAACAGTTCCGCGCAGGCGGTGAGACACGAGATCTCGGATAACAGCCCGGGCGACGGCGTGCTCTGGGATCTTACTTACTTTGACGGCCTCGGCCGTACCACGCGCATCGAGCGCGAAGGCGGCGTTTCCGCGGAGGCTCCTAAGTACGACGGAGCAAGTCGCCGTGTGGTCCAGATCACCGCCCCTCACTTCACCGCTGATCCGCCGGCCCTCAACACCATATCCTACGATCCCGCCGGCCGGCCGCTCTCGCATCTCAATCCCGACGGCAGCTCCCATTCGATTCGCTACGGAGTCGGGACTCGTACTACTACCAACGAAAACGGCGCCACGACGGGTTATGACCTCGACGCGTTCGGTCAGATCACTGCGGTCCATGAAAACCGGCGCACGTGTTTTCGCGAGAACTGCAAGGTGCTCGAGAGTCCGCTGACCCGCTACCGCTACGACGGACTCGGCCGGCTCTTCGAGATCACAGACGCGCAGAATCACACGACCACAATCCAGTGGGATTCGCTCGGACGGATTCGCGCCGTTAGCGATCCCGATCGTGGACTCACGCAGTCGCAATGGAATGACGACGGCACCAAAGCGTCTGAATCCAATGCCAACGGTTCCACCCGGACCATGACCTACGACTCGCTGGGCCGGCCCTCGGTTTTGGTGAGTCGCGACTCGGCCAATCGGCAGACCCGCCGGCTCGACTGGACCTGGGACAACGATTCAACCGGCCACACTGCCGGGTCCAGCATCGGTCGCATCGTCCACCTGGCGAACGACTCGCTCGGTACCAGGATCTCGTCCTCCTACCACTATGACCTGCTCGGCCGCGTGGATGAAGAAACCGAATGCATCGACAACAAATGCTATGAACTCGGGTTGAAGTTCGATCCTGCCGGCCGTCTCCGCAGAGTTGTCTACCCGGATGCAAGCGGCCATGTGGCCAACAACTCGCTGGCCGTGGACTATCAGTATGACAATCGCGGGTGGCTTGCCGCCATCCCCGGCTATGTCTCGCGGTTTGACCATGACGCGGCTGGTCGCACGACAGATATTCTCTTCGTCAACGGTATAGAAGAAGCGCGTCACTTCAGTTCTCAACGGGGCTGGTCCGACAGCGTTCAGGTCTTCAAACCGTCCGCCATCGGCCCCCACGTGCTCGGCGCAGTGTTGTTCCGCCAGACCACGAGTCACGATCCGGCCGGCCGCGTCAGCGCGCAGGATATTGATAGCGCCGGCGTCGGCGCTTACAACGATATCTTCGCGCACGACGACCTGGGCAGATTGACCGCCGTCACCTCGAGCGACCCCACGCGCAACCGCGCATTCAAATACGACGCGGTCGGCAACCTCACTTTTCATTCCCTGCTCGGCGATGTGTTCTACCGCGACCCGAAGCACGTGCATGCCGCCACCGACACGAGCGGGGGGGCCCATTTCGTTTACGATTCCGCGGGTCAGATGAAGACCTCGAGCGGCCTTGAATTCGTCTGGAATGACGACGACCGCCCGCTTGAAATCATTCGGCGAAGTCCGAGGACGACATCGCGATTCGTCTACAACAGTTACGGAACCCGCGTGAAGAGTGAGGTCAACGGTAGCGTCGAGCTCGATCCCTACCCCGTGGTTCAGGCCGCTGCGAACGGGGCCATCGTACGTTCCATCGTGGCTGAGGGGCGCCTCCTCGCGCGCGTCGATCCCGCTGGCCCCCACTTCCTGCACGCGGATGCACTGGGCTCCGTCCGCGTGGTCACCAATGCCAGCGGTGCCCCGGTCGCTCTGGGCGATTTCGGCCCCTGGGGTGAGCAGGCCAACTTCGCAAACCAATACGCAAACCCGATCGCATTTGCCGGCGGCCGCGCCGACTCCCAAACCGGCCTCGACTACATGGATGCGCGCTACTATGACCCGCAACTGGCGCATTTCGTATCGCCCGATCCAACCGTCCCTGACGCATTTCACCCGCAGTCGCTGAACCGCTATGCCTATGCGCTGAACGACCCCGTGACGCTCGCTGATCCAAGCGGTTTGCAGCCGGACGGCGACGTCTTGGGACGCCCGCAGGAAGACGACACCGAGCCGCTGAGATTGCAAGCCCTGGACCCGATAACACTGTCTCTGGACCGGACGCAACTCGCTGAGCCATTTGAACCGGACTATCCTCCGGATTATCCTCCCTCCTCCCCTGCCGAATGGGCCCCCTACTCCGAGCCGGCCGGCCCGCTTTCGCCTCCGCCGCTGCTTGGGGCGAGCGAAACGCAACAGCAGTTTCAGGAAGACCGTCGTCGCGAGGCCATCTTCTGCGGCGTCTGCCACGCCCCTGATCCCAGCACCGTTCATCGCGGCACTGAACAGGAGGTGACGATGTACAGCTACTCCATGCTCGGAATCGGGTCGGTGCCGACTGCGGCGGCGGGGGCGGCAGCGGTAAGCAGTGCGGTCGCCGGTGACGCCATTCTGGAAGGAAGCGTTATCGTCTATCAGGCCGCGCCGAGGCTTTGGAATTTCGTTCAGACCGCCGCGGCAGGCGCGCTCGGCATCCGGGCCACGTGGCCAACGCCGCTTAGTCCCATGCCGTCGCTGCAGCCCGGACCGGCCCCGAAAATGCTGACTCAAGCAGTCAAGATTCTCCTCTCCTACCCAAAGGCATCGGTTTCCGACAAGGCCAGTACCTTTGTGGCTCTGGCCGGACAAATCGAAAGGAACTCGCCGGATCAGTGGGCGGCCGAGGCAATGAACACGAGCGACGGGTCATTCATGATTACCGGCACTTTGGGCCGGTCGATTGTCATCGATGCTTCCGGCGAGATTTTCGCGGGGGACATGAACAATCCGGCCCAGTTCGTCCGGACCATGGTTGGGAACGGCTTCATCTTTACCCCCATTTATGAGGCGTTGAAGCACATTCAATAAGAGTCAGAGTCGTGAGCCCAGTGGGAAGCCTCTGAACGATGTCAAAGAATGCAGGGTGGAGTGTACGCGTTCGTTTAGGTCAGTGCTAGCCCAACGTCCGCGCGGACCACTCGGACGAACTATTCTGCACGATGTGGCGGCTGCACCTCGCGGGCAGATTCTTCACCTTTTTTGTGAGAAGAGAGGGTGGGTAAAGGGCTCGTTTTCAGGAGTCCATCTGGATAACAGGATGAGCGCGCCTTAGTTACTGCCACGTACCGAAACGATCAGTTGATTCGGCGAGCTTCACTCTAGTGAAGTTGGCATCTGGCGCAGAAACATTTATGCTGATCTCAGCTGACCCTTGTGGTGGTGACCTGCGCCCCGAAAACTCTACGCCACGGGGCTTCGAGGCCTCCTGGGTGCAGCAGGAACGCAGGAGGAAAATGCCTGATCGATGCTTGTGACCAAAGTGCGTCGAAACCTGAAGGTTTTTACGCGCAGAACCCCTCAGGTTTTGACGTACCCGACCCGACAGCGGGTATGTGGCGATTTTCCTCCTGCTCACCTGCTGCATTCAGGAGGACGCCGCAGCGAACCTCCGCGCGCTGGTGCTCGGCTTCAGCAATGCGACGGTGCGTCACCACCCGCCTGGCATCCAGTGGAACCTCGATCTTGTCCTTGGTCTCGCGAACTTCTACGCGGCGGCCGATCCAATCCAGAGGGACAGAGTAACGGTTGGTGTTCAGTACGACATAGCCTTCGATATCGACAAGCCGCTGATTCAGCCGGTAGACGTCGGGAATCCACGCCGGCAGAGGTCTTAGATGCAGCCGCTCTACCGCGAATAGCTCACGTGGCACCGCGCGAATATGTTTCTTGTACGTCGAGGTTGACTTTTTCACACCACTCCCGAGCGCGCTGATTCAGATCCTCCAAGATCCTCCCCACTGGAGAATGTGCGCCCGGCCAGGAAGTTGCCCTCGATGAAGCTGAAGGGCCGTTCTACGCGTCCCGAGCGGTTCGCATTGCCGATGGCGTGCGCTCTGGACTCGAAGCCAAACCGCTCGCCAAAGGCGGCCATTTCCGGCAGCGGCACCATGTCGCGTCCGGTTCCCCGCAACACTACATGCGTGTTGTCGATCATCACATGGGCTGTGGCGCCACCCACATAGCGCAGCGCGTCGGTGAGGAATACCTTGCAGTCAAAGCGCTGGAACGTCGGATAGCACTGGAAGAACAGCGTCTGCGAGTAGCACAGCACGGCCGAAGCCGTCTGCACCTTGCGTTTCCGGCCAGGCTACCAGCGACAAATCGTATCTCTTCTCCCATCTCGCGCCAGGCCGTTTTTTGCGACTCGGGAGCGTCGGCGGGTTCATAGTGTCCGCCGAACAGGTCGAGGCAGTTTGGATAACTCTGCTCTGCATGGCGGCGATATAGCACGATCTGCCCATCGGCGGTGCTCACTAACAGGAGAGCGCTTCCGTGCAGAGCACCTCGCGCATGGACCTCATCTTTGCATCGAAGCACAACACTCCGACCCGGTACGACAATTTCCTCAAGCGTGTCCTGAAACCGGTTGCCGAAGCAGTCGGGTTGGAGAGCATCACGCATCAGATGCTCCGGAGATCCTTCTCTACGATGGCACTCGACTCAGGCGCTTCTCCCAAAGATGTTCAGGGGCAAATGCCGCACACCGATGCTCGCATGTCCCTTTACTATGGAAAGGTGATCCCGGCGAGCGTCAGGCAGGAAGTGAACAAACTGGTCGATCAAATGAGGGCGACCATTGAGAAGCACGCCGAAAAAGCAGAGCAGACAGAGGCGGAAACCAGGCGAATCGGATAGAATTTCCGCCCAAAACCGCCCACTCCGACGCTTTGGGCGGAAACGGCTACATCTGGAAACTTCTGGGACGGTGGCTGCCCCCATTAATGGCGTAGAGCCGCGTAGAGCCCTTCTGGTAATAAATGGTGGGCGCGACAGGACTCGAACCTGTGACCTCCTGCGTGTGAAGCAGGCGCTCTAACCAACTGAGCTACGCGCCCGATAAGGCGGGGAACCGATCTTGGCGCACGATGCGCCAAACCCTCATTCTATCGGAAAAACGCCGCCCATGCCACTCTGACGAATTCGATGTCGCAGCAAAATGAGAATGTCCTATTTGGGCAAAGTAGAAATGTCCTATTGAC
>JAFDVU010000092.1 GCA_018268835.1 Acidobacteriota bacterium | reverse complement strand
ACTCAGAGGGTGGCGGTGGGAGGGGACTCACCGCCTGGGATGCTGTCTGTATTGACTTGATACTACCAGTTTCAGATCCGGTTGTCTAGTATTGGCGAAAATATTTTTTCATTCCTGCCCCGGGCCCCTGTTTTTCCCGCACGCCCTCCGCCGGTCCGGTCGGCTATACTGAGCTACCTCATGCCCGGAGGCACGCAAATGGGAGACGTTCACCCTGCCGGTGGGTATACCCGGCGGGTCATTCTAATGATGGCGAACGCCGCGCTGCCCCTGTGGTCGCAATCGCGTAGCCAGACCCAACCTGGAGGAAAAGACATGGCCCATCCCGTGGTGCACTTTGAAATCGGCTGCCGGGATCTCGACAAGACCGGGAAGTTCTTCGGCGAGTTGTTCGGCTGGCAGATCCAGCGCAACGGCCCCGCCTCGACTATCGATACGGGCAGCCCGGAGGGGATCCCCGGACACATCACCGCCCTCGGCCACGAACCGCAACACTACACCATGTTTTATGTAGAGGTGGAGGATATACAGGGCTGCCTGGACAAGGCTGTGTCGCTCGGGGGAAAGACCCTGGTCCCACCCGTCAGGATACCGACCGGCACGTTTGCCTGGTTTGCCGATCCTGACGGAAACACAATTGGTCTGCTGAAACGAGGATAAATTCGGCGGGCTGGCTGAATGGAAAGGCCCCAAAAAATTGAAGGCCCCGAGCTGGGTACTCGGGGCCATTGCACTCAGAGGGTGGCGGTGGGAGGGGACTCACCGCCTTGGGATGCTGTCTGTTGATTTCATGCTATCAATTCAAGACAAACAGGTCAAGAAATATTTATTTCGCTGATGCGGGGTAACTCAACACCCCCCTAAAGGGGGGAAGGACGGGCAGAACGCCCCTCGCCCGGCCGCCCGGGCATCCGCTGCCACCTCCGGTCGAGAGCCCGGCGCGGGAAGATCAAAAAAAGCCCTTTTCAGGCCTCTGAGATCTGTGGAAAATATTAAGGGATTCTCCTGGGATAGGGGTGGTTAACCTTATCTGGAACTAAACGAGCAAATCTTCTTCCATCAATAGTTTACAGACTGGCCGGAGGACCTTCGCCAAAACGCCGATAGCGCCCCCCAAATAACTAAAGACATCTTGAGGGTCCGTAGACCCCAAGCTACTGTTACGAAAGGAAGGCGGTGTTCGGTGTTTGACCAGATCGAGGACAGAATGATTCAGCCCAATAGCGACCGCGAACGACGCACGAAGCGGCGCTTCAGCATCGATCAGGAAGTGAAGTACAAGATGCTCTACGGCCAGCGCATCGCCGAAACCGGCGTCGGCCGCACGATCAACATTTCCAGCGGCGGCGTGTGGTTCAGCACGGAAAGCATGCTGACCAGCGGCATGCCGGTGGAACTGTCAATGAACTGGCCGGTGCTGCTGAACGACTCCTGCCCGATGAAGCTGATGATTTACGGCTGCGTCGTGCGCAGCAACGAGCGCGGCGCGGCAGTGGCAATCGAACGGTACGAATTCCGCACACAGGGATCGCGATCCTTTCAGACCAACGGCCAGCTCCCGGTCGAAATGAGGATGGCCACTTAGGACACCATCACCCAGCCAGACCCTACGGGCCGCACCCTTTGACGCAGGGTGCGGCCCATTTTCTTTTTGGAAGCAGCCGGCCTGGGTTTAAAGAGCACGCAGGACGCGCGCCGGCAGGGTGACCACCGCCCAAACCAGGCTCAGCGCGCCTTCGACCGCGATCCCCAGCAGGCGGAAGGGCAGCAGCAGAAGCCAGACGAAGGGAAAGAGGATCAGCGCCAGCAGCGCCAGGGGCCAGCACATCACCAGCAGAATGCACCAGAGCAGAAACTTCACCACAACCGCTCCTCCTTCCCCACACTACGCCTAAAGTGAACGAAATGTTCCAGTTTGTTACGATAAAGATTCTCTTCCAATGCTGCGATTCGAAACGGCTGGTGAGTCCCACGGCGAATGTCTCGTGGCGACCGTGAATGGGCTTCCGGCCGGTGTACCTATCTCACTGGACGCGGTCAACCGCGAACTCTGGCGCCGCCAGCAAGGCTACGGACGGGGCGGACGGATGAAGATCGAAACCGACCGCGCCGAAATCGTGGCCGGCGTCCGCCATTCCCACACCATCGGCGCGCCGGTGGCCATCCTCATCCGCAACCGCGACTGGGCCAACTGGACCGAAACCCTGCCGGTGGAAGACATCGCCGGCGGGGAGGACAAGAAGAAGCCCGTCACGCGTCCGCGGCCCGGCCATGCCGACCTGGCGGGCGCGATCAAGTACAACTACCACGACGCGCGCTACATTCTGGAGCGCGCCAGCGCGCGTGAAACCACCGCGCGGGTAGCGGTGGGCGCGATGGCCAAGGCGCTGCTCGGCGCCTTCGGCATCGAAGTGCTGAGCCATGTAATCGCCGTGGGCAGCGTTCGCCTGGAGCGCGCGGCGGGTTGGGAAGAACTGGTGGAACTGAGCCGGCGCGACGAAATCCTGCTGGGCTGCGTGGACGCCGGTACCGAGACTCGCATGAAGGCCGTGGTGGACGAGGCCTATCGCACGGGCGATACCGTGGGCGGCGTCTTCGAAGTGGTAGCGCGCGGACTTCCGGTGGGCCTGGGCTCGCACGTGAGCTGGGATACGCGGCTGGACGGGCGCCTGGCGCAGGCCATCGTGTCCATGCAGGCGGTGAAGGGCGTGGAAGTGGGCTTCGCCGCCGAGGGCGCGGCCAGTTTCGGATCCAAGGTGCAGGACACGATCCACTACGACCGCGAGGGCCGCCGCTTCACGCGCGGCGCCAATCGCGCCGGCGGCCTCGAGGGCGGCATCACCAACGGGCAGGACGTGGTGGTGCGCGGCATGCTCAAGCCGATATCGACGCTGCGGCGGCCGCTGGAATCGGTGGACCTGGAAACCCGCGAAGCCGCGCTGGCCGCGTATGAGCGCAGCGACGTGTGCGTGGTGCCGGCCGCGGGCGTCATCGGCGAAGCCATGGTGGCGATCGTGCTGGCGCAGGCATTCCTCGAAAAGTTTGGCGGCGATTCCCTGACCGAAACCCGCCGCAATTACGATGGCTATCTGGAACAAGTAACGAACTACTGAACGTATGGTTTATCCGATCGTGAAATTCGGCGACCCGGTGCTGGAGCACGAGGCCGCCGACGTGACCGAATTCGATACCCCGGAACTGCACAAGTTCCTGGACGACATGTTCGAATCCATGTACGCCGCCAAGGGCGTGGGCCTGGCGGCGCCGCAGATCGGCTTCGGCAGAAAAATCGCCGTGATCGATTGCTCCAACGGCGAGGACCCGGCGCAGAAGATCGTGCTCATCAACCCCCGCATCGTCCACATCGAAGGCCGGCAGGAGGGCGAGGAAGGCTGCCTCAGCATCCCCGGCTTCCGCGAACAGGTGCGGCGCGCCAAGCGCGTCACCGTGCGCGCCCAAAACGCCAAGGGCGAGGAGTTCGAACAGACCGGCGAGGATCTGCTGGCGCGCGCCTTCCTGCACGAAACCGATCACCTCTACGGACGGCTCTACATCACCCACATCAGCACACTCAAGCGCGACCTGATGAAGCGCAAGATCAAAAAACTGCAGCGCGCCGGGGACTGGGGCTAAATGAAGCTGGTGTTCCTCGGCACGCCCGAGTTCGCCGTGCCCACGCTCGAAGCCATCGTGCGCGCCGGACACGAGGTGGCGGCGGTGGTGACGCAGCCGGACCGCCCGCGCGGGCGCGGACAGCACGCGGCGGCGCCTCCCGTGAAGCAGTCGGCCGCGGCGCTGGGGCTGAGTGTGTTTCAGCCGGAGCGGGTGCGGCGGCCGGAAGCGGTCGAGTACCTGCGCGGACTCGGCGCCGAGGCGATGATCGTCGTCGGCTACGGGCAGATCATCCCGCAAAGCGTGATCGACCTGGCGCCGAAGGGCATCCTCAACGTGCACGCCTCGCTGCTGCCGAAGTATCGTGGCGCAGGACCGGTGCAATGGGCCATCGTCAACGGCGAGACGCGCACCGGCGTGACCACGATGCGAATCGATGCCGGGCTGGATACGGGCGACATGCTGCTCAAGGCGGAGACGGAGATCGGCCCGGAGGAGAACGCAATCGAACTGGGCCGGCGGCTGGCCGTGCTGGGCGCGGAGCTGCTGGTGGAGACTTTGGCGCGCCTCGACCGGATCGTACCCGAGAAGCAGGATACGGCGCAGGCCACCTGGGCGCCGCTGCTCAAAAAGGAAGACGGGCGCATCGATTGGGCGCAACCGGCGAGGGCCATCCACAATCGCGTGCGCGGACTGCAGCCCTGGCCGGGCGCGCAGACGCTGTTCCGCGGAACGCCGCTCGGAATCTGGCGCAGCCGCGTGGCCGAAGGCGCCGGCGGCGCGCCGGGCGCGATTCTGCGCACGCGGCCGCTGACCGTGGGCACGGGCGAGGGCGCGCTCGAACTGCTCGAGGTCCAGATGGAGGGGCGCAAGCGCGTGTCCGCGGCGGATTTCGCCAACGGACAGCGTTTGACCGAGAATGACAAGTTAGGAGAGCCACGAAGTTGAAACTGCCACTGGGATACGCCTACTCGGCCATGTACGCAGGCATCCGCGCCGCCGAAAAAGACGACCTCGCACTGATCGTGAGCGGGCTGCCGGCCACTGCGGCGGCGGTGTTCACGCAGAACCGGGTGCAGGCGGCGCCGGTGAAGCTGTCGCGGCGCCACTTGAAGGCCTCGCGCGGGCTGGTGGGTGCGCTGCTGATCAACGCGGGCAACGCCAACTGCGCCACGCGCACCGGCGACGCGGTAGCGCTGGCCACGGTTCGGGCCGCGGCGAAGATGCTGCGTCTGCCGCCGGCGCAGGTGCTGCCGGCCTCCACCGGCGTGATCGGCGTGGAGTTGGATCCGGACAAGATTGTCGACGCCCTGCCGCGGCTGGTGGGTGGATTGAGCGCCGAACGTTTCGACGACGCCGCGCGCGCCATCATGACCACCGACCTGGTCCCCAAGACCGCCTTCGCGGAGGCGCGCCTGCGGCGCGGCACGGTGCGCGTCGCGGGCATGACCAAAGGCAGCGGCATGATCCACCCGCGGATGGCGACCACGCTCGGCTTCGTGCTCACCGACGCCGTGATCCCGGCGGCGCAGCTCCGCGCCATGCTCAAGCGCGGCGTCGAGCGCAGCTACAACCGCATCTCCGTGGATGGCGACACGTCGACCAACGACACGCTGGTGCTGCTGGCCAACGGCGCTTCCGGCGTGCGTCCGGACGCCAAGGAGATGGCGCGCGTGGAAGCGACCATCACCGGCGTGATGGAATCGCTGGCGCGGCAGATCGCGCGCGACGGCGAGGGCGCCAGGAAACTGATCACGATCACGGTATCGGGCGCCGCCGGCGACACCGCCGCGGAGCGCATGGCGCGCGCCATCGCCAATTCCCCGCTGGTGAAGACCGCCGTGGCCGGCAGCGACCCCAACTGGGGGCGGATCCTCTCGGCCGCGGGCAACGCCGGGGTGGCCTTCGACCCGGCCAAAACCGACGTCTACATGCAGGGCGTGGCGGTTTGCAAGGGCGGACTCGCAGCGCCCTTCTCCGAACAGGATTTGAAACACAAACTGGATGCGGCCGAGTGCGAGATCCGGCTGGTGGTGCGCGGCAAGGGCAAGGGCAAGGCGCACTTCTGGACCTGCGACTTCACCGAAGGCTACATCCGGATCAACGCCAGCTACCGGACATAAAGATGATCCGCCGCCTGTTCCTGCTCGCCGCGATCTTCGCGCTGCCGGCGCTATCCGCCGATCCGGCGCGCGACGCCGCCGGCGTCTTCACGGAACTGGCCGCCGCATTGACCGCGGGCAACGCGCAGGAGTTCATGGCGCCGTTCGACCGCTCCTTCCCGGACTACGGGCGCCTGCGCGACAACGTCCGCGCGCTGGTCGAGCAGGGAGAGACGCAATCCTACCTGGACGTGGTCGCCAACGAAGGCGATGCCACTCGGCGCACGCTCGAAGTCGACTGGGAACTGCGCATCCGGCGTACGATGGATGCCACCATTTCGGCGCGGCGGCAGGTGCGCGTCGCCTGCACGCTCGTACTGCGCGGCAAGCGATGGGTCGTGGTTCAGTTCAAGCCGGTGGATTTTCTCGCGCCGTAAAAAGCGGAAGCGCGGAGCCGCGCCGGCGGGTAAGCGGTGTTTGGCCGCTCAGGCTGCTATCGCGAGGAGATGTCGCTGACCAACACGTAGGCCGCGTCCTGCTGGGTAAGCGGCATGGAGAAATCCTTGGTGGCTCCCGGCGCGATATTCTCCACGTGAAAGACGATGGAGGTCAACTGTGTGCTGTTAGCGTCGGTGACCTGGCAGGTGACGTCGGCGGACGCGATCGGGTGATTGCTCTTGTTCCTCACCGTCCCGACCACCCGCACGCCGGCGCTCTTGTCGACCCGTACCTCGACGACATCCACCGAAGAACTGCTCTCGATCTTGATGTCATTGAGGTTGGGCAGCAGCCTGGCGGCAGACTCGGCGGGCGAAAGATCCTTGGCCTCCTTGGCATCGTGCCTGTTCCCGATGGTCAAAAACACCAGCACCGCGCCTCCCACCAGAATCACCAGCGGAACGGCGACCACGCTCCACGCGCGCAACTTCTGCGCCGTGGTGCGATTGGTCAGGTACAAGGGATCGGCCGGGTCGGCGCCCCCGGAGATCCACAAATCGACGCGCTCGCGCAACCGCCCCCACCGCGTGACGGGCGGTGGCGCGACCGGAACCTGGGGCCGTCCGCCGCTGGGTTTAAGCCCGGCGAAGAGAATGGACTCGATCGTTTCCCGCAGGCTTTTCATGGACCTTGGTCTCCCGGTTATTATAGCTTGCGCCCGGATGGGTTTCCTCGAATGAAGCTACCGGGATCTCCCGGGGTTAATCCCGGCTGGGCCTGGTACCGGCCAGCAGGTTTTCCAGGGTTCGCAGATCCTGGGGCCGGCCCATGACGATCAGAAAGTCCGAACCGCGCACCGGACTATCCGGCGGAGGATTGAACGTCATGTGCCCGCCGGGGTCGCGGATGGCCAGCACGATGACCCCGACTTCCCGGCGCAGTTGCAGTTCCCGGATGGTCTTCCCGGCCACTTCGCTGGTGGGCGCGACCCGCACCTGCTCGATGGCGACGCCTTCGCCCACATCCTTCGTGGTGAAGTCGAGAAACTGAACCACGTGCGGCCGCAACAGGGATTGGGCCAGGCGGTGCCCGGCCATGGCATAAGGAGCGAAGACGGCGTCCGCCCCGGCGCGGCGCATCTTGGCCTCCGCCCCTTCCTCGGCGGCGCGGGTGGCTACGTAGATGTTGGGGTTCAGGCCCTTGGCCGAGAGCAGCACGAAGAGGTTGTCGGCATCCGTGGCCAGCGCGGCGACCAACCCGCGCGCGCGTTCGATGCCGACCATGCGCAGTGTGTCGTCGCGCGTCGAATCGGCCACCACCGCGAGCGTGCCCGCCAGCATGGCGCGCTCGACGCGCTCCGGGGTGTTATCGACGACTACGAAGGGGACGCCGGCGTGCTTCAGCTCAGTGGCCGCGCCGCGTCCCACCCGTCCATAGCCGCAGATGATGAAGTGGTCTTTCAGATTTTCGATCATGCGTTTGGTCCGCCGCTTGCCGATTGCCTCGCCGAACTCCTGTTCGATGATGGCCTGGGTCATGGTGCCGATGGCAATGAAGAGGGTCGTGACACCGAAAACGATGATGAACGAGTTGAAGATCCGGCCCGCATGCGAGAGCGGATGGATTTCGCCGTAGCCCACCGTCGTCATGGTGGTCAAGGTCATGTAGAAGGCGTCGAACGGCGGAAAGCCGTCGATCATCGTGAACCCGGCGGTCCCGATGAGCAGCGTAGCAGCGATTGCCAGTCCGATAAAGAGGAAACGGCGCGAGAGCCGGCTCATGCAAGCGTCACGTCAAGTATAGCGTCGCTCCCGCCGCCCGTCAGCCGACGGGCAGGAGTTCCACTCCGACGCGAAATCCTCCGCCCCGCGGGTAGCAATAGCGCACCACCCCGGCGCCTTCGAAGCCTGTCCCGTCGATACCGACCCTGGCACCCGCCTCAACCGGCTTGTCGAGTTGCAGCCCGCACCCGAATTCCGAAATGTCGGCGATCGTAGCCTCCACGGCGTCGCCACCGGACATCACCAATCGCACCGAGCCTTGCCATTCAATACGCCGCTCCTGGCGCCGTTCCTCGGACTCCATGAAATACAAATCGGCAATTCCGGAAAAACCTGTAGAGACAAGTTCTTGAATCCGAGCCGCCTGAGGGCTGAAAGTACGCCGAACAACTGCGCCGCAACCCGCGGCACCGGCGCCGCGGCGAAAGCGGAACAGGCGCTCGCGCGCATCGGCGCCGGCAGATGACAGCGCGGCTGGTCTGTTAAGATGGAGGAGTCCCGTCGATTATCCCTCCAGAGGGCCGGTAGCTCAGTTGGTAGAGCATGTGACTTTTAATCACAGGGTCGCGGGTTCGAGTCCCGCCCGGCTCACCATTAAAATGAACGATTTAGAGAAGGCTTCACAAGCCTCAATCGGATGACTTTAGTGGATTCTTTAGGGACCCCATCCGATTTCTGGGAATCCGGCTTGGGAGCGGCCAGCGCCTCAACCGCTGTGCGCTTCGCGGCCAGACGGATGTGGGAGTAGCGCTCCAACATCTTCCGGCTCATGTGTCCCATGAGGGCCAGCATGGTTGATTCCGGAACTCCAGCTTCAGCCATCTTCGGCGCGGCGGTGTGGCGGAGATCATGGATCCGGCAATCGATCTTTGCCCCCTCTCGGATGCTCCCCCAGACCGTCTTCAGCGTCGTTGTTGGGCGCGTGGGATCACTCGGCGCTGGAGTTCCGAACGGGAACAGGTAATGCTCGGATTGCGGCTTGCCGAACTTCTTCTCAAACCAGGCGGCGTGCTCGGAGAGCAGATTGAAGAGGTCATCGTTCATTGGAATCTGACGATCGGTACCGGCTGGGGTCTTCGCGCGGCCGACGCTCACAATCCGCTTCTCCATGTCCACCCTGGCCCAAGTGAGGTTCGTGATCTCGCCAATCCGCATTCCGGTGAGCAGTGCGATTCGGATCATGGTCGCACCCATCCTCCACCGCTTGTTGCCCGTGGCGACCCCCAGGAGCCGCGTCTCCTGTTCCGGTGAAAGCGCCGCGCCGATGTGCGATGAGAGGGTCGATGCTGGCGACGCCTACTGCCGCCATTGCGGCAAGGCCCTCGGGAAATCCAAGCGGCGCTCTGCCTGATCCTTCAAAACGAGTTTCCCTGGCGCTGGGAGTCATCGCCCAGTCAAGCCCGACCGTGGGGGCACCTCTCCCCCTTAAGGGTGCGCAACCTTGCGGCGTACCCGGCTTCGAACGGTCCGGGTGAGTCCAGGGAAGGGGCCGGACCGCGGAGATGGGCGCCCAATGGGTCTGGCCCTTGAGATTACGAGTTTCCCTGGCGCCGGGTGCGGTCATCACCCGGTCACGCCGCCCGGATCGTCGTGGGGTTCCTCTCCCCACGGGGGCATCTTCTCCCCCCGCTTTAAGCGGTCCGAGCAATGGCAGTCCAGGGGAAGCGAGGCCGGGCGGCGCGACGTCCAATCCGCCGCCCGACTGCACTTTCTCTTTTTCGTGCGCGAGAGAATGTTTAGAGAGAGTCTTCTCTCCGGTTGCCACGCGCACGGCAGTCATTAGGTACCGTGGCATGGAAAACCATCCAAGCGCGTTGATGCGAGATTCGGCAATCCTAAGCTCAAACGTGCCATAGCTTTTTGACCGTCGACCACAGCCCCTTTCCCGCCAAGGCAATAAGAGCGACGAGGGTGAGCGCAACGTAGAATAGCGGGGAATTCGGGTTGAACAGGAAAACAATGAAGCCGATCTTATCGAGATGGCTTGCGGTCTGCCCTGAGACGTGAGCCATTAGCCACCTGAGACCCAAGAACACGCCGATGTTGATGAGCACGAATGTTGCTACGAATAGTGCGAAGAGGCAAAGCACGCGCACTACCGTCCTCATGAAGCGAGATCATAACACAGCGTCGGAAACAGAGCTATCGACGGCTCTGTCTCCGGCGTAGCAGGACCCGGTCGAGGTCGAGACTCTATTTGGTGAGCAGGTCTTTGAAGTCCATCATGCGGCGATGAGTTTACCATCCCGCTCAACTTCGAGCGGCGATAGAATTGGCTTGAGTCCGGCCACGATGAACAGACGCTATGCCGCCCAAGTCATGCTGCTGGCATTCATGGCGAGTGGCTGTCACCAGAGCCCCGCGCTGAAGAATCGCACTATCATCCTTGGGCTCACAGAGAACATGAATACCAAGTGCATAGGCCATGAATCCGGACTCTGCGGCCCCGAACGCAAAATGTTCCCAGTCGAGGTCGCGGGGATCTTCGCAACCGAACCCGAGTGCGAAGGGCTGAAGCTACGCGGTCTGACCTTGCAAGAGGGGAATACGCCAAGCCTGCAGATTCCTCTCCTGTTTGATCTGTACTACGAAGGGACGCCCCATGCCGACCGCTACTACGGCACTGGGAAGGGAGAGGACGAGGGATGGATGCTCTCATTCAACGGCCCAAATGGGCACTTCTCCGCGAGGGTGAAGACAGAGGCGGAAGCCGTGCGTCGGGTCTGCTTGGCAGCAAAGGGTAAGGGCGGTAGGGTCGATCAAGACGTAAGGAGCATTCCCTGACGGGAGGTCGGGTGTTACGGCAGGTTATAAATTCTGGTGTTCTCTGTCTCATCTATTATCGGCCCGAGGACATTCTCGATAACGGCTCGCGCGTTCTCATAAACGTCATCATAGGTGACCACTTTGATCTTCGGGCTGTCGTTCTCCATCGTCATCAGTTTTCGCCGATTTTCTGGTGTCAGTGAGTCGGACCGCCCAATAACGACTAGCGATGGCGGATTCGACGATATGCCGGTCAACCCAAGTTCTCGCTGTACCGTCGGAAGGTTGTCTTCAAGGTAACGCTTCCAATCGGTGATCTGACCGCGGGCGTGGTTTAGTTCACTGGAAATGTGTCCGTCGGCGATGAACAATCTGTGCGTGGAGCGCTCCAACTCCACGAGTAGGTAGCCTCCTGCGGCCTCTCGGAAAACAAAGTCCGTCTTGTACGGTCCAAACGCCAATTTTGGCCACAGGCGTTGATGTGTGGGGCAGAGCAACGCGGGATGCTCTTTCAAAAACACCTGCAGAATCTCTTCGCGTTCAGGATTGGAGTCGAGTAACTGCCTGTATTCCTGCAGAATTCCCGCTAGCTTTCGCCGAGCGGCAGCATTCGGATCGAGCGTATCGAATTGGGCGTCAGCGAATTGGGAGGACACCACCGCGCCTAGGATGTCGTTTTCCGCCCATATTGGAGCATACTCGGGCCTCCAGTCATCTGCGTGAAAAAAGGGGTAAACCTCAACGCAATCCCAGGCAACAGGTAGGCGAACCGATGTGCGGGCAACGAAATTCCGTTCGGAACCTTGGTCCTGAGTTGAGAACAACTGCGCGTAGACATGAATTTCGATGGTATTCCGAACGGATAGAATGCAATACGGCTTCTGAGGGGCCGTGGGCATCTGCTGAGGTTGTTCTAGCACAACTCGGATGCTCACATCAAAAGCGGAAAGCACCTGTCTTTGTTGGCCATCTGCACTTTGCCGTGCGAGTTCAACCTTCATTCCTGGAGCGTCTGATGAATCCCTACTCTCCCGGTCGCGATAGCAGTACGCGACGCCCTGTGACAGCACCGGTGCGAGCGCGGTGATCGAGTCCTGGGAGTACCCTGCCACGACGCCGGGCGGCGTGTCGGAAGTCTCGCCAGAATCCCCATAACGGACGATCAACCCATCCGCGCAGAGTGCTGCCAGCACCCTTCGCGACTGGCTGAGATACGCGGGAATGCGGTGTCGTATCTCGGCGTACTTGCTATTGCTAAGCGCCTCTGCGGCTGCGATGTACGCCCTGAGCGTCGTACCGACCGCATGCACCATCTCCTCCTGCTTCGGCGTCAGGCCGATCGTTACAGGAACTACGCCGTTCGCGAACAGAGTGGCATTTACCCTTGGCGGATCAGGCATGTTTGGCCCCCGCCCAGTATACCCGGAACTAGCCCTGCGCCTAACCGCCCCGCTTCCCAGGATCCCCCGAATTTCGCCATTAGAACGGCCAGAAGCCCTGTCCGGACGCCTGGGGGATGTCTGACAGGGGGAAGGCCCGCCGAGCGATTCTAGGGGCTCCCAGCGCGGAATCCGGGACATGCAACTCACTGAGTCGCTTTGGGTTGACCTCATTCTGACTTTAGTGAAAACTTTAAAGAGTTCATCTGGATTTACGGGGATTTTAGGGAAATAAGTAGATTATCTTGATTTTCAACAAGATGACTGATGCTCGTGAGCTGACTTTTAATCACAGGGTCGCGGGTTCGAGTCCCGCCCGGCTCACCAAATAAATCGTTGTGTGATCAGAGGGTTGACGACGCCCGATTCCCGTCCGTGTACGATTGACGCGCGATTATCCGCCAGGCCCATGATTTCGCGCAAGTCCCCGTAGTCCCCGTGTACGATCCGGCCGTGGACACGACGTATTGATAGCTCGCCGGTGGCAAGCCTGGAGGCCCGTACTGCTACCGTGTGTACCCGTAGAGTGCCTACGGTTATCTCGACCAGACCGGCTCGGCGCACCTGCCGTCCACGGACGGAGCCCCCAAGAACCCCTGTAAAACCGTCCTTGGCCAGCCGATAAGCAAATCAGGTGACACTATGAGAAAACGCCTGTCCATCGCTACAGGCGCCCTTGTGGCGACTGTCCTGGCTCACGGGTTGGTGTACTCCGCCCTCGACCTGAACACCAGATGGCCGAATGACACTTACTACGGGTTCTGCCGGAACGTACTGCTGGCGATCGAGAGCATGTGGAGCAGGGCGCATGGCTGGCCACCGTTCAGCCACATCGAAATCTTCGGCGGGTTCTACGCCAACGTCATCCACATCGCTTGCCCCCTGATCGGGTTCCTGGCCTTCCGGCTCCTTTCCCGGGACCGAATCGGGTGGACCCTCTGGAAGCCGTTGCTGATCGTCAGCGCAGGCTGCCCTCTCAACACGTGGTTCTATCCCGCCATCTGGGAACCATGGTCGGAGATGATGTGGGCGTTTCTCATCTTCGGCCTGATGGCGTGGAGCGTGGGAGGGTTGCCCGCCATCCCGCGAAAGCGCGTCGCGGCATCCGAGCCAGCGCCCGCTTCCGCGTAGCCGCCCTTCTTTCTTCCCGGGCACGATAAGATCGAGTGGTTGTGAACGCACTCCTCCGAATCCTGCCCGTGCTCGCCGCCCTCTGCTGCTGCTCGTGCGAGAGACGCGTCACCGTCACCGAGGAGATGGCCTGGCAGTGCGACTTCAAGGGCCCCGGCCCGGAGCCTCCCTCCGGGGTTGAGTTGCTCACTCTCCGGTACCCGGAAGACCCGGCGTATTTCGATGTCGCGTCCGGGCGTGGCATCTGCGCCGAACTGCGCGCCGCCGGCAGGAAGACCGCGACGGTAGTCTATGTCGTTTGGGGCCCGCCAGGAGAGCTCCAGGGCTATCGCATCGAGAAGATCGACGGCAAGCCCTTCCACGAACTCGACCCCGGAGTCGCCCACTCGGGTTACCAGGGCGCCCGAGCCGGCCGGATCCATCCGCTCCAGCGGGCGCTGCAATAGGACTCCCCGCGCTCCTTCAATCGGCGGGCGCCTGGGTCCGGGTCGCAAAGTGCGCGCGGCGGTTCTTCTGCCAGCACGCCTCGTTGTGTTCCGTGCACTGCGGCCGCTCCTTGCCGTAACTGATCGTGGTCAGGCGGGATGCCGGGATGCCCAACCGGACCAGGTAGTCCCGCACCGCGGTGGCGCGCCGGTCGCCGAGCCCGAGATTGTACTCGGCCGATCCGCGCTCGTCGCAGTGGCCTTCGATCACGACCGCCGCGTC
Organism: Acidobacteriota bacterium; assembly: GCA_018268835.1. Taxonomy (GTDB): domain Bacteria; phylum Acidobacteriota; class Terriglobia; order Bryobacterales; family Bryobacteraceae; genus Solibacter. Next base: position 14,883 of record JAFDVU010000092.1, on the reverse strand, counting down.
GGGGAAGTCGCGGAAGATCGCCTTCAGCGCCTCCGCATCCCTGGCCAGGAGGGAGGCGGCATCGTCGCGCACGTCGTACTGGTCATAGTCGAAGTAGACATCGACCACCTCGGCTCCGATTCGCTCGTCCAGCGTCTTCACGGACGCCGCCGGCGCGGTCGGAGGAGGAGGCGGAGGCGGAACGGTGACCGAGACGGTGGCGGTGGCGTCGGCCACGCCGCCGGGACCGGTGGCGTGCAGCCGGTAGGTCGTCGAATCAGACGGAAACACCCGCCGCGATCCCTCGGGCGAGACCGTTCCGATCCCCGGCTCCAGCGTGGCGCCGGATGCGCGATCCACCTTCCAGCGGAGCATTGCGGACTCGCCGCGCTCGATCGTGGAAGGCTCCGCGGCGAACAGGCCGATCGCGGGCGGCCCGGCCGATGGCGCCGCGCCCGCGCCGCTTTCAGGCTGGAACGGCGGTGGCGGAGTGGACGCTACCGGCTTCTTCTTCGCGCAGCCCGCGGCCAACAGCAGAAGGGCGCCCACCAGGGCGGCAGCGGCTCGTCGCGAACGGCTCATACTTTCACCTCACTTAGCACCCGGAACTCCGGACTGCAACCCACCCGCACTTACTGACGCCGTTTCAACGTCGGGCGCTCGTCGTCCTTGCTGTCATCGCCGTTGGTGTCCGTCCCGCGCGGCGTGCGGCGCAACAGGGTCGGGCGGTTGTCGTCCTTGATGTCGCCCTTGCGCTCACGCAGCAGCATGGCCAGCCGGTCGCGGACCTGGTGAAACTCCGACGTATCGAGCACGTATTCCGGCAGCGGCGCAAGCTGCTGGATCTCGGACTGCGTGCGCCGGACGCGATCCTCCGTCGGCGGATGGGTGGAGAACACCTTCGCGACGGCGCCGGGCTTCTTCTTCTCCAGCGTCTCGATGCGCTCGAAGAAGTCTACGAACGCGGTCGGATCGTATCCGGCCTTATACATGTATTCCAGGCCGAGGGTATCCGCCTGCTGCTCCATGCCGCGCGAAAATTTGAGGAAGCCCATCGGCACCGCCACGCTCGCCGCCTGTTGGATCCCGTAGCCCGCCCAGCCGCCCAGAAAGATCAGCGGAATGCTGGCCAGGTTGGCGAGTTGTCCGCGGGTGGCCTGCTTGGTGCCGTGGCGGGCCGCGACGTGCGCGATTTCGTGCGCCATCACTCCCGCCAGTTCCGCTTCGTCGCCGGCGCGCAGAATCAGCCCAGTGTTGACGAACAGGAAGCCGCCCGGCAATGCGAAGGCGTTGACTTCCGTGGAATCGATAACCTTACAGGTGAACGGGACCTGCGCATCGGAGTTATGGGCCAGGTTCTGGCCGAGCCGGTTGATGTACTCCGCGACAACGGGATCGTCGACGATCTTAGCCTGCCGTTCGACTTCCGCGGCGAGTTGTTTGCCCAGGGCCATCTCTTTCTCGATCGAGTAGAAATTCACGCCCTTGCCGGGATCGGAATGGCCGATGTCGTCGGGAGACAGCTTCTGTTGCTTCCCCTTCGCCCCCAGCGCGGAAGCGCAGAGGCTGCCCAGAAGCAGGAATACGGCGGATCGCTTCATCACCTTCCCCTTCTCTCTACCCTACCGGGCCGCGCGGCAGCCGGGTATCCCGCCGGCACGTGATTCCAGCGCCGAAAAGCGGTGAATCGTACATAGTCCGGCGGACCGGGTGTTCGAAAATGCGCCGGAGGGATCCTCCGCGCCCGCCGGTTCCATGTAGAATCATGACGGCGGAGTGGCCGTTTGCCCTCCGCGAATCTTTGCAGGAGGGAACCGCATGCAAGCCCGTACTCTCGACTCCACCCTCGGCGGGATGCCGCTGAGCCTCAAACAGCGCTATGCAAATTACGTGGCCGGCGAATGGATGCCGCCTCTCTCACAGAGCTACTTCGAGAACGTGACGCCCGTCACCGGCAAGGTCCTGTGCGAGATTCCCCGCTCCAACGCCGCCGATATCGATCGCGCCCTTGACGCCGCTCACGCCGCGCGACGCGAATGGGGCCGGACCTCCGCCGCCGCGCGCGCCCGCACCCTCGAACAGATCGCCGACCGCATGGAGCAAAACCTCGCGCTCCTCGCCACCGTCGAAACCTGGGACAACGGCAAGCCCATCCGCGAAACCACCGCCGCCGATATCCCTCTCGCCATCGATCACTTCCGCTATTTCGCCGGCGCCATTCGCGCGCAGGAAGGCTCCATCTGCGAAATCGACTCCTCCACCGTGGCCTATCACTACCACGAACCGCTCGGCGTGGTCGGCCAGATCATCCCCTGGAACTTCCCCATCCTGATGGCCGTGTGGAAACTCGCGCCGGCGCTCGCCGCGGGCAATTGCGTGGTCCTCAAGCCCGCCGAGCAGACGCCGCTCTCCATCCTGGTCTGGCTGGAGCTGGTCGGCGACCTGCTTCCTCCCGGAGTGCTCAACGTGGTCAACGGCTTCGGACTCGAAGCGGGCAAGCCGCTGGCCTCCAGCCCGCGCATCGCCAAGATCGCCTTCACCGGCGAAACCACCACCGGCCGCCTCATCATGCAGTACGCGTCGCAGAACCTGATCCCGGTGACGCTCGAACTCGGCGGCAAGAGTCCCAACATCTTCTTTGAAGACGTCATGGCCAAGGACGATGCCTTCCTCGATAAGGCCATCGAAGGACTGGTCCTGTTCGCGCTCAACCAGGGAGAGGTCTGCACCTGCCCCTCGCGCGCGCTCATCCAGGAATCGATCTATGAGCGGTTCATGGAAAAGGTACTGCCGCGCGTCAAGGCGATCAAGCAGGGCAATCCGCTCGCCTCCGATACCATGATAGGCGCGCAGGCATCGAGCGAGCAGCTCGAAAAGATTCTGTCCTACCTCGACATCGGCCGCCAGGAGGGCGCCGAAGTCCTCACTGGCGGCGCACGCGCGGTACTCGGTGGCGAACTGGCCGGTGGCTATTATGTACAGCCCACCGTGTTCAAGGGCCGCAACAGCATGCGCGTCTTCCAGGAAGAGATCTTCGGACCCGTGGTCAGCGTCACTACGTTCAAGGACGAGGAAGAAGCGCTCGCCATCGCCAACGACACGCTCTACGGTCTCGGCGCTGGCGTCTGGACCCGCGATATGAGCCGCGCCTACCACTTCGGACGCGAAATCCAGGCCGGCCGCGTCTGGACCAACTGCTATCACCTCTACCCGGCGCACGCCGCCTTCGGCGGATACAAGCAGTCCGGCATCGGCCGCGAAACCCATCGCATGGCGCTCGAACACTACCAGCACACCAAGAATCAACTGGTCAGCTACAGCCCCAATGCCCTCGGCTTCTTCTAGGCGGGAGAAGCGCAATGGACCCGCTACCGCAACAGGTGCTGGCCACCGAATCCGCCCTCGCGCTCATCGCTAAATTGGCGGCGCGCTACGGCGACCTGATCTTCCATCAGTCCGGCGGATGCTGCGACGGCAGTTCCCCGATGTGTTTCCCGCGCGGCGAGTTCCTGGTGGGAGACAGCGACGTGCAACTCGGCGAAATCGGCGGCACCCCGTTCTACATGAGCCGCAGCCAGTTCGAATACTGGAAGCACACCCAGCTTACAGTGGACGTGGTGCCCGGACGCGGCGGCATGTTCTCGCTCGAAGGTCCGGAAGGGCTGCGTTTTCTGATCCGCTCGCGGCTCTTCACCGACGCGGAATACGCCGCCCTCCGCTCCGCCGGGAGAGTCTGATGCGGGCGCGCCGCGTCAGAGTCCGGCCAGCTTCCACGGGGCGCGATACTGGCGCGTGAGCAGCGCGTTGGCTTCGTCGCTGTTGGTGAAGCGCTCGGCGGCGCCGTCCCATTTCAGCTTCAGCCCGGTACGCAGCGCGATGTTGCCGATCAGGCACGGTGCCGTGCTCTTGTGGCCGATTTCGATATCGCCCGCCGGGCGCCGCCGCGATTTCATCGCGTCCAAAAAGTTGCGCACGTGCGGCGCGTGCTGCATGGATCCCGATCCGCGCTCGGCCACGCCGTCGCCGGTGAAGTAGTTTCCGAACCCGATCAGGTCGTCGTACGCTTCGCGCGATCCGGCGGAGACGGGCTCGGAATGCGCGGTCATCTGCGGCGTGATCTGGTAGCCCGCGCGGTCGATGAACAAGGTCCCCTTCGTGCCCTGCATCATGATGCCGTAACTGCCGAAGGACTTCGCTCCCGGATCGCCGTTGGGGCCGAAGCTGTTGTGCGCCAGCGCGGAGAAGCGCACCAGCAGGTTCCCCGGATACTCCCACATCACTTCCTGCGTATCGGCGCACTCGCGGCAATCCTGGAAGTACCACTTGCCTCCCGACGACGCCACGGTCAGCGGCGCGTCCAGCCCGAGCGCCCAGTGCACAACGTCGAGCAGGTGCACGCACCAGTTGGTGAGTTCGCCGCCGGCATAATCCCAGAACACGCGGAAATTGCGCCGCGCCGGCGTGTAACCAACCTTGGGCGCGGGCCCGAGCCACATGTCCCAGTCGAGTCCCGGAGGCGGCGCCGTCTCCGCCGGATTGCCCATGCCCCGCGGATCGGGCGAGTAGTTATGGATCCAGCACTGTGCGAAATGGACCGTGCCGATGCGCCCGTCCCGCACCGCCTTCACGGCGCGCTGGAAGTGCGACCCCGAGCGCTGCTGGATGCCCACCTGCACCACCCGGTTATTGCGCCGGGCGGCCTCCACCATCAGCCGGCCCTCTCGCACGTTGTGCGAGATCGGCTTCTCCACGTACACGTCCTTGCCGGCGTCGCACGCCGCCACCGCCATCAGTGCGTGCCAGTGATCGGGCGTGGCGACGACGACCGCGTCGATGTCCTTGCGCTCGATCGCGCGGCGGAAATCGGCCACGATCTCCGCGCGGCCGCCGGTCATTTCCCGCGCGCGCTCGGCGGCCGGGCGGAAAGCGTCGCAGACAGCGCGGATCTCAGCCTCCGGCTGCTTCTGAAAATCGGTAAGGTCGTTGCGCCCCATGCCGCCGCAGCCGATGACGGCCACCCCGATGCGGTCGTTGGCGGCGGAAGGGCGGGCGGAAGCCTGCGCCTGGGCGGCCGCGGGAGCCAGCGCGATGCCGGCGCTGCGCGAAAGAAAGCGTCTTCGATTCACGGCGGGTGCGATCTCCGCTGGCATTATACCGGAAGCGGCGCCGCGCGCCCGGCGATGTGTTAGTCTAGCGCCCATGCGACTGGCTCTCATACTCGCGGCCTCCGCCGCTTCCCTCTGCGCGCAACTCGCCCCGCCCAACGACGCCGGCGTTTCCATCGGGCACATTCACCTGATGTCGGCGGATCCCGAAGCCCAGAAGAAGATCTTCGTGGGCGCTCTGGGCGCGGAGGTCACGCACTCCGGGTCGCTCGAATTGCTCCGCCTGCCCGGCGTGTTCATGATTGTCGGCAAGGCGCGCGGACCGGTGGAGGGCTCCGAAGGCTCCGCGGTGCCGCACTTCGGTTTCCTGGTGAAGGACCCGCGCGCGATGCACGCGAAACTGGCCGCCGCCGGACTCACCTTCAGCGGCGAAAATGCCACGACCGGACAGTTCATGGCCCACTTTCCGGACAACGTCGTGATCGAGTTCACGCCCGATGCGTCGCTTGATATGCCGCTCAAGTTTCACCACATCCACATCGGGACGCCGGACATGGAGAAAGGGCGCGCCTGGTACGTGAAGACTTTCGGGGCGCGCTCCGGATCCCGCGGAGCGTTCCTGTCCGCGTTCATACCCGGCGGCGAAGTGGACTTCCGCAAGACCGATGCCGCGCAGGCGCCCACCAAGGGACGCGCCCTCGATCACATCGGCTTCGAGGTTAAGGGCCTGGAAGCCTTCTGCAAGAAACTCGAGGCCGAAGGCTACAAGTTCGAAATACCGTATCGCGAGATGCCGCAGCTTGGCGGACTGAAACTTGCGTTTCTGGTAGATCCCGACGGCGTGCGCATCGAGCTCACCGAAGGGCTCGCCGGACGCTGACATCCTCGCGTACCGTCGCGCCGCCCGCCTATAATGCTGGCATGACACGCGGCGTCGCCTTGCTCCTGTTTATCGGCACGGCCTTCGGGCAGTCCACCGATACCGTGCTCACCCAAACCCTGATCAACGAGATCCGCGCGCTGCGGCAGCAACTGGAATCGACCACCGTGACATCGCAGCGCGTACAGATCGCCCTCTACCGGCTGCAATCGCAGACCGCGATCGTCAACACCGCGCAGCAGCGGCTCGACGCCGCGCACACGCGCGTCTCCGAAGCGGAAGGCCAACGCAAGGGCCTGGCGGCACAGATCCAGGCTCTGGACGACTCCATACGCAATAGCCCGGACAGCGCGCAGAAGAAGGACATGATCGATAACCTGCCGCGCGCCAAAGCCGCGCTCGAGTCCCTCACGGCGGAGGAGGCCGCGCGGCGCAGCTCGGAGGCGGACGCCGAATCGCAAATGCGCGCTGAGCAGGCGCGACTGGCCGATCTCCAGGCGCTGCTCGACCGGCTGGACAAAGCGCTGGAAGAATTGTCGCGTCCGAAGCGGTAGTCCTTCACTCTTCCCGGCGGCGGAGATACTCTCCAGGGAACATTGATGAATGTTCCCTGGAATCAATGACGTGCGACTCCTGCGCCGGAGGCGCCCGGCCGCGCGGTTAGCGCTCAGAAGCTGATGCCCAGCATCAGCGCGACGTCGCTCAGATTGGAGCGGACCGCGGAATCGCGCGTGCCGAAGTTGCGGTCCCGCCAGCGCGTGAAGCGTACCTCGGGATCGAGCCGCAGCCCCGCGACCAGGATGCGCACGCCGGCGCCGGCCACGAACCCGCTGGTACCGGCATGCCGAAGTTCACCGAGCGACGCGCCCTTGAAGACACGGTTGAACGCAACGCCCGCGCGCACGAACGGCCGCACCGGACCAGGAAAGCGATACACGGCGGTCACCGGCGCGTCCCATCTCCACATCGCCTCGGATCCGCCCGCGACCGTAGCGCGCCGCAACAGAAAATCGCCCGCCACGCCGGCGCCGCGCCACAACCTCAGTTCGACCGACGGTCCAAAGGTCGCGGGCATCCCGGCCGCGCCGCCGGCAAGAGCGGGCACGAGGGGAATACCGGCGCGGAATCCGAAGGAGAGGGCTTGGCCGGACAGGTGGGAAGAAAGCAGAACCGCGAAGACGAAGGAGAGGCGCATCTTTTGCCGCGCCGAATGACCATGGCGCGCGCGCATCGGAAGCCGACGCGCGCGCGCCGCCGAAGTTGAGGTTTACCGCATGGCGTAGCTGCCCAGCACCTTCATGTAGTTGGCGCGCTCGAAGGCTTTGGGCTGCGGGACGGCGTTGCGGCTCATGCTGCCCTGCATCTGCTTGATGGAATCGTACTCGTGCTCACCCATCCACACCAGCATTTCGGTGGCGAGGGTATCGAGGAAGCTGATTCCGCGCTTGAGCAGGGCGCTGGTCATCATGGCGACCTTCGCGCCCGCCATCATCGACTTGATGACGTCGGTAGCGTGGTGGACGCCGCCCGTGAGGGCGAGATCCGCCTTCACGCTGCCGTAGATGACCGCGATCCAGTGGAGCCGGAGCAGGAGCTCGTAGCTGTTGGAGAGGATCAGGTTCGGGACCACCTCCATGTTCTCGAGATCGTAATCCGGCTGGTAGAAGCGGTTGAAGAGCACCAGTCCGTCGGCGCCGGCCGCGTCCAGCTTCTTCGCCATGTTGCCGATGGAGCTGAAGTAGGGACCCAGCTTGACCGCGACCGGGATGGTGACCTCGCCCTTGATCGCGCGCACCAGGTCAACATACTGCTGCTCGACCTGCTCCGCGGTGACCTTGGGATCCACCGGGATGTAGTAAATGTTCAGCTCCAGAGCGTCCGCGCCCGCCTGCTGCATGAGCTTGGCATAGTGGACCCAGCCGCCCGGAGTGGTGCCGTTCAGCGAAGCGATGATCGGAATCTTCACCGCCTGCTTGCACTGCGAAATGTGCTTCAGGTACTGCTCAGGACCCATGACCGGATGCATGGGCTCGGGCAGGTGAGTGGTCGCCTCGGGCGAAAGCCCGGCGCTCTCCGTGAGGAAGCGGTCGAGTTCTTCGCTCTCCAGTTCGATCTGTTCCTCGAACAGGGAGTGGAGCACGACCGCACCGGCTCCGGCGTCCTCGATGCGCCGCACGTTGCCGAGATCGGCGCACATCGGCGAGGATGACGCCACCAGCGGGTTCTTGAGCTTTAACCCGAGATAGGTGGTGGAAAGGTCGATGGTGCGTGAAAGATCGATCATTTACTTCACCTCCTGGTGCGACAGATGCTCGTAGAGCTTCCAGCGCGTGGTGACGTCTTCCTGAGCCAGCTTGAGAAGGCGCTGCGCCTCTTCGGGATTGCTCTTGGCCAGCATGGTGTAGCGGGTCTCGTTGTAGACGTAGTCCTTGAGGGGCAGGTTCGGAGCGCGCGAATCCAGTTGGAACGAATTCTTGCCCTGCCCGGCGAGATCCGGGTTGTAGCGGAATAGCGGCCAGTAGCCGGAGTTGACCGCGGCCTTCTGCTGATCGAGACCGTAGGCCATGTCGTAGCCGTGGGCGATGCAGTGGCTGTAGGCGATGATGAGCGACGGCCCGTTGAAAGCTTCCGCTTCGAGGAACGCCTTCACGGTGTGCATGTCGTTGCCGCCCATGGCGATGCGCGCGACATAAACGGTCCCGTAGTTGACCGCCATGAGCGCCAGGTCCTTCTTCCCGGCCGGCTTGCCGCCGGCGGCGAACTTGGCAACCGCGCCGCGCGGTGTGGACTTCGACGCCTGGCCGCCCGTGTTCGAGTACACCTCGGTATCGAGCACCAACACGTTCACGTTGCGGCCGCTGGCCAGCACGTGGTCCAGCCCGCCGTAGCCGATGTCGTACGCCCAACCGTCGCCGCCGACGATCCAGACGCTCTTCTTCACCAGCGCATCGGCGATGCTGTTCAGGTCCCGCGCCTCGGCGGTGTTGATCCCGGCCAGTTTCTCGCGCAGGATCTTCACGCGGTCGCGCTGCGCGAAGATGCCGGCTTCGTTGGACTGATCGGCGTTGAGAATGGCCTGCGCCAGTTCGTCCCCGATCACCGAAGCGAGCCTGGCCACCAGTTCGCGGCCATACTCGTTCTGCTTGTCAACGGCCAGCCGCATGCCCATGCCGAACTCGGCGTTGTCCTCGAATAACGAGTTGTTCCAGGCCGGACCCCGGCCCTCGCCGTTGCTGCAGTAGGGCGTGGTGGGCAGGTTGCCGCCGTAGATGGACGAACAGCCGGTGGCGTTGGCGATCATCATGCGGTCGCCGAACAACTGCGTCATCAGCTTCACGTACGGGGTCTCCCCGCAACCCGTGCAGGCGCCGGAGAATTCAAACAGCGGCTGCATCAACTGCACGTCCTTCACCTGTGCCGGCGAAAGCACGCTGCGGTCGGTTTCGGGAATCGAAAGGAAGAAGTCCCAGTTCGCCGCTTCGCGCTCGCGGATGGGCGGCTGAGCCACCATGTTGATGGCGCGGTGCTTCACCTCGGTCTTGCTCTTCGCCGGGCAGATCTGCACGCAGAGCGTACAGCCGGTGCAATCCTCGGGCGCGACCTGCAGCGTGTACTTCTTCTCCTTCATGTCCTTCCAGCGGGCCGGAACGGCCTTGAAGGATTCCGGAGCGCCTTTCAGGCAACTGTCGTCGTAGACCTTGGCGCGGATCACGCTGTGCGGGCACACCAGCACGCACTTGCCGCACTGGATGCACAGTTCCTGGTCCCACTCGGGAATCTCCAGCGCGATATTGCGCTTTTCCCATTGCGTGGTCGACATCGGATACGTGCCGTCCACCGGCATCGCGCTCACCGGAAGATTGTCGCCGTCGCCGGCGATGATCATCGCGGTTACCTTCTGGACGAACTCCGGCGCAGCCGCTGGAACCGGCGGGCGGATGTCGAACAGCGCCGTGATCTTGCCCGGCACCTTGACTTCGTGGAGGTGGCTGAGCGCCTCATCCACCGCCGCGTAGTTCTTCTGCACCACGCTCTCTCCGCGGCGCCCGTAGGTCTTCTTGATCGCGTACTTGATGGCCGCGATGGCCTCCTCGCGCGGCAGCACGCCGCTGATCGCAAAGAAGCACGTCTGCATGATGGTGTTGATGCGGGTGCCCATGCCGGTATGCTTGGCCACCTCGTATCCGTCGATCACGTAGAACTTGAGCTTCTTGTCGAGGATCTGTTGCTGCACCTTCCGCGGCAGTTTGTCCCACACCTCGTCCGGCCCGAAGGGGCTGTTGAGCAGGAACGTCGCGCCGTTCTCCGCCGACTTGAGCATGTCCAGACGTTCGAGGAAGCTGAACTGGTGGCACGCCACGAAGCTCGCCTGGTTGATCAGGTAGCTGGAGTGCAGCGGCTTGGGACCGAAGCGCAGGTGCGAGGTGGTGATGGCCCCGGACTTCTTCGAATCGTAGACGAAGTAGCCCTGGGCGAAGTTGTCGGTCTCCTCGCCGATGATCTTGACCGAGTTCTTGTTGGCGCCCACCGTGCCGTCGGCGCCCAGTCCGTAGAACATCGCGCGGACCGTACCCTCCACCTCCGAAGAGAAGTTCGGGTCGTACGCCAGCGACGTGTGCGTCACGTCGTCCACAATGCCCACCGTGAAGTGGTTCTTCGGCTTGGACTTCAGCAACTCGTCGAACACGCCCTTCACCATCGCCGGCGTGAATTCCTTGCTGGCCAACCCGTAGCGGCCGCCGATGACCTTCTTCGAAACGCCGGACTCGGCCAGCGCCGTGACCACGTCGCAGTAGAGCGGTTCGCCCGTCGCGCCCGGCTCCTTGCAGCGGTCCAGCACGGCCAGCGACTTTACGCTCGCCGGTATCGCGGCGATGAAGTGCTCGATCGAGAACGGCCGGTACAACCGGACCTTGATCACGCCGACTTTTTCGCCGGCCGCGACCAGGGCTTCCACCGTTTCATGCACCACTTCCGCGCCCGAACCCATGATGATGATCACCCGCTCCGCATCGGGCGCGCCGAAGTAATCGAACAGGTGGTAGTGCCGTCCCGTGATTCCCGCGAACTTGTCCATCGCGTTCTGCACGATGGTCGGGGTCGCCAGGTAGTACGGATTGACCGATTCGCGCCCCTGGAAATAGACGTCCGGATTCTGCGCCGTGCCCCGGACCACCGGGTGGTCGGGTGACATGGCGCGGGCACGGTGTGCCTCCACCAGGTCCATGTCGATCATGGCGCGGATGTCGTCCGCCTGCAATTGCTCCACTTTGGCGACTTCGTGCGAGGTGCGGAACCCGTCAAAGAAGTGGATGAAGGGGATGCGCGATTCCAGCGTCGCTGCCTGCGCGATCAGCGCGGTGTCCATGACTTCCTGGACCGACGCCGAACCCAGCATCGCGAACCCCGTGGAACGGGCGCTCATCACGTCGGAGTGATCGCCGAAAATCGAGAGCGCCTGCGCGGCAATAGCGCGCGCCGCGATGTGGAAGACCGTCGGGGTCAGTTCCCCTGCGATCTTGTACATGTTCGGGATCATCAGCAGGAGCCCCTGCGATGCCGTGAACGTCGTGGAAAGCGCGCCGCCTTGCAGCGCGCCGTGGATGGCGCCAGCCGCGCCGCCCTCGCTCTGCATCTCGACAACCGTCGGGACGGTGCCCCAAATATTGGTCTTTCCTTCGGCGGACCACTGGTCCGCCCACTCGCCCATGTTGGACGATGGAGTAATCGGATAAATGGCTATGACTTCGTTGGTTTGATGTGCGATGTATGCGGCGGCTTCGTTACCGTCGATAGTGACTTTAGGTCGGGATGAGCTGCTCAAGTTGCCCCTCCTTTACCTGGGCTTTACTTCCTAAACCATAGTATAAGACCGCGTTGTCGTAATTTTCAACAGATTTTTGGATCTGAAATTAGCCGCCAGTGCGGACAGTTTCCGGAACCACTTTGGATTCAGTAAATTACAGAACCACCCACACGCGGGGGTGCCACGCGGGGATCTCTCAGGTTTTTTGAGGGGATCAGGGACGTATGGCAGCGCGACGATCCGGTCGGCGATCCCTCGACCTTGGCCCCTCTTCTGGGCTTCGGCGGTGTTGGTAGCGCAGGCCTCCGGCCTGCTAATCGCGCAATCCCGGGCTGACGATTCCATGCGCATCGCGCGATACGATCTACAGGGCCGAACGCCTGGGCTCGCATCTTCCCCGGGACGCTAACATACATTTATGCGTTGCGGGGTGCTGAGGGCGGACCGGATCGTCGTCCACAAGGCGCGGCGGGAACTCCTCCTGCTGCGCGGAAACTCCATCCTCCGCGCCTATCGCATCGCGCTCGGCCGCGACCCCATCGGTCACAAGCAGTGCGAAGGCGACGGCCGCACCCCCGAAGGCGACTACCTCATCGACCGCCGCAATCCCAGAAGCCGCTATCACCTCGCCCTGCACATCTCCTACCCCAACGACGCCGACCGCGCCCGCGCCGCCGCCCTCGGCGCCGACCCCGGCGGCGACATCATGATCCACGGCCTGAAAGACGGCCAACCCCGCGATGGCGACTGGACCCAGGGCTGCATCGCGGTCACCAACGCCGAAATGGAAGAGATCTGGAGCCTGGTCCCCGACGGCACCCCCATCCACATCGAGCCGTAATCCCGCCGCCGGGGATATATACTGGCAGCCGATGAGACTCCTCACGGCCCTGTTGATCACCTGCGCCGTCCTCCCGGCGCAATCCCTCACCTGCGATTTGAGGGCCTACAGCCCCGCCGAGGGTCTGCGGGCAACCATCGCCGGCAACGCTCTCGACGTGAACTGGCGCGGCGAGCGCAACGCCGAACTCCACGCTCGCTTCGGCATCCGCGACGGCCACCCCGTGATCCTCGAACTCGCGGCGCAGGGCAAGGTGCTGGCGCGCGATCTCGCCCCCGAGTTCGAGATCACCAGCGGCAAGCGGCGTATGTCGCAGCAGCAGATCGAGCCCCTGCGCGCGCTCGGAGTCGCCCTGACGCCGGACCTGGTCGCCCGCGAAAAGTGGAACGCCTTCTGGGACGCGCCCCTCGAAGTCCCGGGGACGCCCGGCCGCAATCTCGACCTGCCGCGCAAGCCCGAGGAGATCCGCCGCGCCCGCGCCGAATATCACGCCGCCGGATGCGCCGTCCGCACCGATGGCGCCCGCCTCGAAATCACCTTCCCCGGCCTCACCGCCGGCATCTTCTCCGGCGACCTGCGCTTCACCGTCTACCGCGGGGCGAACCTCCTCCGTCAGGAGGCCCTCGCCAAAACCGGCGAACCCGACGTCGCATATAAATATGACGCCGGTCTGAGCGGCTTCGCACTCAACGACGCCTCCGAGGTGCGCTGGAAGGACGAAGCCGGCACCTGGCAACGCTACCAGTTCGGCGGCGCGCCCAACGTGGACCGCGTCGCCCTGCGCGCGCGCGGACGCGTCGCCGAAGTCGAGACGGGCACCGGGACGCTCGCCGTCTTCCCCGCCCCGCACCGCTTCTTCTATGCACGCGAAATCGAGGTCAACCAGGGCTACGTCTGGTATCGCAAGGATAGCGCCCGCACGTTCTCCGCCGGCGTGCGCCAGGCCGATCGCGAGGAGGCCTACCGCCCCTACGGCATCAGCGACGCCGTGTGGAAACGGCAGGTCGCCCGCGCGCGCGATAATCGCGACAATCAGGCGCTCTACAACGCGCCGCCCGGAACCCTGCAGCACATGCCGGTCTACTGGTACCTGAGCGCGCAGGACGCGCCGTCCACGCACGAGGCCGTCCTGGCTTACACGCACAACGATGAGTTCAAGCCCCTGCCCGGCTATCAGGTGCTGATCAGCCACTTCCACCTGCACTTCCAGGAGGAACTGCAGGACGCCGGCACCATGGACCTGCAGTCGCCGTGGATCAGCGTCTTCCGCGGCGTGGGCGTGAACATCGTGATCCTGGCCGATTTCCACGGCGACGGCGCCATGACCGGTCCGGCGCGCCTGCGCGATCAGGAAGCCTACTTCACCGGCGCCCGCCGCTTCAGCGACCGCTCCTTCCTCATCATCCCCGGCGAAGAGGCCAGCTACCCCGCCACCGGCCACCTCATGACCGCGATGCCCAGGCCCGTGTACTGGGAGCGCTCCCGCGGCAAGGATCAACCACTGGCGGAGGACGATCCGCGGCGCGGCAAGCTCTACCACGTGCGCGACCAGGAGGACCTCTACGCGATGCTGCGCGCCGAAAACGGCTACGCCTGGCAATCCCACCCGCGCACCAAGGGCTCCACCGGCTTCCCCGACGCCGTGCGCCAAACCGCGAACTTCCAGGGCGACCGCTTCCTCGGCGGCTCGTGGGAATCACTGCCCGTCGACCAGAGCGAGAAACGCCTCTGCGAAGTGCGCTGCTTCAACACCCTCGACGACATGAATAACTGGGCCGGACCCAAGTTCCTGATCGCCGAGGGCGACACCTACACCAAGTATCCCGAGGACGAGACCTATCCGTACCTCGGCGTCAATTACGTGAAGCTCGACCGCCTGCCGCGCTTCGACGAAGGCTGGGCGCCGGTCCTGCACGCCATGCGCGCGGGCGACTACTTCATCACCACCGGCGAAGTCCTGCTGAAAAATTACGGCGTCGAAGGCGGCGGCCCGCGGCGCGCGTTCGCCGCCGACGTGGAGTGGACCTTCCCGCTCGACTTCGTCGAAGTCGTGTGGGGCGACGGCACGAAGACCGGCCGCGAAATCGTCTCCGCCACCGGCACCGCGCCCTTCGGCACGCACCGCTTCCGCGTCCCGTTCGACGCTGCCGGCAAGAAGTGGGTGCGGTTCGCCGTTTGGGACTCGGCGGGCAACGGCGCGTTCACCCAGCCGGTCATAGCATTTTCTCATCGAAGGATGAGCCTGAACGGTGACTGAGGTAGGGGCGGAGCC